>JBDTYJ010000006.1:0-44265 GCA_040005755.1 Pseudomonadota bacterium
ACCCCTCCAGAGCTGGGGTCAAACGACCTATACGACAGCTCGACGGCGACGCCTGCTGCCAGCGCCACGAGCGGCGCGAAGCGATGCGCCGCTCGATCCCAGCCGAGCCAGCGCGCTGCAACCACCCCGCCGCCACCGATGCCCAGAAGGATCGCGGCCAACATGGCCGCGAAAATGAAGCTCGTACCGAACACGAACATTTGTAGGAAACGAAACCAAATCACCTCCAGCGAGAGGAGGGTCGCACCAGCCACGAACGCGGCAGTGAGCACGCGCCAACCCCGCCCACCGAGAGGTCGGGAGCTCACCGATGGCCGTGCCGCCGGCGCGCTCTCGGCGCGCCGCGCCAAAAGCAGCGCAACTGCGGCGGAAGCCAAGTTGAGCGCACCGGAGACCAGCGCCGTACCGCGCAAACCCAGGGATTCGATCAGCCAAAGCTCGCCACACAGCGCGCCCGCCACCCCACCGAGCGTATTCCAGCCGTAAAGCCGGCCCAATACCCGACCAAAATTCACGTCCGAGCGTGTGGTCACTTTGCTGAGCAACGGGAGCGTGATGCCCATCGCGGTTGCGGGCACCAGCAGGAAAACGAATGCAACCATCAGGCGCAGGAAATTCACGATCCAATCGTGCGCCAGCGCGTGCGTGAAGAGCCGTCCGAGCGATGCGCTCAGAAGCGGCACAAACACGACGATCGCAACGCCAGTAACGCCGACGACCACTTCGACAGCTGAGTACAACTGCAGCGGCCGTCGCACGCGCTTGCCGTAGCGGGCCGAAAGCGCACTGCCCCCCGCCAGGCCCGCCATGAAGCTCGCCAAGACGATATTGGAAGCCCAGAAGCCGTTCCCGAGGCTGATCCCCATGACCCGAAACCACAGGGCTTCGAACGAAACGCCGGCGGCGCCCGAGAAGAAAAAAATTACGCACAGGAGGAGCGCTGATGGGCCCTTGCTCCGCACTTCTAGCGCCGCGTTTTCCGTGAGGGGCATTTTCCGGCGTACCCTAACATACCGACTGTTCCGCACGAGTGTGCCCAACCCGGAGGTCTGCGCGAACCCGTAGCGCTCGCCCAGGTTGTCTGGGCTGGAGCGCGGCAACGAGGAGGCTGCCGGCGCGCACAGGGCGGACCACCGCCGGTGCGTTCCAGGAGCTTGCTTCTGCTGCGCGCGCGGCGGTGGCCCTCCGAGCAGCCCCCGATGATGCGCAACGTGTTGCCCTGGGCGTCAAATGCGCGGCTAAGTCGCTCGCTAGAAAAGCGCCGCCAGCGCCTCCAAAGCGGCGGTGTAGACAGCCGGCGCCGCGGCTTCTATCTTTGCTGGGTGAACCGCGGGAAAGGGCGCTAAGCGATGGGACAACCGGCGGCTCGAAGCGGCGACCAGCACCTATGTCCGATGGTGACTCCAGGTGCGCCTCCGGTGCCGCACGTGGGCGGCCCCGTTACGGTGGGATGCCCTACGGTGTTGATCGGTGGCATGCCCGCCGCGCGTGTGGGGGATATGCTCGTGTGCGTGGGACCACCTGACGTGATCGCCAAGGGCTCGATGACCGTGTTGATTGGCGGCATGCCTGCCGCGCGCATGGGTGATCTGACGGCGCACGGAGGCTCGATCGCGATAGGATTGCCCACGGTGTTGATAGGTGATGCTGGCTCTGCGCAAAGCAACGCACTGAAGAATGGGGCCGCCAACGGCGCCGCCCTTGTCGAGCATTGTCCGCTGGCCTGAGCGCGCGCATGCAAGCGAGGCTCACGACGCTCACCGGGCCCACGGAGGGATCTTGCTTGGAGCTCGCGCCAGGCAGCCAAGCGTTCGTCGGGCGGCTCGCGAGCACCAACCACTTGGTCGTTCCTGACAAGCACTTGGCGCCCACGCAATTCGCGCTCGAGTGTGGCGCTGCGAGCTGCATGGTGCGGGATGTGAGCGCCCCCCCAAAGAAACACGCCCATTGCGAACTCGCCGGCTGCTTCCTTTTGGGCCTGCGAAACGCACCCTGTTCCGCAAAGTTGTGCTTGGTCAATGATCTGAGCGCGTTCGGAGGCGTGTACGTCAACGGCAAGAAGGTCACGCAGGCCGAGCTACGGCACGGGGACAGCCTGACCGCTGGCGGCACGGCATTCTTGTTCGAAATGGGAGAGCTGGCTCCTGCCGCTGAACGCGCCGCGCCGCCCCGGCCGCCTCTCGCCCTGTCTGCCGCGCAACATGCCAATGCGCTCGCGTTCTTGGCCGCGCAACAGCAATCAATTTACGCAGTGGTGGACGCGGCGCGCAGCTCTGCGGTTCTGAGCGAGCTCGTTTGCCACGGAGAGCTCTACTATTCGCTGTACGATGGCCCGGAAGGTGAGGAGCTCGCGGACGTTGCGCCGTACCTCGTGGCGCTGCCAGCGCAGTCAGCGCTGCTGAGTGCGTTACTCCGCGACCACTGGGGGGACAGCCGGTTCATGCTGTTGTTCGCCGCCGCGGACTTCAAGGCCGTACGTCGGCAACTGCGCCGCTTCTTGATGGTCGAAGACGAAGCCGGCAAGCAGATGTATTTCCGCTTTTACGACCCGCGGGTGTTACGCACGTTCTTGCCCACTTGCACGCCCGCAGAGTGTTCGGACTTCTTCGGCCCCATTTCCTGGTTCGTGCTGGAGACCGAGCAAGCTGGGCTCGCGGAAGGTTTTTCTTATACCAACGGCAGCACCCTGCGCACGGAGACCGTTCAGTTCTGAACGTGGCCGGGGCATGCGAATCAAGAATGCGCGGCTTTATCCGACTGCGTTCCTATACGGAAAAACGTCCACCCGAGAATGGTTCATGTCGTTCTTGGTCAAGGCGACGTTTCGTATGGACACACGCGGTGCACCCGCCAGCGCGGCTGCCAAGCAGCTGCCGATTCTGACCGCGGACGTGCCTTATGATCCGAAAAAGCCAGAGGGACTGCTGCGCTTGGAATCGGATCTGGTCCCCTTCAAACCGCGCGCGGACATCGTGTTGGTTGGCTCGGCGTACGCGCCACGCGGGCAGCTGACGAAGGCGTTGGACGTCGAGATCCAGGTCGGCCAGACGCAGCGCGTGATTCGCGTGATGGGAGACCGCATGTGGTCGTTCCCCGAACGCGAGCAGCACGCGCCGATCTGTGTGGGACCTAGTGAATTCAGCGAGATGCCGCTCACGTATGAGCGAGCTTTCGGCGGCATCGATCGCCACGCGGGCATGGACCCGCAACTGCCTCGTTTTAGGCCCTGGTGCGTGCATAACTACGCCGGCACCGGCTTCATCGGTGCGCTCCGCGTCGAGTCCATTCACCGCACCCGGCTGCCCAATCTGGAGGATCCTCAAAATCCAATCCAAAACGTAGCAAGCCATCCCCCGCCCATTGGCTGCGGTTTCTTCCCGCGCGGTAACGAGCCGCGTTCTACGTACGCCGGCACCTACGACGAACGCTGGCAAGCCGAACGCGCGCCCGAGTTACCCGAAGATTTCCAGTTCGATTATTTCAACGGCGCTCACCCGTACCTGCAGGTCGAGGGCCACCTCGCCGGAAACGAACCGGTGCGGCTCACCAATGTCTCCAAAACGCACCCCGTGTTCGCGTTCCAGCTGCCTGGGATCCGACCCGTGTTCAGCGTGAGCCGCCGCCCTTGGCCGAGCGACACGCCCGCCCCCGACATGGCCGCCCCGCTAACCGTGGGCCAGGTGATTCCACGACTCGATACGCTGCTATTCCTGCCAGATGACAGCCTGTTTTGCCTGGTTTGGCGCGGGCTAATTCCGATCCGCGACCCAGCTGCGCTAGAAGTGGCAGAAGTGAGGGTCGAGTACGAGGCACTCGGGGCGCGGGTAAGCGCGGAATGGATTGGGCGGGCATGAGCGTCTGGCTTCAGCAGATTGCAGGGCTTCACGCCGGGCGCCGCGCGACACATGTTCGTCCCGTCGCTCAACGCGCCGCGCGTGTGGGAACTCCCCTTAACACCAGCCCTCTCACCCACTGATGGCCACGTTTCGCCTCCGCGCCGCGCACATCGCTGGGCTTCGTCAGGGGCGATTCGCGGCTGCGTTGCAAGAGCGGTTGCAACGTGAGGGAAAGAAGACGAGCTACGATCCGAATCGGAAAGCTGTCTACGCCGCCGACACGGTCGGCCGCACCTTTGCTTACCGCTTCGGGCCCGATGGTTTCATCGACGCGGTTCGCAGCCCGGCAGGCAGAGTCTGGCATCTGAGCTCGGACAGCGAGGGAAATCTTCTTCAGTACACCGAGCCCTCGGGCCGCGTCACCCAACTGACTTACGATCAGGACAGCGTACCCACGGCGTTCGGCCGTGATGGGAACACGCTGTGCTCGTTCCAGTTCAATCCAGCTCGCACTCAAAGCGATGCCACGTTCTGGGATGGATCGCGATCGAGCTCCGTCTACGACGCGCGACACAACCCAATCCTGCTGAGCGATCGCCTCGGCAAGAGTGAGCGCTTCACCTATGATTCCCGGGCTAGACTGCGCTCATTCACCGATGGCAACGGTGAGGTCACTCGTTTCGGCTATGGAGCAAACGGTAAGCTCAGCCTGACCGAATACAGCGATGGGCACCGCGAGTTCGCTAGCTACGATGGTGTTGGGAACGTGGCGCGGCTGTTCGCCAGCGATTCCCGGGGTGTCGTCGTGCGGTCCACGCCCGAGGGGCGTCCGACCGAAGTTCGTTACCCAGACCAAACAGCCTATGAGTTCCAATACGCGGAAGGGCGCGTCAGTGCTGCCAAGGGTCCGCGCGCTCAATCCGAGTACCGCTACGCCGACACCGGCGAGCTGATCGAGGAAAAGAACGACGAGCAATCGTTCAAGTTCGAGCATGACCCAACCGGTCTATTGCTGAGCATTGAGTACCCCGACCAAACTAAGGTTTTTTTCGAGTACAACGAAGACAAGCAACTGACGCGGATCACGGACTGGTCGGGGGCACCGGCCACCGTCCGCCATGCGCTCGACGACCGCTCACAAGTCACGCTGCTGGCGAACGGGCTCGAGACCGCGAGCACTCTTACACCTAGTGGGAAGCCACAGCGAACGGCCACGCGCCAGACTCGCAATGGGAGCTTGCTGTACGAGACGCTGTCGAACTTCGATCTGCAGGACAGACTGACATCCCGCGCAGATTCCGAATTTGGCAAGCGCGACTTCAGCTACGACGCCGAGTCGCAGCTGCTCGCGGTGCGCTCGGGCACCGGTGAATTGCTCGAGTGGTTCTCGTATGATGCCGCGGGCAACCGCTCGAGCAACTCGGGCAATGCCGTGTCTATCGGGCCGCGAAACAGGCTAATTTCTACCTGGAACGCCCGCTGTGAATACGACGGGCACGGCAACTTGATTGCCGCCACCTGGTACGGCAAGCCCTGGCGCTACGTCTACGACGCGCGGCATCAGCTCATCCTGGCAGAAGGCCCAGACGGTCCCATCGAATTCGAGTACGACGCATTCGGCCGACGCACGCTGAAGCGCAGCAAGACGGGCGAGATTCGTTTCGTTTGGTGCGGCGAGCAGCTCACACGCGAGCTAATTACTGCGGCGGATGGCTCGCAACACACCCGTGACTATCTCTACCTCCCCGGTACCCATACACCGTTCGCGCTGCGTGTGGACGGGCGCGTCTATTACTATCACTGCGACCATCAGGGAACTCCGCACCGCCTGACCGATGCGTCCGGAGCGATCGTATGGGCGGCGGAATACAGCGCGTTCGGCAAGGCAACCGTACACGTCGAGGCAGTGGAAAATCCGCTCCGCTTCGCCGGCCAGTACTTCGATGGCGAAACAGACCTAAGCTACAACCGATTTCGTTACTACAGCGCGGAGTTCGGGCGCTACATCACACCCGACCCCGTCGGTCTGCTCGGCGGCCCAAACCTTTACCTCTACGTTGGCAACGATCCGTTAAACAAAACGGACCCGCTCGGCCTGTGGTGGAAAGCGGCGCTGGCAATCGCCGCAGGTGTTGCGGTGGCTGCAGCCATCGTCATCACCGCTCCGGTCTCGCTGCCGTTGCTCGCTGGCGCTGCGGTGCTTGGAGTCGCGGTCGGCGTCGGCGTCGACGAAGCACTGAATATCGATCATTTCTGTATCACCTGCGCGGCGAGCGCCTTTGCGTCGGGGTTCGTTAGCGGCTTGGAGATGGGCATCGGCTTCGTCATCGCGGCCGCTCTCGTGCCGGAGGCCGCCAGCGTGCTCGCCGTAGGCGGCGCGGTGGTGGGCTGCTACTCGATCTTGGCAGAGCATCTCGGTTGGCCCATGCCAGCCGGGGAACTGACGGACCCGAGTACATGGCACATGCACTCCGGCAAACCGTTCGACCAGATGACGGACGAGGAAAAGAGCGCCTCGCTCGGAAACCTCGCGGGCGGAACAGCGGGAGCCGTAGCGGGCGGGGCGCTTGCCGAAGGTGCGTTGGAAGAACCAGGAGCCCCTGTCGACGATGAGGCACCAGCAGGCGACGACGAAGATGAAGGTCCTAGCGACAAGGAAGAGGAGGACGAAGAAGACGAAGAAGACGAAGAAGACAAGAAAGACGAGCCGCCACCAGAGATCGAATCGGGGCTCGGCCCAGACGTCGATGATCTGGTCAATCGCTCGCCAACGTTGAGAAGTGATATGGCGGATCTCACGGACGATGGCTGGACCATCGAACCCAACGAACCGGGCCAAGGCAGCCGGTGCGTACGCGATCCGAACAATCCCCGGATCTTGCTCGACCCAGATCTTGCGAATGCGCCGCCAGAGTACGGCGCCAGTACCCTAGCGCACGAAATAGGCCATGCGATGAACCCAGTCGATCCGCCAGCGGATCCGACTGGCGTGGCCGACCGAGACGCTTACGTGGATAACGAGGTCGATAAGGCTCTCGAAGACGAAGGCCACGCGACCCTCAAGAATGCTCAAGCTAGGCAGGAAATCTTGAACAACGGCGGCGACGACATCGGTTATCCTGGTAACCCGGACAACGCCGCTGCCTACGATCAAATCTCTCAGGAAGTTCAGAACGGGACAAAGACGCCGGAGCAGGGCGCAAAGGAGATCGGCGACATCTACCGCAATAACGAGCAGGCAGGTGGAACCGGAGGAAAAACGTACGACGAATACTATCGCGACGCATATCAAGACATCTACGACAATGCCAATGGTCCGCCGAAACCGTGAACTTGGAAAAGCCACAGCTTGCAGAGCACCCCAGAGCGATGAGCAACGCTGATCACCTCCACCAAGTCTGCATGTCGCTGCTCGCGTTACCAACGTGGACGCGCAAAGCGCTATCTGACAACTTCGGATGGCAGCTGGACTTCGATGGGCGGCCACCTTCGGCCACCAAAAAGTATCGCGGAAAAGTCGTGGACCCGTGTTTCGACTTGGTGACGCTCCGTCAGCCAATCTATGGCGGCAAGTTGGGCTGGGCGCTTGGACTGCATGTGCAGCCCACGGTCGCCATCCCCTTCACTGAGCTCGTGCCGCCCCTACCCGCCCGATTCGCTGCGGGGGTTCACCCGCCGGCCATGGGTGGCGTTGGACCAACGACAACCGCGACGTGGCGAACCTGGGAGGCCGTCGGTGGCCGAATGACCATGCAATTCGAGCGCGCTTTCCACAGCACGGTTGAATTAGTCAAAGGCATCAGTTTGGGCCGAGATAGGGCCGCGGATCCTCCCAATTTCGACCAAACGGACCGTTATCGCGCGCTGGCGTGCAACGAAGAACAAAGCCGCTTTTACGTCATCGAAGAGCGAACCTCCCCGGCAGAGAAGATCCGCGTCGACGCCGTTTCGATGCGCGAGCGGGTGCTGAAGGTTTCCTACACCTGTACCGATCCGTTGATCGGCGACGTTCTGGCGCGCAAACTAGTCCGCCACGTCTTGCTCGGGCAGCTCATGCGGCAGGATTTGGAAGGGAAAGTGGATCGCATCGAATACACCGATCTGGAATCGAAGCAGTCGGTCAGCAAGCGGTGGCAAGCCGCGCGAGATGTGCACGAGTGACCGTGGCTTGCAGCGGCTGGTGAGCGGTTCACCGCTCAATTGATCTTCACCAACCCGCCCTTGATCTCCGTTACCGCGCTGCCCGCGACAGATACCTTCGGCCCTGAAACCGTGGCGCCCGCGGCGGCGAGCTCAACCTTGGCTGCAGCGCCGGCCACGGTGGTTTTTGCTTGGCCGGTCATGGTGACGTTCGTGCCCGTGATGATGGCGTCGCCGGGGGACGTGAGCGCCGCGTTGGCGTCCAACACGACTTTGCTTCCGGCTGCGGATTGACCGAGGAAGTGGTCGTCGATGCGAGACATCGCGCCTTTGCTCGAATTCGAGGTCACATCCGCGTCGATCTTGATCTTGCTGCCGGCTTTCGAAGCAGCAAGCACGTTGGCATCGAGCACGATTTGCGAGCCGCCCGCGCTCAGCGTGATCGAGCCCGGAGTGATCGTGACCGAGCTACCGCCGACGGTGAGCGTGATCTTGTTCGGCGCGGTGAGCGAGATGCTGTCCGAGGCCTTCATATCGTGGGCGCCGGTAACGGCCATCGAGCTCTTGATCGGGCTGCTCGCGTCTTTGTTTTTCGAGTCAGTGACCCCGTCGACGGTCATCGATAGATTGCCGTGAATGTGAATGAACTGATCACCGGTGATGCTCAACGTGTCGTTGTGGCTGATGGTGACGCTGCGGTCGTGCTTGATGTCCGTCGTCTGGTCGTTCTTGACCAGCGTCGTCAGGTCCTTCTCCGCCTGCACGTGCAGCTCTTCGTCGCCCTTTTTGTCTTCGAAGCGGATTTCGTTGAAGTTGTCGGATGTGCCGCCGAGAACGCTGCGTGATTTGATGCCGCTCTGCGTCTGATTTTTTGGCAGCTCATAGGGCGGTGGATTGTCACCGTTGTACAGGCAGCCGGTGACAATGGGGCGGTCGGGATCGCCCTCCAAGAAGTCGACCACCACTTCCTGCCCGATGCGCGGGATGTGAATGCCGCCAAAGGCGGCGCCGGCCCAGATTTGGGCCACGCGCACCCAGCAGCAACCGTCGTCCTTGGTTTTGTCGGCCCTGTCCCAATGAAAGCGGACCTTGATGCGTCCGTATTGGTCGGTCAAAATCTCTTGTTTGGGATCGCCGGCGACGATGGCGGTTTGCGGACCCTCCACCACGGGCTTCTTGGTGGTGCGCGGGGCGCGGAACGGCGTGCGGCTGTCGATCGCCTTGAACTCGCAGCGATAAACCTGGCTGCCATCGCCTTGATCGAGCGATTGATAGTCGTTCACGCGAAGATCGTACTGAGCCTCGGTGATCAGGTATTCTTTGTTTTGGTCTTCACGCGGAAAATCGGTCAGCGAAAATAGCGCCCCGGTACTCAGGCCGCGCGCGTTGCTCGATCCCCGAGCCACCTCGTAATCGCTCTGCTGCTCTTCGAGCCGCAGCCGCACCTGCACGTCGCCTTCGTCTTGGTCGCGGAATTCCCCTGGGTAATCGAAGAGCTCGCCCCCCGCCTTCGCGTGGGCGTTCGGCTGGCGCAACTGGGAAGTGGGCAGAAGCCGCGGCTTTTCGAAGTCGAAATCACGAATCACGAACGCCCCGGCTCTGACCTGGCGGGAGGTGCGCCAACCGTCCACGTGGTCGCGCTCGCGGCGTTCGCCCTCGTGCGGTGGAAAGTACGGAACCTGCTCGTAGCCGGGGACCGCTTCGTGTGAGCTGTACGAATCCGCGAGCACCAGGGTGTGTTTTTTATCGTGATGCTTGAAGTAGTAGTAAATGCCTTCCTGCTCCATGAGGCGGCTCACGAAGTGCAGGTCACTTTCACGGTACTGAACCAGATATTCCCACTTGCGGTAGTGCGGGCCGAGCGCCTCGCTGAAGTCGCTGTAGCCGTGGTCGCGGAAGATTTGCTTGATCACCTCCGGCGCGGTTTGATTTTGGAAGATGCGGCTGTTGGATGTGTGACCAAGGAGTGAGAGCCACGGGCTCAGCTGCACGCGGTAACGCACATATCGGCCAAGTTGGCCGACCAGACCGAGCTCCGTGACGTAACCCGAAAACTCTCGCGTCATGAGCAGCTCGAGCTCGAGCTCGATGGTCATGACCTGACCGAGCAACTTCGAGAAATCGAGCGTGTCGTCGTCCGCGAGCACGTCCACCGTGTACGAGAACGGGCGACCGAGTGCTTCGCGCGCGTTCATCGACAAAAAGAGTAAGACCCCGTCACCGAGCGGGCTGTCCACCCTTGCGCTTCGCGTCCCAATCATCCCGCTCGAAGCCTACCCCTCCGACCTGCGGAATCCTAGACCAGCAACGATTCAACGGGCACGAATGGTAAATTCGACTTCGGAAAGACGGCGCCTAGAGCTCGAAATACCCGCCGGGTACCACGAACGTGTCATCCATCCCCGCGGCGGTGAACACGCCCCAGCAAGCGAGCTTGGTTTTTGCGGCGAAGGCCAGCCCTTCAGTGTACGGGCCGGTCGGGACCAATGCGGCCAGATTCGAGCGATGCACCCCCCACGCGCCCTCGCCGTGTTGTAGCAGCGCTTCGTGAAGCTCGGCTCCGGCTTGGTCAGCGCTGTTCAAGATGGCTACGCGAATGCGCACTGGGCTTTCTGTGCCGGCGCCATTGATGATCAAATAAACGAGGTCGGCGCGCGGCCGATCGACGCGCACGTCCAAATGCTGCCTAACCAGGAAATCTACCAGGTCATTTTCGCTCAAATGGCCATGTTCGGGCTGCATTTGCTCGCTGTCGCACAGGCTTGGCTTGAATTTGACTTGCGCGAGCTCACCGCCGGTGGCGCTGCCATTGCGGTCTTGAACATAGGCGCGGAAGTCCGACCCGTCCGTCATGCGCAGGCCCGTGTTGCCGCCGCACCCGAGCAGCAGCAGCGAACCGAAACCGAGGGAGAACGCGATGCTTTGCATGGGGAGCACTACTTTTAGCGTGTGAAGGCGGGAAAAGGAAGGCTCCGCCATCTAGCCGGTTTCCAACAAGGCCATCCAAGCTAGCGGCAACGCGCGCAATTGCGCTCGGAGCTGCGCGTTTGCTAAGCTCCGCGGGCCTCATGCGTCGGCTCCCGCTCCTCTGCTCCGTGCTCGCACTGTCCTGCGGCGGCGGCTCTCCCGCGGCCGTGCAGAACCGCACGTTTTACGATTGGGCAGTTGCAACCGGCGGGGGGCAAGCGGCGCAGGCGTTCGAGCAGCGCTACCCACCACTCGACTTCGCCGCGACCGGCGAGAAACCCGACTACTTGGGTTATACGGTGTTGCTAGGCGGCGTCCATTTGTCGCGGCCGAAGACTTGGATGCTGCGTGATGGCAACAACGCGCCGGGCCAAGCGTTCGTGCGCTACATCTCGCCCAGTGCGTATTCGTTCGCGTTGTACGAGCGGCCCGAATCACCCTCCGAGCTGTGGCTGAACGTGATGAAGCGTTTCGAGGGTGACACGCGCGCCTCCGGCGCAAAGATCTTGGGCAAGCGCATTCCCACGTCCAGTGAGCTTGGCCAAGGGCGCGCATACACCATCGAGCGCTCGGTGGATGCGCCGAAGCGCCCGCTCATTTCGCGGAGCCGGGAAGTGTTGCTACGCGGTGAGCACCGCATCATTCTCGCCCAAATTGTATACGAAGGAGACGCGCTGGAGTCGGTGGATGCAGAGCTGCTGCGCGTGATGTCGACCTTGGAGATCTTGTGACGATCAGCTCGCGTTATTGTCTGGCGGGGATCGCTGTGCTCGGCTGGTCGATGACCGGTTGTGGCCCAGCCATCGAATCCTCCAAGCTGGAGGATCGCGCGCGGCGCGAAGTCCCGGTGCCGATTTGCCTGAAGGCGTTGGAGCGTCGTGGCACCGCAGGCGCATCCACGGCAACCCCGGCGGATTACTGGTCCCTCGTCCTACCGAGCTACGATGAAAGCTCGGTGACCATTGACCGTTCGATGCCGGATTGCGCCGGACATGACGTGTTTTCCAGCCCGCTGTTCCAGGACGTTGAGGGGCCCCGCACCGGCCTCATTCCCGCGAAACAAGAGGACTTGGTCATCACGCCGGGCCAAAATGATTTCAAAGTGCTCTGGCTGCGCGTTGGCCACTTTGGCAATGGGGATGCCATCGGTCCGCTCGCGCTCGGTCGGCCCCGCGAGGGAACGGCGGAGCTGTACGCGATTGGCACTTTCCGCGGCAACGCGCAGGCCTCGCATTTTGCAATCGAGCGCCTGGGACCACGCATCCTGGTCACCGCGGGTGATGATGCCTGCGCGAGCGCCAAGCCCGGCCAAGCTTGCCAGACCAAGCTCGGGGTCTTCCTGATGAACGCCGGGCGACTCCTGCCCGTCGCCGATTTGACGCTCGACCGCATCGAGTATGGAACCGCCCCGGGCGTTGCCGGTTTAGTTCAGTATCGCCTGACGGCCACACCCGTCTTCGAGCCGAAAGCCTTGCGCGTTACTGAGCAGGTCGTGGTGCGAGATTCGACGCAGACCGTGATTCGAAAATCCAACTTGGATCGACGGTTCCAGCTCAAGGGAAGCACGCTCACCGCCTCCAGCGGTTCGTTGTGGGATGAGGTCGTGGTGGCACCGGGCACACAGCCCGCGCCCGCACAGCCCAAGGCGCCCGCGCCTACAAAGCCTGCGCCGGCACGGTAACAGTCACCAGCAGATCATGCTGCCGCTGTAGCCGCACTCAGGCCGCTGCAACAAGGCGTACAGCACGCCCATGCCGAGGCCGGTACCGAGCCCCAGCCCGGCGCTGCCCCAAACCTGGCCGCCGGTCTCCCAGTTGCCGCTGCTGCGACCCACCGCGGTGATCACGGACAGGATCAGCGGCACGGCCACATCTCCAACCAGAGCTCCGCCGTTGACGCGCCCGCCGCTCCACTTGAAGGTGTCGACGAGAAAGACGCCGGTGCCTTGGCCCAGCGAAGAAAACGCGAGGAAGCTCTGCGACGAGAGCATCCCGTACGTTTCGCAACCCGCGACGCCGCTGTTCTCAGCCGTGCAGCCGGGACGATATGACGCGAAGGCGTCCTTCAGCGCTACCTCGTTCAGCAGAGTGGCCGCAGCCAGTGTCATGCTTGGTGCGAGAACCGACAGGTGCCAGCGCGCCTTCCAGCCCGCGGTCACCTCTGGGTCCGAGTAAAATATGCGCGGCATGATCAGCACCAAGCCGGCACTCGACAGCGACATCACCTTAGTGGCGCTGTTCCAGGCCGAACTGCGTTCGGGGGGCGCCGGCGGCATGGCGTCCTGCGCAGAGGCCACTTGGCTCGCGCAAACAACGGCCCCGAAGGCACAAGCCGAGAGAAGCAGTGAGACGACACGACGGGCAGGAATGCACTTCACGAACAATGGCCACACCTCGCGCGCGACACTATCTGCTGCGAACGTACCCTCGCAACTGGGAACGTGACTTTGGCGAGTTTGCTGCGGAAGGAACCGAAAGCTCGCGGTCTTTTTGCGGTTGTCAGGGGCGCCACGAGGGGGAGCTCGGCTTGCTCCCTCGCGGCTATTCCTCGCGTTGGCGCCGGTACTCGCGGTAAGCGTTCGTAAATTGCGGCCCAAATATGTGGGAAAAGGCCTGCTTTTCTTCGGCAAGCTGCTCATACAGCGCTGAGTACGTCTCCCACAGGGCCTTGTAGCGAGCCTTCGATCGGTCTAGCGCGAAGCGCGGGTGGGCGTCCAGCTCGACCTGCCCTTCGATATTGTCCGGCGATAGTTGTTCCAACAGGCCGCGCACGCCTTGCATGACGCTGTCCAGCAACGCAACCTGATGGATCATTAGGTCCGCAAAGATTTCCTCGATTGCGTTCGGCGCGTCCATCGAACGGTCCCGCCAGTCCAAGAGCGCGGCGGCCAGAGCGGCGGGCTCGCGCGCTGCATCCGCCGCCAAGTAAGAAGGCGAACGCATGACGCTGCGCTGTAGGGCTGCCCTTTGCAGATCCAACGAAGAAACGAACTGTGCGTAGCCCTCGCGCAGGGGGATGAAGCAACGGCAAAACACCTCAACCGTGTCGTGCAGCTTGGTAATGAAGCGCGCCAGGTCACCCGTGGTGGTCAGCGTTTTGCCGGGCGTGAGCGACTGCGCAAGCTCGCGTAAGCCCTGTAGCGCCATTTGATCCAACGACAAGTTGTTCAACAGCCCGGTGCTGGCGAGCGCGTTTCCCGGTGCCTCGAACGCGTTTCGACTCACCGCCGGCGCGGGCTCGAAGGCCCCAGATCCGAGTGGCGGAAGCGAATCCTGGCGGCGCGCGGCCATCAAATCCTGTGGCAACGCAGGCAGGGAACCAGCCCCGGGGAAGGGCAAGCGGGACTTCAGGTCCCAGGGGTCAGCCTGCGGGGGCCCTGAGCGCGAGCGCCCAGGCGCCGCACCAAGCAAGGCGCCGGGGTCTAATTGCAGCGGCGACCGGCCACCCGAGTCCGAACCGATGCCGAGCATTGCTTGGTTACCGAGCACAGTCCCCGCAAAGCTGGACGACCGCGCCGACGCGGGTGCGGCCATCTGCTCGAACTCGATACCCACGCGCAGGTGTGCCCCAAGAAAGAACCTAAATCCGAATGCAGCGAGATCTACGGAGCCTTGCGGCGCAATTTTCTCTGCGGGGCCTGACGGACCCCGGACATAGACGCCGTTTCGGCTGTTCAAGTCGCGAACGCACAGCCGACCTCCGATATCTTCGATCAACGCGTGAAAGTCGGAGACGTACGGGTGACGAAGCCGAAAATCGGCCAACGGATTGCGGCCAATACGAATCGGGAGGCGCAACAGCCGCTGCTCGGCGAGTGCCGAGTCGTCCATGTGAAATGCGCGCAGCACGAAGACAATCGCCACGGGCGCAGCTTAGTCCGTGGGATCGCGTTCGGCCAAGTCATGGAATATCCCGCCGGAGTGTGGCTCCCACCCTGTTCGGGGTCAGCTGGCGGCGAGTGCCGCCAGCAGGCTGGCTACGGACCCCGCCGGCTCACCGAGCACCTGCTCAACCCCACTCGGCAATGGCGGCAAGGCTTGAACCGTCGCGACTGCAAGCGGCTGCGCGAGATCGCAGAATTCATCGCTGCGCGTGGCCGGCAGCCACAGTTCGGAAACAGTCGCAGCCGGCGCCACACCCAAGTTGAGGATGAGGCTGCCCGAGTCCCCATCTTGTGACCAGAAAACGCTGGGCACGGTCGCTCGCCAGCGGGCTAGCCGGCGCACCGCGTCCAACCAGAAGCACACTGCGGCGCCTCCGGCCGATCCCAGCGGCAAGCGCAAGCTCAGGAGTGTTCTCGGCGATTCCTGGTTTCGATACGGCTGAAGCGCCTCAATCATCAGGCGCAGTACCCCGCTGAACGCGTGCCCTTGAGGAGCGCCGAACATCAGCGCAGCGAGCTCCGAGAGCTGCAAGCTCTCGCCCCAAGCGGCATAGGCAGCTGCGGTGTCGTCAAAAGACACCGTAGCCGGTTCGCCCAAGCGAGCGACGCAGGTGCTGAGGTCCACGTCAGGTTGGCTGACCAACTTTGCCAAGGTTTGCCCCGCAGCCTGCCAAATGCTTTCGCACGCGAACGGAAGCAAGTGCGGGTTTTGCGCGAAAGCCTCACTGGCAATGACCGGCATGCCCACGCACATCGGAAACAGCCGGCCTGCCTGGTCTTGGCTGGGTGCAAGCGCGCCAACCACCAGCGCCTGTTCTACCGCGGCCCGGCCGTCTCGGTACATGAAGGCGCGCATGGTGCCTGCCCGAAACGCGTCACGAAAAGCGGCGCCCCCCCGCGCGTGAGCCCACTCCACACTGTCGGTCAGCCAGCGATCGAAGCGCGCGAACAGCTCGGAGGCGGCACCCACCTGCACGAAATCTGGGCGAGACGGTAGTTTACCAAATCCAGAAGGGGCGCCCACCACGCGAAACGCCGATGTCATGGTGCTGCGCCCTGCGGCGCGCCAGCGATGATCTGGACCGGGCACTTCATGCGCGTGAAAAACCCACGGGCGAACGGCTGCGTCGCCTTCGAGGGCTTGAGCTCGATGGTGACGGGCGGCGATCCGGGACGGTTCAGGGTCCAAGTCGCGGCGTACATCTGCGCCGGCTCCTGTCCGGTGCCTGCTTGCTTGATGCCGCCGGCCAGCAACAAGCGGAAAAAGCCGAAGTCTCCGTCGCGTGGAATTTCGTCAGTGAAGCCGCTGGCTTTCACTTCGAGGGCGGCACCTTTGGTCGGTCCTGCGCCTGGCCATTGGGCAAGCTGCCAGTGTTCGGCCTCGTTCTTGTAAACGGTGGCGGCGCCGTCAATTCGCAGCGTGATCTGCGAGATGTCAGCGCCTGCGCTGTGCACGTTCAGCGAAAAAGGCACCTTCGCTTCGGGCAACGTGCCAAATACGGCATCCGTAATCTGCTGGGCGACGTTGAGACAGCCAAGAAAAGCTGGCAGAAACGCGGTCGGAACGGCAGCAGCCTTGGGCACGAACTTGTCTCCGGAGCGTTCCAGCCGCTCCGCCAAGTCCTTATCAAAGAACCTCCAAATCAGCCCGGACTGCGGCCGAAAGAAGTCCGAAAACTCAGCAATGCTGGCGTCAGCGCCGGTTTCTACGAACGGGAAGCGCGGCGCAAGCTTGGTGTTCCACGTCTCCCAGACTTCGGCCTTCCAGCGATCGGAAAGCGCCGCGTCATCGGCTTTGAACACACCAGTGCGGCTGCCCCGAATGGGTGTCATCAGCAGCGGCTCGACCAGCAGGCGGGTTCGTGAGTCGAGCCCGCTCAATAGGCGTTGGACCGCCCCGGCGGTGCGCGAGAGCTCCGCCGCAAAGGCCGCGTCCGGCTCGGCCTTCGATTCTGCAAGCTGACTCAGCGCAACCTCGAGGGTGCTCAACTGCGCAAGGTATTGGCTGAGACCAGATGGCGGGGCATCTTTGCCCTTGCTCGCATCGCCCGACGCGAATTCCGACAGCGGCTGGAAATAGCGCTCGACGCTCGATACGTTCCGCTCTTTAACGCCCGCATCCAAGCCGGGCACTGCTTGCAGTGCAGCGCTTTTCCCCTGCTCCAGGAGTTTGTCGGTCACCGAGCTGGGGCCGAGATCGAGCGCCGTATTCTCGGATAGGGTGCGGAACAGCCGAATGTACGGCCCGTTTGCTTCGGTCAAGACGCGCAGCTCATCATCCGCGGTCTTGATGTCGGGCGAGGCCACCACCGACAGTGCACCGATAAAATCCGACCACGCCCGCACGTAGCGCTCGAAGTACAGGTCTCGAAGCCGAGTTGTATCGGGAGCGTGCTCGTTCACCGCGACTGATTGCTTACCCAGCACCCAGGGCTCCAGGTTGAACTCCGCGTCCGACGACGCCAACGCGGCCTTCACCTTCTCCCATCCTGCCGCCGTGTAGAGCCCGCGAACCTCCACGTTGTCGCGCGCGCTGAAGTATTGCGCGGAAGGGCCGAAAAAAATCTTCGATGGCTTGATGGGCGGCGCGTCCTTGGCCTTCTCAACGAGCCAACCAAAGCGGAGCTCATCCAAAGGCTGCGAGCCAAGGCGCCCCTGCGCTCGAGCTATGACGGAAGCATCCCCCACCCAAGCCCAGCTCGCGTTCGCCGCAAGACCGTCTAGATAGCGACGCGAATGCGCTTCGAGCTTGTCTTCGCCGCCGTGCGCTTGCCCGCCCATCGCGCGAAGCCAAACGCGAGTCAGCTTTGGGGATGCCCAGCCCACGTCCAAGTGCTCGGGGTGGGTTAGCATGAGGTAAAGCTTCAGATCATCATAGGCACTCTTGAAGTTCTCCGCGTCCGCGCGAACCAGGCTGCCGATATCGCGCACACTCGCGGTCAAGTCCGCCTGCACGGGGCCGTCTACGATGGCGCGCAGGCGTTCTAGGTACGAAACCCGAGCGGCCTTTAGCAATGCTGGCGCGACACGCGGCCCCCAGAAGCCAGGAATTGTCAGCTGATTCGTGGCCTGTTCCAGCTCGACCACGCGATTCAGCAGCACATCGGCGGCGTCCGCCGTGGAGCGCGCTGAACGTTCGAGGTCGCCCGCACGGCTCAGATCACTCTGGGTGTCCGCAATCAAATCACGGTTTTGTCCGAAGCTCATCATCGCGGGCAGAACAGCCGTCAAGGTGATCAGTAGCGCTGCCCCCGCGACCAAGATTTGTTGAGTCGAGTGGCGCCGCAAACGCGCGCTCGAATGCATGCCCAGATGGCGGTCCGGAAAGATTACTTTCTCGAACAGCTCCGTGATGAAATAGCTCTGAGGTTCGCGAGCTCGCTTCGGATCCGGCGCCGCGGCGGCGCGCAGATCGAACCCCTTGTACATGTTCGCCAACACGCGATCCATGGAGACGCCCGTTTGCGTCCCGCTGGAGAAGTAGAAGCCACGCAATATGGGCGACTCGTGATACGGGTCCACACGGCACAGCTCGTCGATGAAGTGACCGACGCTAGTGCGCAGCTCGTCGAAAGCGAGCGGAAAGCTCAAGACCTTGGCGCGCACTTCGGACACCGCCTCACGCCCCAAACGTTCCAGCATTCGAGCGTGAATGACCGAGCTTAGAACGTCGAACTCTGCTTGCACTGCCTGCCCGGGATCCGCGAGCCGCGCGTCGTCCAGCTCGAAGGTGGCGCCCCAGGTCTGCGCTCGTTCAGCCGTCTTCAGATCTCCCCAGAACTCTACGAAGCCGCTCACCAAGTCCAGCTTCGTAAATAGTACGTACATCGGCAGCACCATCTCCAGCCGGGTCATCACTTCATCGATGCGCGCGCGGATCTTCGCGGCAAGATCCGAAAGGCCCCCGTCAGCGGCTTGTAGACTCTCGATGCTCACGCCCACCACCAGCCCGTCGAGTGGGCGGTCGGGGCGAAATTTCCGAACCGTGTCCAGGAACACGAACCACTCTTCTTGATCCTCATCCGCAGTCGCGAAGCGGCCGGCGGTGTCCAGCAGAATGGCGTCGCGAGAGAACCACCAATCGCAATTGCGAGTGCCGGCAGTACCGCGAAGCTTTGCGCCGCTATGCCCAGGCGGGACCGTGAACGAAAGGCCTGATTTCTCGAGGGCGGTAGTCTTGCCGGCCGCTGGCGGCCCGATGATGGCGTACCAAGGCAGAGCGTACAACGCCGCGTTGCCGCCCTTGCCACCGAGCTTGGTGCGCTTCAAAGCCGCGATGGCCGCCTTCATCTGCTCGCGTAGAGCGATGATCTCCGGACGCCGGTCGGGGCGAACCTGGGAGGCCTGCGCGGTAGCCAGGCGGAGCAGTTCCCGCTCGAGCGCCTGAGCGCGGAGCGCAGCGCGCAGCCGCCGCACGGCGAACACAGTCAAAAATACCAGCACCGCGAGCGCCGTCACCAGCACCGCGATCCAGAGCGGAAGCTTGAGCACCAGCACGATTGCCCAGCTGAGCGCGCTGACGAAGACGCATGCGATTGCCAACCACAACACGGGGCTGTCTGTCCTCTCTAAGGGTTAGCTCGCGTTGCCGGCTTCGGGAACGCCTTGAGCGCGTCGGCGAGCTCCGAGCCGAGCTCGAAGTGCAAGCCAACGAGCACGAGCACCACGAGGCAAACCGCGACCGCAAGCAGCGCGATCAGCCAAGCGTTGCTGCGTGGGTCCGCTCCGAGCAGGTCTCTAGCTCGCGCGTTCGGTCCAAACTTGGTCGTAGCAGGCAGGCTCTTCATGAGCTCCCGCCGCGCCGCCTCGACGAAACCGCTAACCTGGGCCACGTCTCCACTCACCCCGTAGGCGCCACGGAAGCCGAGCGCCAAGCAGAGGTAATAGATCTCCAGCGCCAATGGCCGTGAGCCGCTTTGCAACAAGGAGCGCAAACGCGCGAAAAAATTCTCGCCCGCGGTGTACTCGCGATAAAACAGCAGCTGAAGTGGCTGGCTCATCCACTCTGCTCGGCCGGCCCAGCTCGACTTCAACACCTGCTCGTCGATGAACGCTACCAGCGCGTAGCGCGCTTCGGCGAGCTCGACCTCGGGTAAGCCGACAGCGCGCCCTTCCCTTACTGCGCCATCGAGCGCCGCGATTGCGCGCTGTCGTACCTCCGGCGCAGCCGGCAAGTCGGTTGCGGTCGACAACCCCAATCCAAACCGCAGGCTCTCGGCGCACACTCGGTAGATTTGCGCATTCATCGTACGAGACCTTCGCGCGCCCGCTCAGCGAAGCTCCGCCGGGTTGACGGCGTACAAAGACATGATGGTGCCGCTCCAATCCGCGTCCACCGGCAGGTACAACGCGACTGACCCGGTCTTGGAAATGTCCTCCCAAAACGGGCCCTCGCGCCGCACGCGGAAGAAGCACGAACCCGGCCGCAGCGGTAGCGCTCCGGAGGGATCCCACTCGATTTCCAAACGTGCCCCGTGCCGTGCTTGTTTCACGACATCGTAAATCTGATTCCAACTGGCCATCTTCAACACGGCCGGCACGCGCTCGCGCACCAGGGCGTCGGACTGTTTGGACTGTACGGCGAGGAAAAATTCCTTCGAAAACAGGCGCGGGTCAGTGACCTTCCCGATGAACATGCCGTCTTGGCGATGCTCGAGTGGAATTTCCACGTACGTTTGCTCGATGCCGCCGGAAAGCAAAGAAAGCACGCGCGCAAATAGCTCCTCGAAAACCGCGCCGAGCTCGAGGTAATTGAACTTGGGGACCTTCAGCGGATCGGCGTCCATGGCGAACGTGCACAGCTGCCCGACGAGCACGCTCAGAAGCAGGTACATCTCCTCTGGGTGAGCGCGGCCACTCTCGATGGCATGGCTCAGGGCGGGTAGCGCGCCGTTCAACGTGTGCAACAGCCAGAATTTGCGCGCCTCGGAGCCGTGAAACTCCACACTGCCGGCTTGGCGCTGATTGCGGTCTGTCGATAGTTGTCGTTGCCGCGCGGCAATTCCCGCAAGCACTCGTTGCAACCCGCTGACCAGGAAGGGCGCGGCTGAGATGCGCAGCACCGGCGGGACGTGGTTGTCTCGCACGATAACTTGACCATTGGCCTGACGCACCAGCTCTGCGACGCGGATTGTTGCGAAACCGTCTTGGGCCTCGCCTCCGAAAAAGATTCGTAAGTTGGGTCGGGCGTATTCGATTTCTTGCCGCGAAGTGCCGGTATTCAGATCCGTGACCGGCAACGTTTCGCGGACGTAGCGACGTGAGCCGAGATTCTGCCCGCCATCTTCGAGCAGCGCGGAGCCCGACTCGTAGGCTAGGCCCACGAAGACCTCGAGGGTGCCTAGCTCTGGCGTGAAGGCGGCCTCGAAACTGCGGGGCGCGGGCGCCGGTTCCCGAGAACCCTCGCCCGTCGCCAAGCTCACGCCGTCAGGCCAAATGGCCGCTAGCCGGCGCAGCTTGAACTGCCCAGAGCTGAGTGTGCGCTCGTCTATTTCGAGAGCGGTGATCCCCCACGGGTAGTGAACGATCGAGCCTACTCGGTCGGAGAGCAGCTCCTCATGGTAGCGATCCTGATGTTGGAAGTGATGCTGGCTCAGCAGCAGCCCTTCAGTCCAAATGGGCTTGGCTACCATGACCACTCAGCATTCGAGCTACGCGCACTCGAATGGCTTTGGAACGTACTGGATGACACTGGAGTCATTCTGGGCCGAGGACCCGCTAAGCTGTTTCCGATTTCGGGTTGGCCCCGCATAACGAGCGACCCCAGGCTGGCGGCCCCATTCTGGAACCGCCGCCTCGGGCTGCCTCGAAGGGCGGAGTTTCAGGTCTCCACGTTGCCGGCGATGTCCCAGCCCATCGGGATGGACGCGTCACCGCTGCCATCCTTCTTTTGCGGCACGTACTCGAACTTCACTCGCGCGAAATTGAGCGTCACGTTCTCGGTCAACTTGTCATCGCTCCCGGCTCCGCCGTGCGTGACGGCAGAGATGATGAGGTCCTCCATGGTGATCTTCAGGTATTCGAGCGGGCTGCCGCCCGCCTTGCGTACCGCCAGCACCGCCGTCTTCATGTGCTTACCGCTGCAGCACTGCTTGAGGAGGATAGGCGAAGCCCGGTCCACGTACTTCGTGATCGTAAGGTCGTTGACCTGGACCTTCCCCGCCCCGCCGCCGCGACCAACCTGAGCGGTGCCCGTTTGGGTCACGCCCCAACTCCAAGACAAGATGTCGATCTCGTCCCCGTGCTTGGCGTCGCTTGACTCCCCTTTGATGTCGTCAATTTTGATGAACATGTCGTGCGCCATCGGAATCTCTCCTTAAACCCGAATTGCAACCGGCCCCATTCGGAAGCCGAAGTCTACCTGTAGCCCCGTCGAGAATCCCACCATTTACGCACGACCGGCCCAACCTAGGGCGATTGGCGCGAAACGGCGCTCAGGCGTCGTTGGCAGGCCTCGTTCATCTCCGGGGTGAAGCGCTGTTTTCCCCAATCGAAACTGGGCGGAACGCACTGGTCAGCGCCGTCTTTGCTGGCCAATAGCTCCTTCAACGTATCGCGGGCTTGCCAAACGACGTCTTTTGGCACCTGAACGGCGATGGCCCCACCCGGAATTACCGGAACGACGTCTCCCGAGAAATCCAGATTCAGTGCGTGAAGCTGAGTCACACTCGTAGCCGCCGCGCGCGCCACGAGGCTCAACCGAGTGCCCCCGGGGACCTCCAGGTCCGCCGTCATCTGCGGCGCCCGGATTTGGACGCCCGCAAACTTGAGGCGTTGCAGGTTAGCCAAAATCAGCGCGATCGCGTCGACAGTGGGCGCATAGTTTGCCGTCTCGTCTGGCAGTAAATCAGCGTCGACCAGGTCCCAAAAGGAAGCGTCCGCGCCGGCCTTTTCCAGCCGCGCCAGCACGCCGAACGGGCCCAAATTATAGCTCGCAAAGACCAAATCCCAAGACCCGAGCTTGAGCCGCAGATCGGCCAGCATTCGGATCCCAGCTTCGGTAGATTTGAACGGGTTGAGGCGTTCGTCGATCGCACCTTCGACGATGTTCAAATGGTAAGCGCGCCCCGTCTCGGGCATGAATTGCCACAACCCCGCGGCGCCGACTGGAGATTTTGCGCTCGGTTCGCAACCGCTCTCGGTGAACACGAGCGCGAGGAGCTCTGGCGGTAAATCGTAGCGGATTAGCGTGGACTGGATCAGGTCGCGGTAGGCGCCACAGCGAAATAGCATCGACTGAAAAGTCTCTCGGCCTACCGGATTTTCCGTATAAAACTCGAAGACGCGCAGCACCCGTGGGTCGTCTTCGACTGGAACGCCAGGCATCTTCAGACCGGTCATCCAGCGCGAACGGGTTGCTTCCGTGTCAGAACCACGGCGCCGCCTTGCCAGGGCCGGTGTGCGATCACCAACAATGAGGCCACGCACGTCCGACCAGGCCTTGCACCTAAAACTGCCGTCGTTGCATTTTCCGGAGAGCGCTTTAGAGGCGAGCGCGGCCTGTTCGTTGAGGAGCGAGCGCAGCTCAGGGCTTTCGGTGCCGCCGTGACCATGCACCTGCGCGAGCAACGACAGGAAGCGTTCGTCGTCCGCCAGTAGGCGTTCGCGCGGAGCAGCACCACCCGACGGTTTGGCCGCTGACGCTGAGCTGGCCTCGCTAGGGACAGCCGAAGCCGCACCGTTGACGCTGAGTTCCGCAGAGTGGCGTGCGGGACGGCGCACGAACACGAAGAAGGCCAGCAACGCTGAGCCGAGCAAAATACAGGCGCTCGCGCCGCCTACCCACAGGCCCACGCTTCGCTTTTCAGGCCGCCCGCGCAATGGCCGGGGCGGGTTCGAGCGCCTCGCGACCGCCCGATGCTGCGCTGAGGCGCCCACCGATGCGCGCACGGCAGGCGCAGCGCGCTGCTCGAAGGGGCCCGATTCGCGCGCCGAGCGTGCGTGGCGAACGGCGTCGTTGCCTGACAGCGGCGGCAGCGACATATGATCCGAGCGATCCAGGCGTGGCGGCGAAGACGGGCGCACAGGCCCGGGCGCTGGCGTCCCCGCGAGCGGCGCCAGCGCTAGCAGCCCGCCGCCTTTTGGAGCCGCTTTCGCCTCCGGTAGCGGCGGCTGAGCGGCCTCGGCCCGGCGTCCCTTGTTGAAGGCGCGCAGCCCGAGCATATTCTTGACGCCAAACTGCGGCGCCACAGCCGGAGCCGGGCCATGCACGGGCGGCACGGGAACCTGGGGCGCGGCGCCTACCGAACCCGCGGGCGCTTCCGGACGAGGCTGGAAGCCGTTGAAACCGCTGACTAATCCGGGAGGGGCGGCATTCTGCACGAATTCTGCCAGCCCAGGACTTGCCGGTCGCATGACCGTGATCAAAGGCGGCGGTGCCACGCCACCGGCCCCGGCGCCGCCGCCGTCCGGTCGCGCCGCTCCTCCGGACGCCGATAGCAGCGTATTCTGCGCAGGTGCCAGCCTGGCCCGAACATCCGCGGCAAGCTCAGAGATGATACCAAGCTGAGCCCGGAGCGAGCGCGGGTCAGCGCCCGTCTCCAGCAAATGCATATAGGCGCCAAGATGATGCGCCAGCCCGCCAAAGCCCGCCGAAACCGAGCGTTGCTGCAACTCCAAGACGCGTTGATTTAGCTCCTGGACGCGCGCGGGCGAGGGCCTGACGTCGCTCGCCAATGCGCGCGCCCAGGCGTCCAGGTACTGGGCAAGAGCTGGCAGCAGGCCGCTCTTCTCCGGTTCTCCGGGTGCGCGAAGGCCCTCGAAATCCTGCTCCCGCGGCACTTCGGTTACGTAGCACAAAGAGTGGGCACTGAAGTACGCGCCGATTTCGCTTCCGTGTTATGTTCCGCGCGTAGGTGGGCCCGCTGGCCGCCAGCGCGCAAATCTACCAGGGCAGGTCGGGGTTAGTGACTGTCGTAGTTTCTTGTCAAATCGCGGTACTCGGAGCCATATCGTTGGTGCTCAATGGCGTCGATCGATCTTGAAAAGCTGCTCGCGCCCATCAGCGGCGACGCTCCGAGCGGGCTAAATCTCGAGTATGACTCGGAGTTCTTGAATCTCGAGCGGCTCGCGGTCGGTCGACCCGAGCAGCAAATGGGCGGCTCCGTTCGCCCGGCAGAACCTCCCGACTACGAAGCAGTGGTCCGTCACGCTTCGGCGTTGCTCTCCCGGAGCAAGGACCTTCGCATTGCGGTGCTACTCGCTCGCGCGCTCAGCCACCTGCACGGCTTCAGCGGCTTGAACGATGGTCTGGCCCTCGTGCACGGTTTGCTCGAGCGCTTCTTCGCAACCGTATTTCCAGAGCTCGATCCAACCGAGGGCAATGATCCGACGATGCGGATCACGGCCGTCGCTGGGCTCAATGCTACGGATGTCTTGGTGGCCCTCCGCTCGTATCCATTGCTCATTTCGCGGGCGTTCGGCCCCATCACGCTGCGCGATATTACCGCCGCCGCGGCGAGTGCGAGCGCGCCGGCGGAGGGCGCAAAGCCCGCCCCGGCCAACATCGACGCGGCGTTTCTGGATACGGATTTGGCCGAGCACGACGCGGCAGCGCGGGTGGTGCAATCCGCCGCACTACATCTTGCCGCCATCGAGGCTGTGTTCCAGCGCGAGCACGCGGGCCTTGGCCCAGCGCTCGACGCCTTGGCTGACTTGGTCAGACAAGCCCAGTACGCCGTCGTGTCTCGCCTGGAGCGCCGGATTGCGGCGTCACAACCAGAGCGGGTGGGGACCAGCGCGGGCGGTGGCAGCAGCCCCGGCCGCGCCCCCGTGGGCTTCACCGGCGAGATTCGCACGCGCGCGGACGTGCTGCTCGCGCTCGACAAAATCTGCGACTATTACGCGGAGTACGAGCCTTCGAGCCCGCTGCCGTTGCTGCTTCAGCGCGGAAAACGGCTAGTTACCAAGAGCTTTATGGACATCGTTCGAGACATGGCGCCCGATGGGGTGTCGCAAGTGGAATCGATTGCAGGGAAGGCCGACGCTTAGTTCGGCCGAGGGATAGAGGAGCCCCATTTGTCATGAGCAGCCAAAAGTTCATCGCTCGAAACCGCGCGCCACGCGTGCAAATTGAGTACGACGTCGAGTTGTACGGCGCGGAAAAGAAAGTGCAGTTGCCGTTTGTCATGGGGGTCGTTTCGGACCTTTCCGGCAATTCAGAAAAGGCATCGCCACCCGTCGCCGATCGCAAGTTCCTGGAAATCTCCGTGGACAATTTCGACGATCGGCTGAAGGCGCTGGAGCCCCGCGTCAAAATTCAGGTGCCGAACACGCTGACCGGCGAGGGCAACGTGACCGTCGACATCGCGTTCGAAAGTCTAGATGACTTTTCGCCCGGTGCCATCGCGCAGAAGGTGCCCGCGTTGAGTGCGCTCCTACAGGCGCGGACGCAGCTCGCGAATCTCATCACGTATATGGACGGTAAGACCGGCGCGGAAGAACTAATCGCAAAAGTCTTGAAGAACCCGGCGCTCTTGGAAGCGCTCGCCTCCTCACCCAAACCACCGAGCGCATGATCATGGCCGAGGCAACAGAAGCAAGTAAGCAGACTGACACCGGCACCGTCGAGGCGAGTGAATTCGCGTCGCTCCTGAAGAAGGAGTTCAAACCTCAGACCGAGCGCGCACGCGAGGAAGTGGAGAGCGCGGTGCTCACGCTCGCGCAGCAGGCGTTGGCGTCCACCCCGGTGGTGTCGGAAGACGCGGTCGAATCCATCCAAGCCATCATCGCGGAGATCGACCGCAAACTAAGCCAGCAGATCAACGCCATCATTCATCATGCGGATTTCCAGGCTCTGGAAGGCGCTTGGCGCGGCTTGCACCATCTGGTGAACAACACCGAGACCGACCAGATGCTCAAGATTCGGTTCTTGAACATCTCGAAGAAGGATCTGCACAAGACGCTGAAGCGCTACAAAGGTGCGTCCTGGGATCAAAGCCCGATCTTCAAGAAGCTCTACGAAGAGGAGTACGGGCAATTAGGCGGCGAGCCGTACGGCGCCCTGGTCGCGGACTACTACTTCGATCACAGCCCGCCGGACGTCGAGGCCCTAGGCGAGCTCGGGAAAATCGCGGCCGCGTGCCACGCCCCGGTCATCACCGGCACCGCGCCGACCCTATTCCAAATGGAAAGCTGGCAAGAGCTCGGCAACCCGCGTGATCTCGCGAAGATCTTCTCTACGCCGGAATATGCTGCCTGGCGTTCACTGCGTGAGTCCGAAGATTCTCGTTACATCGGTTTGGCGCTGCCTCGCTTCTTGGCGCGTCAACCCTACGGCGCGAAATCCAATCCCGTCGAGCAGTTCGACTTCGAGGAAGAAACCAGCGCGGACGCAAGCACCTATGCTTGGGCGAACTCGGCCTACGCAATGGCTGTCAACATCAACCGCTCCTTCAAGTTGTACGGTTGGTGCTCGCGCATTCGGGGCATCGAATCCGGTGGCGCGGTGCAAGGCCTGCCCACGCACACCTTTCCGACGGACGACGGCGGAGTGGACATGACGTGCCCGACCGAGATCGGCATCAGTGACCGGCGTGAGGCGGAGCTCGCCAAGGCCGGGTTCATGCCGCTCATCCACAAGAAGAACACGGACCTAGCCGCGTTCATCGGCGCACAATCTTTGCACAAGCCGGAAACGTACGATGATCCGGACGCCAGCGCGAACGCTGCTCTGGCTTCGCGTTTGCCGTATCTCTTCGCAACCTGCCGCTTCGCGCACTATCTCAAATGCATCGTGCGGGACAAAGTGGGCTCCTTCAAAGAAGCCGAGGAAATGCAGCGCTGGCTACAGAGCTGGATCATCTCCTACGTTGATGGGGATCCCGCGCATTCGAGTGAAGAAACCAAAGCGCGAAAACCATTGGCTGCCGCGGAGGTCGTGGTCGAGGCGGATGAAGAGAACCCGGGCTACTACAACTCGAAGTTTTTCTTGCGGCCTCACTACCAGCTCGAAGGGCTCACCGTTTCGTTGCGCCTGGTTTCGAAGCTCCCGTCCGCCAAGGCGGTCTGAACCGGTGCTGGGGCGGTCTCCACTCGGGTCAAATAGCTGACTCGAGTGGACACGCCTCGGCAGTTCCGTGCCCACAGGACCATGGCTGACCATACGAACAGCGAACGTCTTCAGCCGTCCCTGTTGGATCGGCTCACGGATGACGAGCCCGAACAGCTGCAAGAGTCCCGCGAGCGACGTATCCTGTCGAGCCAACGCCTACGCGACAGCGTGCGGCGGGATCTCAACTCGCTGTTCAATGCGACGAACCTGA
Source organism: Pseudomonadota bacterium (assembly GCA_040005755.1). Lineage (GTDB taxonomy): Bacteria > Myxococcota_A > Polyangia > Polyangiales > Polyangiaceae > PMG-095. The sequence goes on from JBDTYJ010000006.1 coordinate 28,089, forward strand.
CGTCGCTCCAGGCTTTGGACAACTACCCTGAGGTCGAGCGTTCCACGGTGAACTACGGGCTGCCTGATTTTGCGGGCCGGATTGCCTCGAGCATCGAGCGAGACGCATTGGAGCGGCTCCTGCGCCGCGCGATCTTGGACTACGAACCGCGCCTGATTCGCAGCTCCGTGCGCGTGAAGTTGACCATCGATACGGAGCAGCTCGATCACAACGCGATGAACTTCAGCATTCAGGCCGAGCTTTGGGCGCAGCCGATTCCATTACGCCTGTTCCTGCGCACGGATCTGGATCTCGAGACGGGCGAAGCGATCGTTTCGGAAGATGCTGGACCGAAAGGCGGCTGATGGATCAGCGGCTGCTTGCCTACTACAATCGTGAGCTTCAGTACGTTCGCCAGCTCGGCGGCGAATTTGCGAAACAGTTTCCGAAGATCGCGGGCCGTCTCGGCCTCGACGGCTTCGAGTGCGCCGATCCTTACGTAGAGCGCCTGCTGGAGGGTTTTGCCTTTTTGGCCGCGCGCGTGCAGCTGAAGATTGACTCGGAATTCCCGCGCTTCACCGAGAACATGCTGGAGATGGTGTACCCCCACTATCTCGCGCCAACACCATCCATGGCGGTGGTGCAGTTCGAGCCGAACTACCGGCAGGGCATCCTCAACGAGGGCTTTTTGATCCCGCGCGGCAGCTCGTTGCGAAGCAACGTCGGGGCCGGGGAGCAAACGCCGTGCGTGTATCGCACGGCGCACGACATTTCACTGTGGCCGCTCGAAATCACCGCCATTTCACATTCGGCATTCGTCGGTGACATCGGCGATGTTCGACTCGAAAAACGTCGGCCGATTCGGGGCGCAGTACGCTTGAAGTTGCGCACCGTTGACGGTACCCCAATGAAGCAGCTGTCCCTGGACAAGCTGCCGCTGTTCATTCGCGGCACCGATCAAACGAGCCTGCGGCTGTTCGAGCTACTTCTGGGCGGGTCGCTTGGGTCGGTGCTGCGATCTGCCAAAGACGGCTTTAGTGTGGTCGTTGCAAAAGACGCCGTCTTGCCCGTCGGGCTAGAAGAAGATCAAGCGATGCTGCCCAGCGTGCCCAAGGCATTTCTGGGCTACCGCTTACTGCAAGAGTACTTTGCGCTGCCCAATCGCTTCATGTTCGCGGAGTTGTCCGGTTTAGCGCCAGCCGTCAGGCGTTGCACGGGGTCGGAGCTGGAGGTGATCGTGCTCGTGGATCGGCACGATCCAGTCGTGGAGCGTGGCCTCACGATCGCGCAGGTCGGGCTTTTCTGCACGCCCGCCATCAATCTGTTCCCACGGCGCGCAGACCGCATTCATCTCACGGATCGAGTGCATGAATACCACGTGGTTGCCGATCGCACGCGGCCCATGGATCTGGAAGTCTACAGCGTTTCGGAAGTGGTGGGCTATGGCGCAAGCGCCGAAGCACGCCGGGATTTCGCGCCCTTCTACTCCTGCACCGAACGCTCGCCGCATCACCCGGATGCGGCCTACTTCACTCTTCATCGCGAGCCTCGCGTCGCCTCCACTCGCCAGCGCCGCAATGGTCCGCGCTCTAGTTACGTGGGCAGTGAGCTGTTCATCGCCCTAGTCGATGGGCAACAGGGGCCTTACCGTTCCGACCTGAAGCAGTTGTCAGTCCAAACACTGTGTAGCAACCGCGACCTACCTCTCCATATGTCGGTCGGCCTGAGCACCACGGATCTCCACATTGAGTCCGGCGCCCCCGTCAGCTCCGTTCGTTGCGTGGCGGGTCCAACGTCGCCGCACGAATCCCGCGCCTGGGGCGGGACTTCCTGGCGCCTCATCAGTCAGCTGTCCTTGAACTACCTATCCATCACTGACACTGCCGGAGGTGACGGCGCGGCGGTGCTCCGCGAATTGCTGCAGCTCTACGCGCACCTGACCGACACGACCCAATCGCGGCAGATCGAGGGCGTGCGCGGGATCGGAAGCTCGCCTATCGTTCGACCATTGCCCATGAGCGGCCCGGCCAATTTCGTGCGCGGGCTTGAGCTCGTGCTCGATTGCGATGAAACGGCATTCGAAGGCACGAGCGTGTTCTTGCTGGGCATGGTGCTCGAACAGTTCTTCTCCAAGTACGTATCCATCAACTCCTTCACGGAAACCGTGCTCCGCACGGCGCAGCGTGGGCAAATCATGCGCTGGCCAGCGCGCATCGGGCGGAGGCCCAGCGCGTGAGCTTCCTGTCGGACCTCGCCGCCGCCCCGCAGCGCTTCGATTTTCACCAGACGCTACGCCGGCTCGAAAACTTGTTCCGTGACAGTCCGCGCTGGGGTACCGCAGCCAGGCCCAGCGCCGAGCCCATTCGCTTGGGCCAAGATCCTTCGTTGGCGTTTGGCGCCTCGATGCTGTCGGGCTTTCGATTGCCAGAAGGCGACCGCCCTGGCCGTCTTTCGGTGGCCTTCTTCGGCATGTTCGGTCCGCACGGCCCGCTTCCGCTGCACCTGACGGAGTACGCTCGAGACCGCATTCGTCATGCCGGCGATCACACATTTGCGGGTTTCGTCGACATCTTCCAGCATCGAATGCTCGTGCTGTTCCATCGCGCATGGGCGGCCGCACAACCGACCGCCTCACTCGACCGCCCAGAGACGGATCGATTTCAAGCCTACGTTGCCGCAATTTTCGGACATGACTTCGCGGTTCATCCGGAAGGCGCCGTGGGCCGCTGGCCGAAACTGCAGTACGCCGGTCATTTTGCCAACCCGAGCCGGCACCCATCCGGACTCGAGGCGATCGTCAGCGACTATTTCGGGGTACCAGCCGTAGTCGAAGAATTCATTGGCTGTTGGTTGGAATTGCCAGATTCCGCCCGCTTTCGTCTCGGCGTATCGGCGGACGTGTCGACCTTGGGTAGAACGGCGGTTTTAGGTCGAAGCGTCTGGCGCTGCGACCAGAAGTTCCGCATCGTGCTCGGGCCCCTTTCGCGCAGCGAGTTCGAAAGATTTCTGCCTTCTGGCGTCGCGCTCGCTAAGTTGCGGGACCTGGTGCGCGCGTACGTGTGCGATGAGCTGGACTGGGATGTGCGGCTGGTGCTCGGCGAGCAGGAGAGCGATCAGGCTCGCTTGCGTGACGACAGCCGTCTGGCTTGGAACGCTCGCCTCGGCAAGCGGCCACAGGGCGGGAGCGTGTATCTCGTCGTCCACCCCGAATCCGGCCATACCGAGCGCAGCCTCGCCTGAAACGCTGCGCGTAGTTTGAAGGTCTACTCCGGGCGATTGGAGTGGTATGTAGGTGACCAGACGCGCGGGCGGGCATAAGCCGCGTGTAGTGCCATTGCTAGGGGAGCCAGCATGACAGAGATCAGCCGTGTCAACCTGTTCGGTAAGTTGAACGAGGTCTGCTATCAGACCATCGAGAGCGCCACCGTATTTTGCAAGCTTCGCACGAACCCTTATGTGGAAATCGCGCACTGGCTGCACCAGATGCTGGCCACGCAGGACTCGGACCTGCAGCACTTGGTGCAGCAATTCGAGCTGGATCCTGGAAGCCTTGCTCGCGACCTAACAAGCGCGCTCGACCGCTTGCCGCGCGGCGCCTCATCGATCTCGGATTTATCCACTCAGGTGGAAGAGTCGGTCGAGCGCGCTTGGGTGTATGCGTCGCTGCTGTTCGGTGAGTCCCGCGTTCGCACTGGGCATCTGCTGGTAGGCTGGCTCAAAACGCGCACCTTGCGTAACGCGCTCCTCGCCACCTCGAAGGAGTTCGGGAAGGTGAACGTCGACACCTTGACCGAGCGTTTTCCTGCCTTGACCGCTCGTTCCGTGGAGGCGCGGCTCTCGCGTGCAGCTACTGACCAGCCCGGGCCAGCATCGGAGGCAGTCAGCGCGGGCGTGCCGCCTCAAATGGGTAAGCAAGAAGCGCTCGCCCGTTACACGATCGACCTAACCGAACGCGCTCGCTCCGGAGAGATCGATCGCGTCGTCGGCCGCGACGAGGAAATTCGACAGCTGGTCCAGATCCTCATGCGGCGAAGGCAAAACAATCCCATCCTGACCGGGGAGGCAGGCGTGGGAAAGACCGCGGTCGTCGAGGGTTTCGCGCAGCGCCTCGCCTCTGGGGACGTGCCACCGCAGCTGAAAGACGTGAGCTTGCGAGCTCTGGACATCGGGTTGCTCCAGGCCGGAGCGAGCATGAAGGGCGAATTCGAAGGGCGCCTACGTCAGGTGATCGATGAAGTGCAAGCTTCACCGAAACCCATCATCTTGTTCGTAGACGAAGCGCACACCCTGATCGGCGCCGGTGGTGCCCAGGGCACCGGCGACGCCGCGAACCTACTGAAGCCAGCCTTGGCGCGCGGAAAATTGCGCACCATTGGCGCGACTACTTGGGCGGAGTACAAAAAATACATCGAAAGCGACCCTGCGCTGACTCGGCGTTTCCAGGTCGTGAAGGTGGACGAGCCGAGCGAAGCCAAAGCGGTGTTGATGATGCGCGGCACGGTGTCCGCGCTCGAGAGTCACCATCGCGTTCAGATTTTGGATGAGGCCATCGTGGCCGCCGTCAAACTGTCGAAGCGTTACGTGCCTGACCGTCAGCTGCCAGACAAGTCGGTGAGCTTGCTGGATACCGCGTGTGCGCGAGTGGCGGTCAGCCAACACGCGGTCCCCGCAGAGCTGGAAGACTCCCAGCGCCGGATCGATGGGCTCACTCAGGAGCTCGAAATTATCGCGCGGGAGCGTAGCCTCGGGGTCGACGTGGACAAGCGAGCCAACGAGGCCCAGCTAGCGCTTACCGCAGAGCAAGAGCGGTTGAGCACGCTGCGGGCCCGCTTTGGTTCCGAGAAAGTCCTGGTCGACAAAATTCTGGCGCTGCGGGCCAAATTGCGCGCCGCCGCTGAAACTCCGCCGGACGGGCTGACTTCACAGCTGGCAGGCGAAGCACCGGTGAGCGCTGATTCGCTCCCGGAACTACGCGCGCTGGAAGCGTCGCTGCTCGAGTTGCAGGGTGAAGTTCCGCTCATCCTGCCCAGCGTGACGGAGCAGGCCGTCGCGCTGGTGGTAGCCGAGTGGACTGGCATTCCGACTGGACGCATGGTGAAAAACGAGATCGAAGCCGTTTTGAACGCTTCGCAGCTCCTCAGCCGGCGCGTCGTCGGCCAGGATCACGCACTCGACATGATCTCGCGTCGCATTCAGACAGCGCGCGCGGGCCTAGAAAATCCTGGCAAACCCATCGGCGTGTTTTTGCTCGCTGGCCCCTCCGGCGTCGGCAAGACCGAAACGGCGCTGGCGCTCGCAGAGGGCCTGTATGGCGGTGAGCAAAACGTCATCACCATCAACATGAGCGAGTTTCAAGAGTCCCACAGCGTATCCACGCTCAAGGGGGCTCCTCCGGGGTACGTGGGCTATGGCGAAGGAGGCGTGCTTACGGAAGCAGTACGGCGCCGCCCCTACAGCGTGGTTTTATTGGACGAGCTCGAGAAAGCGCACCCCGACGTGCACGAAGTATTCTTCCAAGTCTTCGACAAAGGCTTCATGGAGGACGGGCAAGGCACGTTCATCGACTTCAAAAATACGATCATCTTGGCCACCTCCAACGTCGGTAGTGAGCTCATCTTGGACATGTGTGCCGGCGCGAAAAAGCCGGACCCGAACGAGATCACGGAACGCCTGCGCGCCCCCATGCTGCAGGTTTTTCCCGCCGCCCTGCTCGGTCGCATGGTCGTGATCCCCTACTTCCCATTGGGTGACCAAATGCTGAGAAGCATCATCCGCTTGCAGCTCGATCGCGTGAGCCGTCGCGTGCTCGAACGTTATGGGGTCCCGCTCGACTACGACCAGTCGGTCGTGGACTTGGTCGCGCAGCGTTGCTCAGAGGTCGAAAGTGGGGGGCGCGCCATCGACGCGGTGCTCACGAACTCGTTGCTCCCTCAGGTCAGTCGCGAGTTGCTCTTGTTCACGCTGCAAGGAAAGTCCGTGACACGGGTGGCTGTCGGCGTCACGAATAGCCAATTTAGCTACTCGTTCGAGTAATTTGGTCAGTAACCCCAGTAGTCGCCACGCTTCTTCTGGGGGGGCTTTGACGGTTCCACGGGCGCAGGCTTCGGCGGTTCCACCGGTGCCGCTTGGACGGTGGGGATGCGCGCAGGCGCAGCTACCGCCCGTTTGGGCGTTCCAGAGCGCGGCGTGGCAACGGCTTGCGGCGCTGGGGCCAGCGGCTTTTCGTCTTCCGTGGCCGACGGCGCCGGGGCCGTGAGGCCCGGAGCTGACAGATCTTCGCCGGGCGGAGCGGTGGTCACGATGGGCTCTTGGGCGGGCGGCGCGCTGAGCACAGCGCTTGCGTGCTCATGCGCGCCGCTGGCAACCGGCGCGGGCTCTTTTTCCTGGGCGTGCCTGAACACGAAGAACGCCACAACCAGCAGCAAGAGCCCCGCGCCGCTCGAACCCAACAACAACAACGGGAGACGAGAGCGCGCGGGCGTGGGCGTCGTCAACAATCTCGGATCTCGAGTCGCTCCGAAGCTGGCCGGCGTGAGCGACGCGAGCGTCCTAACGGGCATATCTGGATGGACGCCAGCGCTGCTGGGTGACCGCGCGAACGGATGCGGCGCTGAAACCAAGGTTTGCGCTCCGGATGACGCCAACGGACTCGGGCCGAAATTCACGGCGCTCACCCCCGGGCTCGACGCGGCCCATTCGGCCAGCGCGTGCATCATTTCCCCAGCCGTCTGGAAGCGGGAGCCTGGATCGCGCGCCATCGCTTTCAAAATCAGATTCGACAGACGCGGGTCGATGCCCGCAACGACCTCTGCAGGAGGCCGCGGGTTTTCCAGCACGATCTTGAAGATCAGCTCGTTGAAGTTCTCCGCTCGGAAGGGGACTTCACCGGTGATGCACTCGTAGAGGATGACGCCGACCGCGTACAGGTCACTGCGAGCGTCGGCGTCACCAGTACCGCGTGCCTGCTCGGGCGATAAGTAATACGGAGTTCCGACGACCACGCCCGTCTTGGTCATCTTCAAGGCGTCCTCCGCGTTAACGGCGGACTGGAATTTGGCGATGCCGAAGTCGATGATTTTAACGAAGTCTGCGACGCCCGCTTTTTGGCGCACGAGGAAGATGTTGTCGGGCTTCAAGTCGCGGTGCAGCACCAACGCCTGATGGGCCGCACCGAGCCCCGTCAATAGCTGCTGAGCGATGGGCAAAAGCTCTGCCGGAGTGAACCGGCCAACGCGAGCAAGCCGCGCGTCGAGGGTTTCGCCCTCCAGGTACTCACTCACCATGTAGCGCGCGCCGTCCGGCAAGACTCCGACATCGAAGATTTGCAGAACGTGGTCGCTACCAATTCGCCCGGCGGCCCTGGCCTCGCGTTCGAAACGAGTTGCGGCGTGATCGGCCGCCGCGGCGGCCGCGTGCAGCTCCTTGACCGCCACACGACGATCAATCAGCAGGTGGGTCGCTTCATAGACCGCGCCCATGCCGCCCTTGCCGATCAGCCGGACTATCCGATATTTTCCATCCAGAACCTGACCGACATCCACCGCCATGCGAATTGCCGAGAGTGTAGCAGGCCGGCCGCCTGCCGACATGGAAAGGCGGCACTTGGCAGTCGTCGTTGCCTTGGCCTACGGTGCGGGCAGCTAGATGCGAGCAATTTTCTTGGCGGCGGGTATCTCGCTAATTCTGGTTCCTGTCTCCGCTTTCGCCCAAACTGACCTGGAGCGGGCGGCCGCGCGCGAGGCAGCGGACGCCGGGCGAACACAGTTCGAAGCGGGGCGCTACGCCGAGGCGATCGACTCTTTTACACGCGCTCAGCAATTGGTGGCGGCGCCGCCTCATCTGCTGTTTCTGGCGCGCGCCCAGGCCAAGCTCGGAAAGCTCGTCGAAGCGCACGAGAACTACATCAAGATCACGCGCGAGACCCTGCCGCCCAAATCCCCGAAGCCTTTCGTGGATGCACAGAATGCTGCAGAGCAAGAGCTCGAAGCTCTCGAAGCTCGAATCCCGTCCGTTACCATCGCCGTACAAGGCCCGACCGCTGGCACCGTCAACGTGCTGATGGATGGAGAGACGCTTTCGGCCGCCATGATCGGCATGCCACTCCCCGTCGACCCGGGTCGCCATGTCTTCGAGGCCCGTGGCGCATCAGCTCAGAGCGCGCCCATTACGGTCACGCTGGCAGAGGGTGGCAAGGAAACGATCATGCTCACGCTGCGACGAATCGGCAATTTGCCGGCGCCCACGGCGCACACCAACGCCGGACCTTCCAGCACGCTCACGAGTGATCCCCTTTCGGGTGCTGACGGCGCTCACTCGGACGGAGCGGGCTTGCGCGTGGCGTCCTACGTCGCGTTTGGAGTTAGTGCCCTTGCGTTGGGCACGGGCGCGTATTTCCTGGTCAAATCCAATAGCACCCGCAATAGCGCGACCGATTTATTCAACGCGTGTAACCCGACGCTGTCTTGCGCGATGAACGATCAAATCGACGAAATCAACTCCAAGGACCACGATGCCGACACACAACGCAATGTCGGCATCGGTGCGCTCGTCGTAGGTGGCGTTGCCGCCGCCACGGGAGTTACGCTCTTGATCTTGGGCTCGCAGCATGGCGCTGCGACCGCGCACAGCGACGTGCCGCGCCTAACGCCGATAGTCGGATTTCGCTCACTCGGATTGGTCGGAACATTCTAAGACCGGCAGTCATCACTCCGCCATGTGCCCGAGTAGCGTGTCGAGGAGCGGCGCAACCGCTTCGCTCAACCGCTCGTAGCCAGCGGCCGTTGGATGGAGAAAGTCTCTCGTCGTGGTTTTCGACAACGTGCCGTCCGGCTCAAGCAGCACCGCACCCACGTCATGGATACGGACCCGCGCCAATCCCGCGAGGCCTGCAAGCAGCCCATTTGCCTCGATGATGCGCTGCCGCAATGGATCCCCCGGGGATTGCCGAGCGGGCAGGATCGCCAAGAGCAGTACCTGCGTGTTCGGTAAGCGCGTTTGAACAGCGGCAACGATGGCCCGTATGCCAGCCACTGTCTCTTTAGGCGAAAATCCTCCGGCCAGATTGTTTACCCCGATCATCAATACAAGAGCTTCGGGATTGGTGCCACTCAGCGCGCCTTGATCGATGCGCCATAAGACGTTTTGCGTGAAGTCGCCGGAAATGCCTAGATTGAGCGGCTTGTACTTATCGAAACGGTCTCGATAGGCAGGCGCCACGCCCCATCCCTCGGTGATCGAGTCGCCGAGGAAGATGACTTTGGCGGCGGCTCGATTGGGAGCGTGCAGTTGGCGTTCATGGTGTGCCCGCCACTCTTCGGAAATCGTCGAAGGCTCCGCGCCAATCCGCGGCACGGGCTTATCAGTGACATCTTGCCGGTAGGCCTTTTGCGGCATCGGGACGGGCGCCTTCGGCGGCGACACATCCGAAGGCGCCACCGGGAGCACCGCTTGCGTTTCCAACGCGGGAAGCGGTGGCAGCGGCACTTCTGCCCGCGGCTGCTCTGTGCGCGTTACTGAGGCCGTGCCGGCCGGCGCGGGCGCCGTTGCGCTCGGCCCCGGAACTGCCCCGGACAGCTGACGGTGGCCACGGAAACTGGTCAGCCAGAGAAGGCCCGCAAGGAGTGGCAATACCAGCGCTGGGATGGCCACGAGGGGCCACTTCGGACCGGTCCGACGGGCTCTGAGCGAGCCGCCGTTGACCGGTGTCATGACGCGCGAAGCAGCGGCCGGCAGACCGCGGGCGCGCGCTCGATCTGGCTCGGGCACAACGGGCCGCGCGATGCTCCCAGCGCCGAGCCGGTCGCGAAAGAACCTCGGTAGCGGGAGCGCTGCGGCGCGCTCCATGGGGCTCAGCGGTTCAGCACGGACCGCGAGAACGGGCCGCTGCGCGTCGGCCCGGTGAGCTACGTCGGGCTGCGGCGTGCCGGGTCTTGCAAGCGCCGGCGAGCGCCGGAATACCTTCATCCGCGCCTGACCGAAGCGCAGCTCGCTTCGAGCCGGAACTTCGCGCCGCGCTTCGTCAAGCCGCTGATCTAGGACGTATGCAGTCGCCCCAGCCGCGCATGCTGCGTAGAGCTGCTGGCCGTCGAATTCCAGCCACAAATGCACGTTCGCGACCCCCTCCGCCGCCACGATCCAATCACCCTGCAATCCGACTGAAAACGGCGCATGCCCTTTGCCTGACTCGAACGTTCGGCTCACTTCGCGAGCGTCACCGTCGAGCAGGGTGACGACGAGTTCGTAATCCGGGGTTGTCATTCGCGGTCGGCAACTGCAGCGGTCGAGAAAGCGCTGCACTGGAATCCAAAGCGACCCTCACCAGATTTGATGAGCAGACTATGCGTGCCCGGCGGTCGACCCATGGCTGCTCCCGAACGGGACTCTCCCCCAAACATTGCGCACACGTAATATCACGAGGCTCTCGAGGCCCACAGTCGTTACCACGAAAAAGAGCTGCGCCTGGCACAGACGCAGCCACAGGCCTGCCAACGCCGCCCCGGCAACGAGAAGGCCCTAATCGAACCGTCCCGTCTGTTCGTGTCTGGTGAGGCGTGATAGCGACGATGCGTGATGCCCCATTTTGCAGCTCCGTCCACGAACCCGCTCGGCAGCTATGACGTTCGAAGCGGCACCGTATGGCGGCTACGAATTAACGAAGGACAGCGAGGCCGGATCGCAGTTCGGGACGGCGCCACCTTGAAAATCAGCTCGAATAACTCGCAAGTCGTGCCCAATGACGCTGGCGTGTTCGATCTGACTGAGGTGCAAGGCAAAAATGGCGTGCTCGAGCTCTTCGGGCTATCCGCGGGGACAGCGATGGTTGAAGCGCGTGACTCGAGTGGCAACGTCGTGACCTATGTGCAAGTTCAAGTCGAATCGATCGGCGGGAAACACGCTTACTTCAAGCTCGCAGAGCCCAGCATGGCAATCAATGCGCCGAACAGCCCGGTGAAGTATGCGACGCACGTCACGAAGACGATCCCGTTCGGTACGGATGCCGCTGACGTTTTGGACCTGGTCGCGAAGCAATCCAACCTTCGCCACCTCGTCATGAGCTGTCATGGCTATGGCGATCCGGATCGCGGCCCGTACCTGGATCTTGGCTCCGGCTTTCGTGACGAGCAGGCGGACCTGTTTGCCGCTATTCGCCCAGCGGTCACTGGCGCCATTTGGATCGGCGCCTGCTCAGTGTGCGGAACGCAACGCGGCGTCGATTTCTGCGCCAAAATCGCGAAAGCGTCGGGGTGTTATGTGATCGCGCCGGGGATCACGTTGCCACCGATGAAAGTCGCGCACAGTCAAATCGAGGTCTTCACCCGCTCGATGCCGCACTATTTCGCGCGCGATGGCCGCCTCATCTCCCAGAGCGCCTTTCTCCAGCTCGACAAGGAGCTTGGTTTCACGTTACTCCGGGTGCAATGAGCCTCGGGTCGTTCGGCTTGCTCGGCTCGGCTGGATTGCGACTCGCTGCGCTCAGTCTGGTGCTGGGTGCGGTCGCATCATGCAGGCGCGTGTCGACGATTCCTGCGCAAGCGCTCGGCCCATCGAGCAGCGCAATGCCCGTCGCGACCGTCCCAACCGTAGCGTCGGATTTGATTGCGATCAGCGACGCTCGCGGGGAGGTCGGCTTCATCGATCGCCAGGGGCACATGGTGGTGGCCCCGCAATTCGAGCAGGTGCTTCGCGCGAGCGAAGGTCTGTCGGCCACGCGTCAGCACGGGCTATGGGGGTTTCTGGACGGGCGCGGCAAGTGGGCGATCCCCGCGCTGTTTGCGCAGGCGCAGCCGTTCTCCGAAGGTCAGGCTGCTGCGGCTTTGCCCGGGGCGGGCGAGCCGGTCTTCGGATTCATCGATCACTCGGGCCATTGGAGCATACCTCCGCGGTTTCGCACGGCGACAGCATTCCACGGCGGCTTCGCGTCCGTCACTTTGAATGGAGTTGCCGCGTACGTGAATACAACGGGCACGGTGGCCTTCACCGCACCAGGCGAAGCAGGCTATGACTTTCGCGACGGCCTCGCGCGCTTCGTCTCACGCGGCCGCATGGGCTTCTTGAACGCCGAGGGTCAGGTCGCCATCCCCGCGCGCTTCGACGACGCGTTGGACTTTTCGGACGGGCTCGCGGCGGTAAAGGTCGAAAAGCTCTGGGGCTTCATCGACTCCTCTGGCACCTATCGAATTCGCCCCAGGTTCATTGATGCAAGCTTCTTTGCCTGCGGAATCGCCAAGATCGCATTGAACGCATCCCAAAGCGGGTTCGTCGACTCGCACGGAAAATTGCTCGGCCAGTTTGAAGCGACCTCCGACTGCAGCAACGGCTACGCCGCGATCATGAAGGGCAACCGCTGGGGTTTCATGGCCCCGAGCGGTGCGGTGATAGTGGAGCCCAAGTTCGAAAAGTTCGAAGGCGGCTTCGCCGAAGAGCTCGCTGCCGTCGCCGAGCCAGGCCGCCCTTTCGGCTATATCGGTGGCGATGGGCGCTACGTGATCGAGCCGCGCTTCACCGGCGCCCAAGCCTTCGAAAATGGGTTCGCGCGGATCGAGCAAGCGAGCCACGACGCGGGAATCACCGAGGTCGGCTACATTGACCGCCAAGGAAGGCTCGTTTGGGGGCCGTTCCCTGTCACGCGTTGATATCCAGCGTGAGCGTCGCGCGCGCGTTTTCACGCTGCCCACCGGGATCGGCGATCTTCGCGGCGACGACGCCGTCACGTTGCAGCACCACAGGCGATCAATCATGGCCTCTGCACCGAATTCCGGGTCGCGAGCCCGGAGCAAACACGGAGGTTTGGGGGAACCGATCCGCAGGGTCCGGGCTCTGCTTCGTGAGCCGTCAGGCGGCTCGATCCCGGCTAAGGTAACCGCCGGCTCCAGGAGGGCGGCGGATAGACGCTCGCCCGGCGTAGCCGACCACCCTGAGCAAGAGCAGTCCCTTGCGCGCTTTTTTCAGTCGAGAGCGATCACGGCGTCCGAAAGCTGGCGCCGTGATCGTCTGAAATCAGCACACTGTAAGATTGCGCGGCGCGATTCCCTCCGCCGTACAAAAAGAGCCGATTGTCGACGGCCAAGAGGTGCGAAGGCGTGCGCACGTCCACGCGCACCTCGGGGTGCTCGGTGATGTCGAACGCGACGTAAAACGGCGACCACGAGCGCCCTTCGTCGCGGCTCGAGGTCACTCGCACGATGTCTTTCGCCGTCACGGCCAGCACGATCGTGCCATGCACGCGCGCGACGTCCAACGTTTGCTCGTACAGACCAGGCAGCGCGTCCGGGCGCGGGCCACTCTGGAGGCTGCAACGACTGGCAAACGGACACGTGTACAGGTCCGTGTTCTTCGCGCCCTGCGCGCGCACGAGCGCCACGAACGCACGTTCGTCGCAAGCAACGCTCAGCACGGTGCTGCTTTGCGGCGCAAGCTGCATGGCGTGCGCAGTACCGTCGGGCTCAATGGAGCTCACCTCGAGCACGTCATGGTCGGCGCTCAGCCCGACTTCGTACGCGCGCCCGTCACCCGTCAAGCAACGCTCGGCGAAATCACTCGCCGGCGTGAGCGCAGGACGCCAAGTGAGCCCGTTGTCCGTGCTCTTGTGCGTCGAGAGGTGAGCGCCCTTGCCGAATGCGAGCCACAGGCCATCTTGCGTGCGCTTCACGCTGCGGTACACGCCGCGCCACGCCGGAATGCCGCGACCCACACCTGGCGGCGGCAATGCCACCGGATGAATCGCTTCGTATGCACCGAGCGAGGGTTTGACGAGCGCGGTATAACCGCGCACGAAGGGCCACGCGGCGTGCGCAGCATTCACGAGCGGCTCGCTGGTGACGGCGAGCGACGCCGCGCTCTCGGTGCCGGCGAGACCAAACTCGCTGAAGTTTGCCGCGCGTAGCTCGTGCTTGTGCGCTATCTCCGGCGAGCCCGTCACAGCGAGCGCCTGCTTGGCGCACTTTTCGAACGGTCGCTCGCTCGGCGACGAGGCCACGATCCGGCGATGCACGAGGCGCGCGAACTCGGGCGGGTTGTCCCGAAACAGCGCTGGGCCAGTCGGTCCCGCCATGCACACGGCGTAATCGGCCACCGCAGTGGCCAGCGTGTGCACGCGGTAGCCGGCGAGCGCACGCGGCACGAGGGAGCACAGCGCCCAAACGGCAAAACCCAGGATCAGCAGGCTACGGATGCGGATCGGGGGGCGAGGAAAGGCGGGTGCCTGTGCAGCCGGCGCAAGGGCCATGCTGCGCAGATTCAGCAATTTCAGTCACTTGGGCCAAGTTTCATCGCAGCAAAGGTTCACGGTATTCGGCAGACATTCTTGACGCACACCGGGCCCAGCGGCGGCTCGCAGGGAGGTATTTCCTGCGCTGGGCAACTGAGGCACTGGCCGTCGGCCTCGTTTTTTAGGTTACTGGCCAGATTCTCGACTTGTGACGCGAGCACTGAGACCGCCGCACAACCGCTCTCACAACGATTACCGACTCCAACGGCCACACAGTCCTGATCGACCCGACAGCCCGCGGAATACTTTTCGAGCATTTGCTGTCGAAGCGCGAGATACGCCATCGTGCCGCTTTCGCAGCTCGGCATAGGAGGCGAATCAAACACGCAGCTCGGGCAGCACCCGTTCAATTGCGGCACTGGATGCGAGCCCGCGCCACACGGGCTGCAGGTTGCGGTGCACACCGGCTCGCAGCGCACATCGCCACAACAGCCGTCGGGCATAAACACCGGAGTGGTGTTGCCCGGACAGAGCACGCTCGGACAATTCACCGTCGCGCAACTGTCCTCCGCGCCAGCTTCGGAAAGGCCTGCACTCGCGGCGCCCGCCGTGTTGCCTTCGGAATGCCCGATTAGCCCGCCCGAGCCCGAAGAGCCCGACGCCGAAGAGCTCGCGCCGGCTGAGCCGGATCCACCCGTCACGGCCTGACCGCCGCAGGCAGACGCACCGCAGAGCGTCAGTACACAAAACGCCACCAGCCGCGCGGAGTACGGTTGCGAGCGACCAGGCGAGCGCTTCAGCATAGGATCGCAATCCTACCCCAGCAGCGCCCCCTGTGGCACCGGGTTTGGAGCGGGCTTGGCCTCAGAACACCTGAATAGCCAAGCCCCGAACGTCTCAACCCATCGTGCGCGGAATCTCGTCCGTCTTCAGGCGCTTGCGGCGACGGCGCGCGGCTTCGCTCTGCTTCTTGCGCTTCTTGATGGAGGGCTTCATGTAGTGGCGGCGGCGCTTCAGCTCACGCAGAATGCCCTCCGCAGCCATCTTGCGCTTGAGGTGCTTGATCGCACGCTCAATGCCTTTGTCGCCGACTTGGACCTCGAGAGGCCTGCACTGAACCGATTCGCTGGTGTTCGCCAAGGGACCGCGGGTATGACAGACCCCGGCGGCCTTGGCAAGCCCCGATCCACCGATCAGAACCCGCCTTTTTCACAATTTCGGCCATGGAACCACGCTTTCGACCCACCGCTATCAAGGCGCCGCATGGCGCTCGCTCCTTTGAAGTGACCTGGGCTGACGGCCAGAAAATGGCGTATCCCCATGAAATATTAAGGGGATATTGCCCGTGTGCAGGCTGCCAAGGGCACTCAGGCTCGATCAAATTTCAAGACGGCGGCAATCAAGAGCTGCGCGAGATTGAGCGGGTCGGCAATTACGCCCTCTCGTTCACCTGGGGCGACAGCCACAGCTCCGGCATCTACAGCTTTCGCTACCTGCGCGTGCTCGGGGAAATGCTGCAGGCTCAAGGCGCGGACGCCGTGAAGGCGCTGGGCGAGCTGCCGCGCACTTGAATCAGCGCGTCGCGATCATCACGAGCTCCTACCCGCGCGGCTCCGGTGACGCGGCCGGCCATTTCGTGGCGACCGAAGCGCAGCGCTACGTATGCGCGGGTCACGAGGTGCACGTGTTCGCCCCCGGCGTGGGGCCGAGGGACGCCGACGGTGCAACGCTACATTGGCTGGGCGACGGCGGCGCTTTTGGGTGGCCGGGCGCGCTGGCGCGCCTCAAGCAGGACCCGCGGCGCTGGTTCGGCGCGAGCGCGTTCGTCCTGCGCGGGATACAAGCGCTGCGCAGCGCCGGGCCGTTCGCTCGGTTGGACGCGCATTTCTTACTTCCCTGCGCCTGGCCTATCGCTTCGTTCGTGCGCGGCGGTGAGCTCGAGCTCGTCGGACACGGCTCGGATGTGCGTCTGTTTTGCGCCCTACCTGCCCC
>JBDTYJ010000007.1:0-43030 GCA_040005755.1 Pseudomonadota bacterium
GGCTTCCAGAGTAGCCAAGGCCTGATCCATCAGGACCAGCACGTCATGAGCCTCGAGCTTCCCGCCGTGGCGCAGCGCGCGCTCTTCGAGGGTTTCACCCTCAAGGAGCTCCATGACCAAGAACGGCACACCTTCCTCGGTCAGACCATCGTCGTCCGCCGCCACGGCGCCGCGATGGCCGACCTGATTCGCTGCATATCCTTCGCGAAGAAAACGCTGCCGCGCGTTCTCGTCGACAGCCATCTCCGGGTGCAGGATCTTGATCGCAACCCGCTTGGTATTGCGATGTGTCGCCGAGTACACCGCCGCCATGCCACCTACACCGACCAGCTTGTCGAGGCGCCACCTGCCACTCAGTTGCATACCGACGCGCGCCTGTGCGCGCTGAGTGACGAGGTCGGTCGGTTCCATGTGGGGCGTTGTGCCCAGAAGTTACGGACGCTGCTATGGGGAGATAAGGAGCAAGCCGAACCCCGCCCCGCTTCAAAAGCCGGGCTTCGACAAAACCCCCGGGTACGACCGGAGATATCCGCAAGTTAAGCCAGAATTCCCGCTAAAAAATCGCAGCGCCCGCGAACTTTCTGCTCAAGGCTGCACGCACCCCTCCGTTCACTACCGGAGCAGATCAGCTACGTCAGGGCAGCACTCCGAATCCTCCTTTTGCCTCCTCCTCTGACGTAGCATCCAGATTGGCACTCTGCCGATCGATCAACAGTAAACATATACTCCGGAACACGCTTATCCAACGCACGCAAACAGCGTGTTCGTTGCGCGGTTCACCGAGCCTTCTTCGCACGCAATCGATTGCTAAAGCGCGCGTCTTCTCGCCGCTCGCCGAGCGTGCAACAACAACGCTCGAACACGAGACCGCCAGCAACTTGGCCGCGCGCGCCAGCAGCTTGGCGCGCGCGTCAACGAGACCGAACAAAGCATACATTCACCGACTGCGCAGCACGATCAGCCAACGAGTCCACCGCTTATTTCGAACGCATTTCGTTTATCGAAACGGCGTTTGAAGAGCGTATCGAATTCGACACTCGATCCGATCACGAGTTCACGACATCCCTTAAATTCAGGCCATTCGTCCATTTCTAACGGATCGACTCACACGATCAACATGAGACGAATCGAGACCATCCATTGCGCGACGCGACCAAACAGTCACATCACGACTAAAGTTTCCAATCGCGTCGACGTTCAAGTTGGGCACGGGCGCCGAGCGTAGACACTCATCGACGGCGAGCGGGAACAATCACACGTGGCGAACGACCTTCGCCGCTTTGTCAATATAGAGCGATAGGTGGTTCACATGTCCAATCAGATCCTCACGGAGAAAACGATGTCTTCACGTTCCAAACACTTTACTGCCTTGTGCGGTGTCTTAGCGCTCGCCGGCTTAGCGGTCGGTTGCGGCTCGGCGCCGAGTGCCCCCCAGACTGGTTCGCAAACTCCCGCTCCGGCAGCTGCCGCGGATTTTCCGGGTGTCGATGTCGGTTCGACGGCGTCCACCTTGCTGCACACTGGTGCTTGCGTCGGCGGCTCGGCCAACGGCTCTACGAGCCTCGTCGTCTCTGTCAACAACAACGAGACTGTGTATCTGACCCTGCGTCCCACGGACAACATGGTCGTCGTCAACGGCGCCGCCACTGAGAACTGCCAGCTCGCCTTGGCCCCCACGACTGCATTCCCGGGTCAGTTCCCGACCGGTAAGACCATCACCATTCAGGCCGCCGGCACCGTCGCGGCGAACGATTCGCGCACCGTCATCCTCGACTACGTCAACGGCCTGTGGGGCGAAGCCACCACCGGCACGACCGGCGTGGTCAACATCAACCTGGGCACGGCGACTGGCGTGAACAACACCGTCAAGATCCGCGGTTCCGCCGTCGCCGACGCCTTCTACTTCGGCAAGGGCACAGGCGCGGCGACCGGCCCGTTCCCGTTCAACATCAACGGCGGCGCAGCGGCTCCCTTGGACGCGGTCCCCGACGTATCGCTCACCAACATCCAGAACCTGGTCGTGTCGACCGGGCCCGGCAACGATAAGATCGTCGCGGACGGCACGTTCGGAACGGCTGCGGCTTACCCGAACGCGATCCAAATGTTCGGCGGCGCGGGCAACGACGTCCTGACGGGCGGCGCGGGCAACGACATTCTCAGCGGTGACCTCGGCGGCGACACCATGACGGGCGGCGCCGGCGCCAACACGTACGCGATGGGCGCAGTTCCCCAAGGAGCCACCGGCGCCGGCAACTTCGACACCATCACGGTGAATAGCGTCATGAGCGTGACCGCGAACGACACTGTCGATTTCAGCCAGCGCACGGGTGACCTCACGGTTACACTGGCCACTGTCGCGACCGGCGCGAACGGCGAATCCGGCGAAGGCATGGTCATTCCCGACACCGTTTCGACGATCTTGGGCGGTTGGGGTAACGACACCATCACAGCGGCTGGCAGTGCACTCAAGCACACCCTCAAAGGCGGCCCGGGCGACGACGTCCTGACCGGCTCCTCGACGGCCGGCGTCGACACCCTAGTCGGTGGCAACGGTACGGCGACCAGCGGCGACGGCGATGACACCTTCGCGGGTGCCAAAGCCACCGTCGACTACAGCGCGCGCACCAATCCGGTGACCGTGAATCTCGATTCTACCGGCATGTCCTTCAGCGGTGACGTGACCGGCACCACGGTATCGGTGAAGACCATTACCGCGGCTGGCGGCACCGGCACGATGACGTTGCCCTCCATGGGCATCTCGACCCTGACCGGCTTGGCCGGCATGTCGGCAGCCTCGGTTGGGCAGTGGATCACTCTCTCGGGTACCACTGGCGCCAAGAACGACGGCACGTTCAAGATCACGCACTACACCAGCGCGACCTCCGTCGACATTGATGTGAGCAAGTCCGCGACGTTCGTCGCAGAAGCTGCCCACGCCTGGTCGTTCCTAGTCGACGCGCATACCCGCACCATCCAGCCGAGCGTCGCTTCAGTCGGCACCGTCACTGCATCCACCTCGACCGTTACCGGCCTGGCCAACATGACGTCGCATGACGTGGGTCTGTTCCTCGTGATCACCGCTTCCTCGAACACGGGCGCGGATGACTCGCCGGCCTTGGGCTACAAGATCGTTTCCGTGGTGGACGCAGGGACCGTCACTGTCGACGCCAGCGCCAACACAAACTGGGCCAACGACGCCGGCCCCTTCAACTGGGCCTTGCAAACCAACGTGGACGAAGCCGACATCGTAAAGGCTGGCAGCGTCAACGGTAGCGGCACGGCTGCGAACACCATCACGGCGATTGACGGCGGCGTGCACCGCATCGTCGGTGGCTCGGCCAACGACGTGCTGACCGGCGGCGCTGGTTCGGACACCATCTACGGCATGGACGGTAACGACACCATCTATGGCGGCGACGGCGACGACTCACTCGTCGGCGGCAACGGCACTGACAACCTGTACGGTGGCGACGGCAACGACTTGCTCGAAGGCGACGCGGCCGCTGACGTGTTCGATTGTGACGGCGCGAACGCCGCTGGCGTCTTGGGCTCTGCCCCGGGCAACACGGACCTCACCGTCGACTTCACGACGGGCACCGACAGCCCGAGCACCAAGCCCCTCGACTGCGAGTTCTGATAACAGAGAGTGAGGAGCACCGGTTGCTCCTCACTCATTCGCCCGGGACGACCGGGCCGTAACTAGAGACACTGACTAGCTCCCCAGGTTGATGCCACACGGCTCACCCTCGGGAGCTTTTCGACGTAGAAGGGGCCTTCTTTATGAGTATCGATTTCGGCGCACACCCTGGCGCCCGATGGGCAGAAGTAGCGCGGTCGAGCCGCCCGCGCGCGTTCTTGGTATGGCTAGGCCTCGCGCTCTCAGCTTGCGGCTCGGCACCAGACGCGACCGCGGTCCGCGCCGCACGGCCTGCCGCCGCGAGCCAAGACCCGGACTATCCTGGCATCGCTCATTCGAGCTTCGCGCTGCTGTCCACGACCTGCACGGTAAACGCCACTGGCCTGACGATTGCGGTGAACGCAGCCGAAACCGTCGTCATTGCGCTCAGCAGTACCGACGGGAAAGTCACCGTAAACAGCAACGACGCGGCCGGCAACCCGTGTGAGGTTGCAGCGACGCTCGGCATCACCGTGACCGCCGGTACGGCGGGCGACCACGGCGTTTTCCTCGACTTATCGAACGGCCTGTTCTCCAAGGCAACAGCCGCGAATGCCCCAAAAATCAAGCTAACTTTGGGCTCGGGCACGAACGATACGCTTTCAGTGCGCGGTTCCTCTGGCGTAGACAGGTTCTACTTCGGCAAGGGCACAACCGCGGGCACGACGCTGCTCAATTTCAACGGCGGCACCGGAACTGGCTTCGATAACCTGCCCGATGTCGCGATTACCGGCGCAGAGCACGTTACCGTAAGCGCGGGCGCGGGCGACGACGTCATCGACGGCAGCGGGCTCTTCGGCACGATCGCAGCCTATCCCACGGCGCTGAGCTTATACGGCGGCCCCGGTGACGACACACTCCTGGGCGGTGCGGGCGACGATACGCTCAGCGGAGACGCTGGCAACGATCAATTGAACGGTGGCAAGGGGAACAACAGCTATTCGTCCGGCAGCGCGAACGACGGCACGGACGTCGTAACCGTTAGCGCATTGGCGGTCGACACCGTCGACTACAGTCTACGATTCAACCCGATTTCGGTCGTACTCAACAACAGCGCAGTGAGCGGCGAAAGCGGCGAAAACGACACGATTCCAGATACCGTCAGTACCGTGATCGGTGGCTCGGGGAACGACTCACTCTCGGCGGCGGGGAGCTCGCGCTCGCACACGTTGTTCGGCGGCCCGGGCAACGACACCCTCACCGGTGGTAACGGCAGCGACACGCTGGATGGCGGCGATGGCGTCCTGCAAGCCGACGGCGATGACCTGTTCATCGGCGCCAAAGCGACCGTCAGTTACAGCGGCCGTTCGCAACCAGTGACGGTGACCGTGAACGGCAGCGGCACGGGCGGACCGGATGCCAACGACGGCGACCCGGCGACGACGCGCCACGTGCAGCTCAACGTGGCGGCAGTCGCGGGAGCGACGATCAGCGCGGCCACGAACACGGTGACCGGCCTGACCGAGATGACCACGAGTTCGGTTGGACACCTGCTCGTTATCAGCGGGTCAACGGCCGCCCACGACAACGGTTCGTATCACATCGTTGCGGTGACCAACGCGACGACGGTCGTTCTAGATGCGACTGATACGGCAGCCAAGGTAACCTGGGCGGACGATAACGGGGCGCATTGGAGCTACAGCGAAGACGCGGCAGCCGAAAAGGACGAGGTCCGTTGTCCCAACGTTCGCGGCAGTGCCAACGCGATGAATACCCTTACCGGTGATGCAAACGCGAATTGGCTGAGCGGCGGCAGCCTCACCGACGTCATCACCGGCGGCGCAGGCGATGACACGCTGACCGGCGGCGACGGAAACGACACCCTGTACGGTGGGCTCGGCGACGACACGCTGATCGGCGGCCTGGGCAACGACACGCTGATCGGCGGCGACGGAAACGACGTGCTGGAAGGCGACGACAACAGTGATTCCTTCGAGTGCGACGGCAAGAACGACGCTTCTAGCAACGGCACCGCCCCCGGCCGCACGGACTATAGCGTCGACTACAACGCAGGTTCTCCCGACAACGACACGCGCGCCGCTTCCTCCGGCTGCGAGTTCTGATTTCGCGGCACTACCCGCGCGCGCTACGAGTTCAACGGGCGTTCGGACGCCGAGCGCGGCGCATGCCGAGCAGGCCCGCAATCGCGAGCGGAAGCCATGAGGCCGCGCCCGAACGGCGTTGCTGCGGCGATGAGAGGGAGCAGCCGGCAAGTGGCGCCTCGCTGACATCCACTTCACCGGAGGAGTCTGCGGTTTTACCCTTGGGCGGGTAAACGGTGCACACCGCGGCGATGTCGTCAGCGTCGAGCGAGCGCAGATCGCCCTTGCCCGCTTCGTAGCTGATATACATCGTGGCCGTTTTTTTGGGCGAGTGATCCAGACCGATGAAGTGACCGATTTCGTGGGTCATGATCGACGGCAAATCCGCGCCGTCACTCGGTCTGCCGTCCGTGATGTGCCCGCCGGTTCCGTTGACTTCGACGTCGGCGTCGTAAATCTCGCCAGTATGAAAATCGTAGGATACCGTGGTGAGCGCCAGAGCACTGCCTGGCGTGCTCGCCATCCAAGTGTCATCGCGAAACATGAAGATGTTGGCGTTTGCCTGACCGGGCAGGTATTCGGCGGCCGCAACGGGGGTTTGCCCGCCGCTCATCGCGCTAATCGTCGGGTGCTTGCCCTGCCCGCAGTTCGCCGTAGACCACGTGTTGAACGCGCTAGCCAGCAGCGTCTCGAAGGTCGTCGCGTCAATGTGGTTCTTCGGCGAACCATCCCCCTGAACCAGAAACGGCACCGGGTTGATCGCCCAATACAACGGTTTTCCGCCCAGGCGGCAGCCATCCTTGTCCACCGTGCACTGGTCACCGCGAGAAGCATCGCAGGTGTTGGTACGGCAAAATGCCTGGGCCGCCGGAGTGCTGAGCAACAGCCAAGCCAGGCAGGCGACAGCTGGGCCGTGGCGAGTTGCAGAGCTCATTGTCGGAGCGCTGCTTGTACGAGAACGCGGGCGCGCGAGAGCTCCTGACCGGGCAGAACACGCATCGCAGGCTCGCCTTCGCCCAGCAACTCAGGAGCACGGGGGCTCTGCATCAGACGCAGAGCCTGATTCGCATCCGCGAACACCGGGTAGTGGCCTTGTGCCATGCCAGCTACGCGAAGCACGCCTGATTCTCGCACCATGAACAGCATGCTCGTTTGATTGAGAAACAACGCAGCTTCGCCGTACACGAGCGCTGCGCGCTGGCCGACCGTGCCACCCAAAGTTCGCACCAGCAGCTCACCCTCTGCAGGGGCATTCTTGGCGACGACGTCCTCCACGCGCACTCGAGTATCGGTAACGATGCGTTGCCGACCACCGAGCATCTGCCAGTGCGCGCTCGCCTCGAGCGGCGTGACCAACACGATGAGCTCACTCAATTTGACCAGCTCGGGCAGCGACAAGCCTCGAAACAGCGTGGCCTGGGCAGGCCTCGGCAAAAGCAGCCCGCCAAGTCCGCACGCGCCTGCGGCTAAAAGCGTCCTCCGCGCGAAGGGTGCCTTGGCGGAAAGACACGTCATGAAAGCATGGAACGGCTGGCGCCAACGGCCGTTAAGCCCTGATTTGGACGCCGCTCGCGGCGCAATGCACGGTTTGTGGGTCTTTACTCGGCTACAGTCGGCAGTGCGATGTTGCCGTCGAGCGTGGCATCCGGACTGTAGCCAGCGACATCATGCACGACCCAACCGGCGTCCCCCGTGAGCTCCAGCACGTGACGGTGGTATTTAAGCAGGCCCGGGTGGTGGGTCACGCTCACGAGCGTGATGTCGAGCGCGCGCAGCGCCTCGTACATTCGGGTTTCGTTGTGCGGGTCGAGCGCGCTCGTGGCTTCATCCAGGACCGCGTAACGCGGCTTCCCCAGCAAGACGCGGGCAATGGCCAGGCGCTGTGCCTCGCCACCGGATAGGACTTTGGCGAAATCCACCTCTGCATCCAGACCGCCGCAGCGCGCAACTAGATCGGGAAGATTCACGGCAGCCAGCGCCTGGTGGAGTTCGTTCTCATCGAGCTCGCGGTCGACGCGGGGATAAGACAACTGATGACGGAGTGTGCCCAAAATCATGTACGGCCGCTGCGGAAGGAACAGCATGTGCTCGAGATCAGGATGGCGAATGACGCCCGAGCCCGCTCTCCACAAGCCCGCGACTGCGCGCAGCAAAGAACTCTTACCACCGCCGCTGGCGCCCACGATCACGAGCCCTTGACCCGAGCCGACGTTGAGGGAAACGTTCTTGATCAGAGTCCGCTCGTGGTTGGGCGTCTGCAGGGTGACATTCTCGATCTCCAAGCTCGGATGCTCGAGGCGTTCGATCCACGCTTGCGACGGGTCGGGTTGCTTGTTCTCCAAATTGAGCACGTGTTTGAACGCATGCAAACGCTCGATGCCGGCTGCGAATGCGCTCAACGCCTCGAAGTTATCGACGAACACGGTGAGCGCACTGAGCATGGCTGCGAATGCGCCGCCGGCCTGCACGGCGCGCCCGACCTCCAACTCCCCGGAAATGATGCGCGGCGCGATGATGACGCTGGGCAGCGCGTAAGTCAGAAAGCTGAACAAGTATTGAAACAAGTTGAGCCCCAGCGTACGCCGCAACAGCTTGGTGTAGTTTTCGTACAGCGCAGCAAAGCGCGCGCGCACGTTGGCACCTTCCCGCTTCTCCCCACCGTAAAAGGCGATGCCTTCGGCGTTCTCTCGGATACGAATCAAACTGAAGCGAAAGTCTGCCTCTTTGCGCAATTGCTGAAAATTCAGCCCGATCATCGGCTTACCGAAGACGAAGAACGTGAACGTGGTGCCGATGCCAGCGTACACGATCAACACCCAGACCAAGGTCTTGGAGATCGACCAAAGAATGCCGCTGAAGGCAAGTAGCTGCATCAGCGCGCTGACCATTTCCAGCAAGAACGTCAACGATTTTTGCGTGAACGCATTCACGTCCTCGGCGATGCGTTGGTCCGGGTTATCGATGCTGGAATCCGACGTTAGATCGTAATATGCGCGATTGTTCAGGTACTTTCGCAGAAAGCTCTCGGTCAACCAGCGCCGCCATAGAATGCCCAAGCGATCACGCACGAAATAGTAGAAGCCGTAAATCGGCACTGCCACGACTAGCGCGCCGCCGAAGATGCGCATCGAGTGCCAGAAGCGCGGCGAGTCTTTGGCCGCGAGCGCGGAGGTGAACTCACCGGACTGTTGATTGAACAGCACGATGAATTCGGTACGCCCGATCAGAAGCAGTACGAGCAACGCCAGCATGCCGCGCGCCACCCACTTCTGATGTCCGAACCAAAATGGCTTTGCGATGTGCCAGAAGCGATGCCAGAGCCGACGATCGAAGCCAGGTTTGCGCGTTTGCTGATTGGGCAAGAATTTTCTCGGGAAGAAGCGAAGTCGGGACCGAAGCCCTAGAGCGAAAGTCGTGCCGGAGTGCTTTCGCATTCCCGAGGGCCGAAAACTAGCCTGCGCAACAGCCCGGCGCGGCAAATGCGCCTCACGCGCCGCGCACAGTGCAGAGATTTGACACTTTACGGGCCACCGCGCGCCGCGCGCCGCAGGTCGCGAGGCCGCGTTAGGGCCGCCATGCGTAGGGCGCCGGCGTAGTCACGTCCGCGCCCGAGCAATTACTGCCGATTGTATTGTCGACGAAGCCGCAGTACGCGCCACTCATTTCACTGAAGTTGGCGCCGCGGAGCTCGATGTCTCCCAGTAGCTGCGCCGTCCCCGACACGCTCTGCGGCTTCTCGAACCAGCCCGGGCTGTAAGGCCAAGCCACGCTCACCTTCGCGCCCTCGCTCACGGTGAACCCGCTGCTCATCACCGTCAGACCGCCCACCGTGCCGCCCGCGACCGTGCCACCCAGCACCAGTGCGTGGTCCTCTATGCGCGCGCCTGCGGCCACGCTACCGCCTAGCACGGCAGCGTACGGGCCCACATAAGCGCCGGCTGCCACGGTGGCGCCGCTGGCTACCCAACCGTTGCCGTTGCCCCAGCGCTTGCCGTTTGCAGAACGATTAGGAGCGTTCTCTTGATAGCCATCTGGTTGCGCGTTGCTCAATTGCACTAGGTAGGGGTAGCGGTACACGGTCGGATACAGTTGATCCCAGTTGATGTGCTGCTGCGTGCTAGGCGTGGCGACCACGACCAAGAACAACGCCTCCCCCGCGCTCACACAGAAGTCGAGGGCTGCGTCCGAACCGCGCTGGATTGCGCTGTAACGCGGGGTGGTCACTGCTGCATCTGTAGCAACCAGGCCCCAGCGCCAATCTGAGTTGGCCGCAGTTTGAACCACGCCTCGGAAGGTCACTCGCACGGTCGTCGCGCCGCTATCGGGGAACAGTCGCACGACATTATAGCCCCAGCGTTGCGGCGCCTGCAGCGTGGGTACGACATAACGACGGTTCGCCACGTCCAGCGCCTCGAGGCGGGTCGTGCGCAGCTGGCGCTCCGGTTTCGAAGTGTCATTAATGGCACCGTAACTCTTGCGGTAGATCTGATCTTGGGTGCCGCTCGTAGGCGGGGGGTTCTTGTAGTCCCAAGTGATGTTGTGCATCGCCCATTCGCCAAAAAAGTCATTCAACTGGCTGATGGTCCAGCCCCGTGTTGCGGCGATGTTCGTGAACGGATCGTTGCTCGCGGTCGGTGCGTCCCAAATATCGTTGACCGCCTGATAGCAATATTTATCCTTCAGGTATTCTAGGAACTGCCAGTTACAGTAGCGATCGCGCGTCGAGCCAAGATACAAATGCGGGGCATTCGGCAGCATTTCCGAGCAGTGCACGTCGCTGCGGTACTCTGACAACTGATGCGCATGCCAATTGGCATGGCTCTCATAGATCCAACCGCAGTAGTTGCTGTCACCGCCACAGACCAGACCTTTGGTTTGCGACTGCGCTGCATGCGTGAACTCATGCGCCAAACCCCAATGATCGGCGGTGGCGCCCGGGCCTACCCACATGCCCATGTAACCTGCGCCCCAACCGCCGCCCGTCAGGCCGTAGTCACTGTGAATGACGATGCTCGCCTTGTACTTCTTTGTGTTGGTGCAGTACGGCTCGGGGAAAAAGATTGGACTACCGAAGATGGTGGGCCACACCGCGGTTTCGAGTGTGTTCGTCGCATCAGCGCATTGTGCTGTCGTGATCGTGCCGGCGGGTGAATGAACAGCAAAATGCGCGCTCTCACAGACCAGGGGGTCGTTCGTGCTGGAACCAGGGTCGGTCCAGGTACCAGCCAAGCACTTGCTGGTCGGGGCGGTGGGGCACGCGGTGGCCCAGGTCGTGGTCGTCGTCCCGGGATCACAACTACCATTGCCAGCGACGCCGATCGTGCCCGCGGACCCGCCGCTCGCCGGAGCGCCGCTGGCTCCTCCCCCGCCTGCTGGCGACCCGCCTGCAGCGGCAGTTCCGCCGCTCGAGGTGCCCGCGGCCGCCGTCGCGGGTCCTGACCCGCCAGCGCCCCCGCTCGCGGTGCCGGCGCAACCGCCACACGTCGCTGCGGCGCCGCCGTGCGCGTCCGAGCCACCGTTGCCGCACGCTGCGAGCAGCAACAAGCAGCTAAACCAAGCCTGCCGCACAAACCATTGAGACA
The DNA here is from genome assembly GCA_040005755.1 of Pseudomonadota bacterium. Lineage (GTDB taxonomy): Bacteria > Myxococcota_A > Polyangia > Polyangiales > Polyangiaceae > PMG-095. Next base: position 11,301 of record JBDTYJ010000007.1, read on the forward strand.
TCGGGCTCAGCGACATCAGCGTAGGAAAACGGGGCCGCATCCGTACAGTCGAACGACGCACCGGCCCGCAGTCAACTGCTGCGTTCGAGATGCCAATTTCATACGGAGCCATGGCCCGCCGCCGCGGTCCGTCCGCCGGTGAAGCGGCCGCTCGGAACGCGCGCGCCTTCACCCACTTGTCGGTGCGTGTGCGTTCTGCCTGCCTTACGTCTGCCGGCGAGCGGACGTAGCTCAGGCAAGTGATTTCCGTACTTCCCGCATTCTCCCTGCGCGCGCTCTGATGAGACCATCGGTTCAGCAGCACGCTCGGTCGGGCGCGACCTTGCTCCTCTTCGCCACGGTCGCCTGCCTGGCCGGCTGTCAGCACGAAAGCGAACCGGAACACAAAACAGACAAGAGCGACAAGACCGTCCTCGACGGCATGCAGCTCAGTGCGGCTCGGCGCGTTGGCCTCGAATCCGCGGTTGATGCACTGCAGCGCGGTGACCTGCAGCGCCTCAAGATGCTACGGCAATGGGCACTCGGTCGTGCTCAAGTCGTCCTGTTTTCGGACCAGGACCTCGGCTCACTCGATCTCGGCATCAGCTGCCTCGATGGCACTCTGGCCCCGAGCGATCGTCGCGCCGCGGTGGCACGGCTAGGATCCGGTCAACTACGCGAACCTGCTCGTGATCTGTGCCTGCCCGACCAAGAGTGAGGAACAGGCGGCCGGGTCGCGCCGTGCGCATGCGCGCGCTGCAGCAATTTTGCAACGACGACTCTCGAGCAACGAAACTCGCGGACAGCGGTTAAGACGCCCCGTATCGCGCCGTTCCGATGATCGGTCGCGCAGTCACGGTCGCGCCGATTGCACACCGCCGAGAGAAGCATGCGCAAGAAAGTCTTAATAGTGGACGACTCGACGACGATTCGCTTGCAAGTGCGCGCCGCACTGGATGGCGACGACTTCGAGGTTCTGGAAGCTTGTGACGGCGTCGAAGGCGCTGATTCGATCGAGCGCATCGCCGATCTGGCGGCGGTAATTTGCGACGTGAACATGCCTCGCATGACCGGGCTCGAGATGTTGGAAACGGTCAAAAAGAACAATGGGCACGCGAGCCTTCCGGTCGTCATGCTGACGACAGAAGGACACTACGAGTTGATCCAGCGCGCCAAGGCGGCGGGCGCAAAGGGCTGGCTCGTCAAACCGTTCAAGCCTGAGCTGCTGCTCGCTGCAATTCGCAAGCTCACCTCCGCGTGAACGCATGGGCGCCCGGACTTGGATGCGTCGGCGAGGAGGGGTGCTGTGACTTCTGACAATCAGCAGCAGCTGGATCAATTGGTGGCCGAAAACTGCCTCAGGCTCTTCGCGGATTACCAATTGGACATCCGCGCCGAAGCGCCAGCCAAGGCACGCGTTGCCGAGCCATTTCTATTGTGCGGGATTATTGGCTTTACCTCTAAGCACTTGCGCGGTGCGCTGGTGCTCGCGACCACACGCGAACCGCTCGAGCGAACGAATCCAGCGACGGCGTCGCATCGCGACTGGATCTGCGAGCTTTCGAATCAGTTGCTGGGGCGGGTGAAGAACCAGATGCTCGGGCGAGGCGTGGAAGTTTTTCCATCAACACCTATCGCGCTACGCGGCGAGCACCTGTCACCGGTATTACAACAACGCCTGGTGGCTGAGCTGTTCACGGCCGATGGCGGCGTGGTATGCGTGTGGATGGACTGCGAGTTCGAGCCCGGCTTCGAGCTGACCGAGTTCGTTCAACCGAACACGATCCCCGAAGGCGGAAGCATCCTGTTCTAGGTTCGAGCGACTTCTGCCCCGAATGCGCTAACCGCCCAAGACAGCGCAGCGCTCCTGCAGCGCTGCCGAGCTACTAAACAGGCGCAAGCTTGGTCCGGCCGTCGACCGGCAGGCGAATCGTGAACGCGGTACCGCGGCCGGGCTCCGTCGTGAACGAAAGCGTTCCACCGTGGGCGTCCACCACGATGCTTCTCGCCAAGGACAACCCCTGCCCGGTGCCCTTCCCGACCGGCTTGGTCGTAAAGAATTGATCGAAGATCTTGTGCTGGATCGCCTCTGGAATGCCTGCGCCGTTGTCGGCAATGCGGATGGCAATGACGCCATCCTCACCACGTGAGGTCACGCTTATTTTCCCGCCCTCCGCGGGCTTGGCTTCGGCGATCGCATGAGCCGCGTTCACAACCAGGTTCAGGAGCACCTGATTGAGGCGACCCGGAAAGCACATGATTTGCGGAAGCCCACCTAGATCTGTCTCCACCACAGCGTGCGACTTGTACTCACTCTGCGCAACCATGAGCGTGTCCTGAATCGCTTGGTTCACGTCGCCGGGCACCTTCTCGTCTTGGTCGACGTGCGCGAAGGACTTCATTGCTCGCACGATGCTCGAGACGTGTTGTATGCCGACCTTAGAGTCGCGCAGGGCCTTCGGGGTGTTTGCCAGCAAGTAGCCGAGCTTGAGCTGCGCCTTGCTGGTGTCTACGAGCGCACGCGCCTCTTCACCGGCGGCCTCGAGTGCGGTCTCCATCACGGTCAGGTGCTCGGCTATTTTACCGAAAGCACGCTCCAGGAACGCGACGTTATCGCCCACGTATTGCATTGGCGTATTGATTTCGTGGGCGATCCCAGCGGCAAGTTGGCCAATTCCTTCTAACTTTTGCGCGAGCCGGAGCTCGCGTTCCAGCAATAAGCGCCGCTCCGCTTCGTCCTGAAGCTTGGTATAGGCAGTTTCCAACGCCTCTTGCGCGACGCGCAGCGCCAGATTCTTTTCGGTCAATGCGTCACGCGCTCGGGCTATATCGTGGGCTCGCTCTTGCTCGGAGGCCGCCCAGCGCGTCGTGCTCGCGAGCTCTTCTTGCAACACTCCGGTGGCGCGTGTGGTCAAGAGAATGCGCCGGCGATCCCGGGAAGGTGCGCAGCTCACGAGCAGGCGCCGAGGGCGCGCGTCGTCCCCGCAGAAGATCATACTGAGGTCGCTCGCGGGATGCTGAAACATCCCCTCGACACCCACCAAGTGGAGCATGTCTTCCTCGGCAACGATGGCGGTGATCGCTGCACCAACCACGCCGGCCGATTCGCGACCGACCATCTCCAAGAATTTCGAGTTCGCGAACTCAACGACGCCTGCTGCCGTCAACACGAGAACGCCGTCCGGGAGTTCCTCGAACGGAAGATCGGGGTGGCTGGATGAGCCCATGTTCTTCCAACGGTAAGTCGGCGCCGACACTAAAGCGACGACGAACGCGCGGCGAAAGCGTTCGACGCAGCCGAGGTAGCTGAAACGCGCGACGTGCCCCGAGCTCGCGAGTTTGCCTGAAATATCCCACAGAATGCCCCAATGTCGGTTTTCGCCGTGCCACTCGCGCCGGGGCGTCACACCATGCGCACGGGTGCTCTTAGGTCCCGGCGTCCCCGACCGTTTAAGCTCAAAGCCCCATGACCTGGTCAATCCTAGTCGTAGATGATTCCGCGTCGGCGCGCGCGCAACTCAGAGTTGCGTTCGAAGCAAAAGGCGCGAGGGTAATAGAGGCCGAAAACGGGCGTGAGGGCTTGTGGCGAGCCCGCACGGAAAAGGTGGATCTGATCTTCTCCGACGTGCACATGCCCATCATGGATGGCCTGCACATGATCGTGGAAATCAGGAAAGAGCCAAGCCACGCTCACACCCCCATCTTCGTGCTGACGTCCGATGCGGCGGTGACGCGCGCCGCTGACGGCAAGAAAGCCGGCGCCAATGCTTGGATCACGAAGCCCATCAACGCGGAGCTGTTGTGGAAAGCGGTCGAAAAGGCGCTGTTCACCAAGCAGCCCGTGGCGCTGACATCCAGGCTTGGCTCGACGCAAAACGGTTCCAAATGAACTCCCGAAAGCAGGTCCTCGTCGTCGACCGCGCCGAAGGCGCGCTCCAGGGCGTGATGGAGGAGCTGGACTCACTGGGCTTCAGGGTGGTTTGGGTGCCGACGCTGCGACCGGCGCTCGACTTTGTAAAGGCAAGCCCCGGGTTAGTTTTGGTCGTCGCCAGTGCCGCCGCGGCCGAAGACGGCGGCCAAGAGTTCCTGGCGCAGCTCAAAGCCATTCGTCCCTCACTGCGCATCATTTGGGGCGCGCGCAGCAGTGCCCCGCCCCGGGCGCAGCAGGACTACCGACCCGACAGTCTCATTCCGGAGCCCTTTCGCTCGGACGCTTTACGCTGCGCCGTCTCGAGCTTGCTGGCGGACCACTTTTACCCGAAGCCCATCGCCGACGCCGTTCAGACGGCAGCTTTAGAAGTACTCGGCACGCTCGGCGAATTCCGAGTGGACGGCGGCGCGTTCTTGGTCGCCAATCGCACGGCGCTGTTCGAGTTCAGCTCGATCGTGGCCTTTGGCGGGGATGCGTCCGGCCACTTGCTGCTGAGCATGAGCATGGACCACGTGAAAACCCTGTATCAGCGTTTTCTGCCAGGAAGCCCGCCCGTTTCCATGGACCGCTTGGAGGACTTGGCAGGCGAGCTATGCAACCGCATCTTGGGCCGGATCAACTCCTTTTTCGCGCAATACAGCCTAGCGGTCCACCCCGGCACGCCGCTCTTCATTCGCGCCGCCGGCAGCACGATGCGTTACCCGGGGCAGCACCCCTCGTTCGGTGTGCAGCTCAGCGCGGGCGGCGTGCGCGTTGCTCTCGAGTACTACCTAGCCGAGTTCGACAAGTCCAAGCTCGACGGTGGCACCAGCGGCGCAGTCATGAGCGTCGGGGAGATCCTTTACTTCTGAACTCTCGCGCCGCAACGGGTGCGCGACGTCAGGGTGGTTGCGGTCTCGCGCCGTGGTCTGCCGCCGCCAGCTTGACCCGGACGCGCCGCTCGACCTAACACGCTCAGACAGATGTTTCGGCACACTGGCCCGTCACGCAGCGCCAAGCTGAACAGCATCTTGGCGGGCTATCTAGCGCTCACGGCCGGGTTCGTGAACTCTAGCGGTTTCGTGCTGCTCGGCACGTTCACTTCCCATGTAACGGGCAGCGTGGGGCGTTTGGCCAATGACTTGGCTGCGCGAGAGTGGGGCGCGGTCGCGCTCGCGAGTCTGTTCGTGATCTCCTTCTTTGCGGGCGCATTCGTGGCGAGCTTGCTGGTGGAAGCGAAAGGCTGGCGCATCTCACGCGCCTACGGCGTGGCGTTGCTGGTGGAATGTTCGGTGCTAACCAGTTTCGTGATCATCGCCCTGGCTGGGCGTTTCGAGCACGCGCGAGCACTCGATGCCGAGGCGGCCCAACTTTGCTTTGCGATGGGCATGCAAAATAGCTTAGTTACCAGCTTGTCTGGCGCCGTGGTGCGCACGACGCACCTAACGGGGGTCGTGACCGATCTCGGGATTGAAGCCGCCCGCTGGCATTATTGGCTGCTTTCTTTGCGTCGTGCGACGCCCACCTCACGCCCTTCACCTGCGAAGGCCGTGCTGCTGCTCACCATCTTGAGTGCCTTCACGCTGGGGGCGATTGGCGGGGCACTATTTACCGCGCACCGCGGGCCACTGGCCATGCTGTTCCCGGCCGGCGCGTTGTTGCTCGCCGCGTTGTACGCATTTGCCGGCCAACGTAGCGAGCTTTGATTAGCATTCGGGCTGCCCGTGCGTGCATGCCGCGTCACTTCGTCAGCCAGTCAAGCAGGCGACCATTGCCTCAATCACGCGCTTGGTTTCGCTGGGATCGCGAACCTGAATGCAGGGCGCGCCGGCTTCTTTCGCGGGATAGTCGTTGCCGCCTGGAAACAGCGCATCACCGATGAACAACATGTCGCTGATGGCCACTGCGAGCGTGTCCCGCAACTTTCGAACGCCATACGCTTTGTCGATGCCGGGCTTCGTCACGTCGATCGACGTTGTGCCACCGAGACGCACGGAAAACCCCGGCAGCAACGGCGCCAGCGCAGCTTGCATTTGCTTGCGCTTTTTGAAATCCGGATCCCACTTTTTCTTTTCCTCGAGCGGCGCCTCTTGGCCCAATGCAGAAAACGTGATCTGACTGCCACGGTCTTCGATCTGGTCACCCCAGGTTCTCGGGGTCGCCATGCCCGGAGCGTGGGTTACGTGCTGCAATGCCGCAACAATCTCGGCTTTCTGCTCAGCGCTGAACTCTTCGGCGTAAAGGATGCGCCAGCCCCCCTCATAGCGGTAGAACTTCGTGCCGCACGTGGGCAGAATCGATAGCCGCTGCAAGCTCGCCCCCGCCAATTTGGACAGAAGTTGCTGTTCGAATTGCGGGAATGCCCCACCCGAAATGACGGCCACCGGTACGACATTCAGCAGCTGTGTGAGTAACCCAGCCATCTCCGTGTCGAGCGCGGATTTGCTTTCTGCGAGCGTGCCGTCGAGATCGAAGATGATGAGGCGCTTCATGCGCGCAAGTGAAGCAAACGCCGCGCCCCGTGGGGAAACGACAGCGCCGAGGCGCAGTTGCATGAGGAAAAAGAGCACGCTGGGGCAAGCTCGCTCTCTAGATAGGGGGCATGTCGTTGGCAGCGCGCGCAGCCGTGCAACCAAGCCCAAGGGGATCCCCGCCCGAGGCAGTGCGTGGCCCGGCTATTAAACCGCTTCGGGCGCAAGCTGGCAGATTTGCGCGAGCTGCGCGTCGAGCGCCCCGTGGGTCGGGGCGGCGCACGGTTCGAGGCATTATTGTGGAGTGATACTCTGCAGGGCCTCGACACCACGCAACTGCGCTTCTTCTTGGTGGAGGATGACGAAGGCGACCGCTACCCCGCAATGATCGACCACACGGCGCCGACGAGCGAAGACGCGCGGGTCAGCTCGATCGGCGGCGTGCTCGTCGCCGATGGCCGGCGGGGTGGACGCCGGCCCGAATAGGGCCAGGCCGTCTACGCCGAAACGCCGCCATGCGATCGCGCGTCCGGGCCGCGCCGGTACGTTCGCTCTTTGCCCCACAACTCGGCGCGGTAGCGCTGGAAACAACGCTCACCAGCGCGCAGGCGGAGCAGCGCGCCTTCTGCGATCGGGACAGCGGTGCGCGGGTCGCTCTCGACTAGCGGCGCGATCACCTCCCGATTCCAGGCCGCGGAGTGGCGCACGTCCAAGCTGGCGTGCAAGGCATAATATTGCCGCGCAGCGCCACCGATGCCGAGGCGCTTCAGCCCAGCATTCACGAGCGCGGAGCGCCCGGGCGCGGTGAGCTCGATCACTCCAAGGGCCCCGATTGATTGGTATGCGTAGTGACGCGCAGTCGCTAGTGCAACCATCAGATTGCTCAGCGCAAGCGACTCCCACACCGTTTCTCCGTTCGATTCGAGCTCAAGCGCGCGCGCTAAGTTGCCGAGCATTGGCCCATGCATGCCCCCCTCATGACCCTGGCCCATCTCGTCCCAGTAGTTGCGGGCAAGCTCCAGCTTTGGGCGCGCTGGCAGCTTGACCTGCGTCAACGCAACCAGGTCGTCGAACCCCGCCTCACCGGCCAGCTCTTGCGCCAAGAACCAGCGCATTTGTCGGTGATTCGCGTGCTCCGCCAGCCAGAGGAAGAGCGGGTCGTTCTGACCCGGGCCATGTGCCTTCAGCGCTTCGAACCAGGCCACGAACGAGGCGGCATCCGCCGGGACTCCGACCATTGAATCCGCAACGTCAAGCCGCTCCCGCTCCACGAATTCCCGTTCCTGGCGCCGTACAGCAATCTCTCGCCCCAACTCTGCCTCGAAGTCCGAGCATGAAAGCTTCGGGTTCAAGCGCTGCGCGTGCGACGCGGCAAGCAGACGATGCAGTGCGTCGATCGATGGTTGGTGAGGCATGCGAAACACTCTGCAACGCCGATGCCAACCCTCCCCCAATCCATGACGACTATTCCGAGGGAGGAGCGTTGGCGGTTGTGCGGCGTGACTATTTGTCGTTTGCGACCCGCAGCAGCACATCCGCGTGGCAGGGACCATCTAGCGGGCACCAACACGCGAGGTTCTTCCCTTTCAACTCGCGACGCACATCCGCCCTCGTAAAGCCAAGCTGCGAGCCGGGGCCGTGCAACGCACGTTCGAACTTTTTTACCGCCAATGCACGGAGGCGCGCCACTTCTTGGGCGGGCTGACTAGTATCGATCGGGAACGGATTGCCCCACCTGCTCGGACGACTCACCACCACGATTGGCAAGCCGTTAGTCGCCGTGAGCCGAGAGCCCTTGGCCCGGCTGCGACGCAGGCGTCCCGGCGTCATGCGTTCGGAATCCTCGGATTGCGCGTCAAAAGCCGCCCGGACCGAAATGCCCGGTGAGCCAAAGCACGAGCAGCACGAGCAGCACGAGGCCGGCAGGCGACCAGCTTGCATAGCCGTAACGCGAGTAACCCCAGCCGCCGCCGCCCAACGCGAGTAACAAAACCAAAATGAGGATGAGCAACATGCTGTGCGTGTTTGCAAGCGCCATTCCAAGGTAGCCCCCAGGAGGGAGTGCTCATGCAGGAGCGTCACAGTCAGGCGTCATTACCCGACTGCTCGCCTTTCAGCGCGGCCACCCGCTCCTCAGCTCTTTGCACGACTGACCGTGCGTGTTTCAGGTCCTGCTCGGCTGCGGCGAGGGCCTTGGCGGCGTGGGCGTGCTCCGCCTCGCTCTTGGTCAACGTTGCTTTCGCCGAGTGCAGTGCCGCGCGCGCTTCACGCCCTTCAGCAATGAGACGCGCATGCGCCTCTGCTTCCTTTTTTTTGCGCGCAGCGGCTTCGCGACGCGCCTGCTCGGCGGCTTGGTGCTCACGCGCGCGCTGTGCGGCGGTGTCTGCCTTGGCCGGCGCGCGCGGCGGCGCAGCGTGAGCCGGCCCGTGCGGCTTGGGCGCTGGCGTCTGCTCCGCCTGCTCGCCCATACCGACCCCAAATGCCTCGAAACCGGCGGGAGCGCGGTCTTTCGTCAACGCACCCGGCAGATCCGGCTCGAACCCGCCGGCGGCTGCCAGGCCCGAAAGCGTCATCGTGACACGTCGCAGTGTCGCTTCGTTTCCAGGGTGCCCAGCTTCACTGAGCAGTCGCTGCGCACGCCGGGTCAGCTTAGCCACGCCCTCACGGTGTGCGGCGCGCGCGGCAAGCTTGCCGGCGCGCAGTTCCTTGGCGGTCTCGAACAGCTGTTCGAAGTCGCTCCGAGCGTGCCACCACAGCTGATTCACGGCCCATGCCGACAGCGTGGGGCGCGCGAGCTTGGCAAGCTTGGCTGCGCCTGACTTGTCGCCATTTCCTTTCAGCTCCGCGACCAGGCGCTGCCGCTCAGTTGCAAACACTTCAGGAGCCGCCTGATACAATGTGGCCGTCGCCTTCTCGTACTCGCTCGCCATGCGCCAATGTTAGCGGCTGTTTCGCGAGCACGCGCGACAAGGCGGATGGGGCTCTGTTCCAGGGCGTCTGGCGCAAACCCCGCGGGGCGCGCGGGATTTCGACTGGCGTGGCATCGCGCCTCGTTGCAAGGGGGACGGCACGTTCGTTGCTCCCAGCGATGCATCACTTTCTCACCCCGCCCAGCAATCGATCCTCGCCTCGCGCTTTGCACTCGGCGGTTTCGTCGTGGCAGCATTCGCGGCACGGGCGGAAGCGTTCAAGCCAAAGAACTTTTCGTCGCCTGATTGGGTTGATGTTAATTTATGGACGAAGCTGACCACGTGCTGCACGTCGCCACCGCCGGCTGGAATGTGCCGCGTGAGCTGGCTACGCACACCGCGAGTCAGGGCACGGTGCTGCAAAAATATGCGCGTCTTCTTGGGGCTACCGAGATCAACTCGACATTCTACCGCAGACACCGCCCCGGAACATTTGCCCGCTGGCGCGACAGCGTGCCCGACGGCTTCCGTTTCGCGGTGAAGATGCCGCGCTCAATCACTCACGAAGCAGCCCTTGTTTCGCCGCGGGCGGAGCTCAGCGCGTTTTTTTCGGACCTGGAGCCGCTGGGCAACAAGCTCGGACCCATACTCGTGCAACTGCCGGCAAGCGTGCACTTCGAAGCTCGACGTGTGCGCGCGTTCTTTCGCCTCTTGCGTTCAATGCACCCCGGCCCGGTCGCATGTGAGCCTAGACACGCGAGTTGGTACGGCAGCACCGCCGAGCGCATCTTCGTCGAATATCAGGTAGCTCGCGTCCTCGCCGACCCGCCGCGACCGGACGCGGCGGCACAGCCGGGCGGCTGGCGGTCCCTGCTGTACGTGCGCTGGCACGGCTCGCCGCGCATTTACTGGTCTGCATATAGCCCGGAGCGCCTCCGCGCACTCGCGCTCTTCGTACGGAAACAGCCGCCCACAACAAATGTCTGGTGCGTGTTCGACAACACCGCAGCCGGCGCGGCGTTGCACGATGCGCGGCGTTTTATCGAGCTTTGCCGAGGCGCGCAGCCTGACGTTGCCGCAAAAGGTCAGCCATCCCCAGCAATCAGCGGCAGTAAATCTGCCGGGTTAACCGGTTTGGTCAGGTAAACCTCGAAGCCTGCGCTGATGCCGCGAGCAATTGCGCTTTGGCTCTTGTGACCGGTCACTGCAACGTAGCGGCAGCCAGCGAGCCCGGGTAACGCGCGCAGAGAGCGCACGAGCTCAAAACCGTTCATGTCGGGCAGACCGATATCGATCAACGCGATGTCTGGACGCAGCGCATCTGCTATCGCCAGCGCTTCACGGGCGGAATTCACGACACTGGGCACGTGCCCCGCACGCTCGAGGAACGCCGCAAGCAACTCGCCGGCGTCAGCATTGTCCTCAACGACGAGCACGCGGCGTGCCGGTCCGCGCGTGGACGGTTGCGTCGCTGAACAGTGATTGCCGACCATGGCCCAAACCTGACGACGCGGGGGCAGTTCGTAAAGGCCAAACCGGCGAGATTCGCCATCATTTATGAGGGATTGACTGAGGCGAATTTGGACCAGCGGCGCGTGCCTTTTGGCCTTAAACGGCACGCCAGCGCCGTGCTGAGTAAAAGTTTCCGGCGCTGTTTGGCGCGAGTGTAGGAACTTTGCAGAGCTCCCTCAGGCTCAAATTGGAGACTCGCGAGATTCGAGCCTGGGAGGGTGTATCCTGTCAGTTCGTGAATGTTCCACCCTGGGCTCTGGCGGCGCGAGACTCGCGATGAACGCGGCAGGGTCGCCAATGACGCGCCCAGCCCCGACAAGATTGGGCTTTCTTCGACGCCGCGCGCTGAATTGGGTCGGGCGCGCGGCCGGTTGAGCCGTATCGCAGGCCTGCGGTCATTTTCCTACTACATGCCGCCGAAGCCTTACCTCTGGCTAGCCGCGCCGCCGTCCGACAACGGCCGCAGCGAACCCGTGACTTTCGAGGTGCTGTTCGCCCGGTATTCAGGGTACGTCGCCGGGCTTGCCTCCCGTTTGCTCGGCTCCGGGGATGCGGATTTGGACGACGTCGTGCAGGATGTCTTTTGGCTTGCCTCCCGACGCATCGACAAGATTCGAGACGTGATTCAAGCGCGCGGCTGGCTGGCAACGGTGACCACTCGGGTCGTCCGGCGGAAGCTCATGCGCCGGCGCTTCCGGGCCCTGTTTCACGCCAGCTCGGACAGCGCTGATGTTCCCGCACGCGGCGCCACAGCGGAAGAACACGCCATGCTCACTCGCCTCTATGAGGTGCTGGAAGGGCTACCAACTGATTTGCGCCTCGCGTGGTCACTACGTTACCTCGAAGGGGAGCCGCTGGACGCAGTTGCGGCGGCGTGTGGATGCAGTCTGGCCACCACCAAGCGACGCGTGGCGGCAGCAAAAAGCGTGATCGATGAGGTGTTCCGTGATGACTGATCAAAAATGGAGTGCCCTAGCCAAGAAGATCGAGCCGAGCTGGGGGCCCGAGCGCGAACACTCGGCCCAGCTTGGGATCGCCCGTCGAGCCGAAAAGCGGCGCGTGGCAGGAAGAGTTGGCGCATCCTTCGTGGGGTTGGCGTTGGTCGCTAGCGCGGCCGCTGCGTTCGTTCACCTGCGTTCGACGCCGCCCGCCGCAACCGCATCGCTTGCTCCGCTAGAGGCCTCGTCAAGCCCCCCGGCGGAAGCGTTCGCGGTAACCCACCTTTCATCGGAAACGGTGCTCGAACCCCTACCCGATCACAACGGCCGAGGCTTCGAGCTTCGTGCGGGCGGCGCTCGTTTCACGGTGCCTCACGACGCACAGCATCCGTTCATCGTCATCGCGGGCGACGTCATGGTCGAAGACATTGGCACCACGTTCAGGGTGCAATACCTCTCGAGTGACAAATTGGAGGTCGCCGTCGAGCAAGGGCGAGTCAAGGTGCGTTCCCAAGGGACCGAGACTGAGATCGCCAGCGGGGGCAGGCTGGAGTTCGCGGTTTCGCCGTTAGCGCCCGAAAAAACGAGCCCCGTGCAAAACGTACCCGCAGTGTCGTCGTGGCGCCCCTTGGCGGAAAAGGGTCAATACGACGAGGCGCACAGCGCACTCAAAAAGGCTGGGCCCAACGCCGTCCGTGACGAGACCGGTGATCTGCTGCTGGCGGCGGATGTCGCCCGTTTGGGCGGCTATCCAGCAGAAGCCGTCCCCTACCTCACGCGTGTCGTGCGCGCGCATTCGCGCGACCCGCGTTCGGGTCTCGCCTCTTTCACGCTTGGACGCGTGCTTTTGGACGAGCTCGGGCGCCCGGGTGAAGCCGCCGATGCTTTTGCGCGCGCCCGCGCCGCGGGAGGCCCCCTGGCGGAAGACGCGCTGGCGCGTGAAGTGGAAGCGGCTTCGCGCGCAGGCGACCTTAGCCGCAGTCGAGAGTTGGCACACGAGTACCAAGTGCTGTATCCAAAGGGGCGACGGGCGAAAGCGGTGGCGAAATTCGGCGGACTCGAGTAACGGCGACGAAAAAGGCGGCACGGTTGGGCAGCGCGCTCGCGCTCGTGCTCGTCGGGGCGCAGGCCAGCGGCGCGCCCAGTGACGAGAGACCGCGCGTATCGATCGCGGTCGTTGGTTGCGCCGCAGATTTGGCTAGGGAAGCGCAGCGCATCACTGCGATCGAGCTGCGCGCGGCGCTCGTTGACACGGCCCCTGATCAGACCACGACTCAGATCACCGCTACCTGCAACGCAGAGTCGGTAGATTTGCGAGTCATCGATCCAACGACGGGCAAGTCCGTGGAGCGCTCGGTGGCTCTGGCACAGGCAGCGCCGCCAGCGCGCGCTCGCTTACTCGCGCTCGCAATGGCCGAGCTCGTCGCGGCAAGCTGGGCTGAGCTCGAGGACAATCCCGAGCCGAAAGTAGCGCCCGTCACGCCGCTTGCGCCCAAGAAGGCACGCGAGGCGGCGCGAGGCGCGGTCGCCCCCATGCCAATCGAGCTGGGCGCCCTGGCAGACGCGCACCTTCTGGCCAGCCGAGACTTGCTGCTCGGCGGCGGCGCGCGCGCCGCCATCTGGATTTCCCCGCGCTTATTCATGCGCTTCGACGCCTTGGTCCATTACGCAGAATTGTCGCGCCCCACCGGAACAATCGCGCTCACGATGCCCAGCGTTTCGACCGCACTCGGAGCGTCGTTCGGAACCGCCTGGCTCCAGCCGCGGCTCAGCATCGGCGCGCGCGCTGGCTACGCTTGGTTGAGTGGCGTTGCCGGAAGCTCACGAAGCACGGGAGGGCAGCAACAGGCGCCGTGGGCAGGTCCGGAACTCTCACTCGAGTTGTCTGCGTGGCCGCGGGCTCGCGTGCATCCGTTACTTTGCTTTTCCGTCGGAGCACACATCTTCGGCGTGAGAGGAATGGTCAACGGCGGCCAGGACGTCACGGCAACGGGGCTATGGGGCGGCCTTAGCCTCGGCGCGGCTATTCGCTAGGAAAACAACGCATGAACCGGCAAGAACAGCGCTCGCGATGAGCCGTGTGCGAAGACTAAGGGCATTGTCCATCTGGAGCTGGATAAGAGTGATCACCGCGTGCGTCCAATGGCAGCCCTGGCTACCGTTGCCAGTGATGCTGGCGGCAAGCGGGTGTGTGGAGCACGCGGGTCCGGTGCTCAGCGACGCGCCGGGCATCCCGACTCCTGATCCGGTTTTGCCAGTCCCCTCGGCAGATCAGCTGGCATGGCAAGCACAAGAACTGACCGCGTTTCTGCACTTCGGCATCAATACCTTTACCCATCAGGAGCAGGGCGACGGAACGGATAGTCCAACGCTGTTCGATCCAAGCGGGCTCGATACAACGCAGTGGATGACGACGCTGCGCGATGCCGGCTTCCGTCAAGCCCTGCTCACCGCGAAGCATCACGACGGCTTCTGCCTGTGGCAGACCCGCTGCACGAGCTACTCCGTTGCTGCCAGCCCCTGGCTCGCGGGCGCAGGTGACGTCGTCAAACAGTTCGTAGACGCCGCCCATCAAGCTAACGTTCGCGTCGGCCTAGCGCTCTCGCCGTACGACCGGCACGAACCCACGTACGGCACCGCCGCCTATAACGCCGTCTTCCAGTGCCAACTCACCGAGTTACTCAGCAACTACGGCACGGTCGATGAGCTCTGGTTATGGAACGATGCCGCCAATCAAGGGTTCGATTGGAACGCCGCGGTCGTTCTCGCGCGCGCCCTGCAGCCGCACGTGCTCATCGACATCGGGAATGCCGATCGCGCAGGAGCCGATCTCCGCAGCGTTGATCGCGGCGCCCCAGACCAAACGAGCGTCAAGGCGCCCCCCGGCTCTCCGAGCGCCGCCCCCATTTGGTATCCAGCCGAGGCGGTGCTTTCGATTCGCCCCGGCTGGTTCTGGCATGAAGCTGAAGACACACAGCTGAAGTCCTTGAGCCAGTTGCTCGACGTTTATTACACCTCTGTCGGGCGGAATAGCATCCTGCGCTTGGGCATTCCTCCCACCACGCAGGGCGTCTTGCCGACGCCGGACGGCGCCGCGCTGAGCGCCTACGACGCCGCCATCCACTCCATCTACCAAAGCAACGTCGCAGCAGCCCAGCCAGCGACGGCTGATACGGTGTTCAAGAACTCGCCGGATCGTGCCGCAGCCATGGCCGTCGACGGCAAGCTCGACACGTTCTGGGCGGCTGAAGAGGGCGCCACGAGCGCACGGCTGGAGGTGGATCTCGGCACTGACCGCACATTCAACGTCGTGAGCATCCAGGAGCCCATTGCGCTCGGGGAGCGCACCACCGTGCATCACCTCGAAGCCAAAACGAACGGCGTGTGGACCACCATCGCGAGCGGGACGGCCATCGGCGCGCGCAAGCTGCACCGCGTGGGTGAAGTCACCGCGAGCAGCATCGCTTTGGTCATCACCCAAGCGCGAGGCCTTCCCGCCATCGCCGAGCTCGGTGTGTACGAGTCACCGTTTCCGTGAGCGCGCTGATGTTGAACGCACTTAACCAACCGCTCTCGGCGCGCCTCCCTAGCTCGCCATGCGTAATCGTCTACTTCGGGACAACACTGGGCATCACGTACGTCATCGACGCAACGGCGAGCGTCCTCGACGAACACGCGATTCTCGGCATCGGCGACCTCGGACCGCTCGGGCAGACCTGGAGTCTGGCGGGTCCCAGCCTCGCGGACGGAGTTCTGTACCACCACAGCAGCAAGGCAGTAGTTGCGATTGGGAGCCAACCATGAACGCGCGTAACCATTTCGTCAGAATTGCCCTTTCACCTGCGGTCGCAGCGCTGTTGTGCCTTGCGGCATGCCAGGGCCAAGTCGGTGGCAGTGGCCCCGGTGCTGCGCCCCCGGGCGGCTCGACTGGCGGCGTGGGGGCTACCGGAGGCGGGGCTTCCACCGCGGGGTCGACCAGCATCATTGGCACCGGCGGCGGCACGGCGACGGTGGATTGCGCGGCCCCACACGCACCGGCGCTGCATGCGCGCTTGCTCACGCCGAGCCAGTACGACAACACCGTGACGGACTTGGTCAAGGTCGGAGGCGATCCATCCAAGGATTTTGGCGGCGGCGCCGCCACGCAGCTGGATGACTTGGGCGTCGAGCTACGTGCCAACGCCGCAGCAAGCATCGCCCACCAGGCCGCGCTATCGCTTTCACAGTGGTCGGCCTGTGCGGCAACCGACGCCACCTGTGAACAGCAGATCATCGACAAGATCGGTCCGGAGGCGTATCGCCACCCGCTCGCGGCTGCCGAACGGCAAGAACTACAGACGCTGTTCGACGCGGGCGTGAAGGAGAAGGATTTTGCTACGGGTGTGGAATGGTTCCTCACCGGAGTATTGCAGTCGCCGGACTTCCTGTACCAGCTCTCCAAGCTACAAGCGGGCGAGCAAGCGGGTCAGCTGGTCGCGATCCCCCCTTATGAGCTCGCGAGTCGTCTCTCGTACTTCATCTGGGACTCTACGCCGGATGATGCGCTGTATGCCGCTGCCAGCACGAACGACCTCTCGGACGCAGGCAAGCTGGGAACGCAAATGGATCGCATGCTCAAAGATTCGCGTTTCTTACGGGGCATCACCGGCTTCTACAGCTCGTACCTTCGTCTCGGCAGCTTCCGCGAAGTTGCGCGCGATGACGCGGGCTTCAGCACCGACATCGTCGCCGCGCTGCGAACGTCCCTGCTCATGAGCGCGACGCAGCTGTACCAGGGTTCCACGCCTGCCAACGTCGCTGGTCTCTTCTCTGGATCGACCTATTACCTCAACGGCGCGCTGCGTAGCTTCTACGGGCTCGCGGGCACTGATACGGCCTTCACCCCGGCCGACATGGCGAGCGAGGAGCGGCACGGCATCCTCACGCACCCGGCACTCATGGCACTTTTGGCGCGGCCCGACCAAAGCAACCCGATTTCACGCGGGCTCTTCGTCCGCAGAACCATCCTGTGTCAGGATTTGCCGCCGCCACCCACCAATGTGGTGATTCCTCCCCTGCCCCCGGTCGCGGCGGGGCTATCCACGCGCGAGCGGCTTGACCAACACACGAAGGCTCCGTTGTGTGCCTCGTGCCACACCTTGATTGACCCGCCCGGCTTCGCACTCGAGAACTTCGATCAAGTGGGGCGCCACCGCAGCGTGGACAGCGGCATAAGTACGGACACCTCGGGAACCATGACCACCGCCGGGGATCTGAACGGCGACTTTGCCAAAGGCTCGGACTTGCTCACCCGCATCGCCCAGAGTCAGGACGTCAAAGGCTGCTTCGCGCAAAAGTACTTCGAGTACGCAGTGTCGCGAGTCGCCGCCGCGGACGATGCGTGCTCGGTCGACCGCTTGAAGAAGAGCTTCGTCCCGTCGGGTGATCTCCTGGCGCTGGTCGCATCGATTGCCAACACCGACTCATTCCGTTTCCGCAAGTCCGAAGGAGCCCTCTGATGAAGCTGTCGATTCACCACCCGGTGCGCAGGCGAGATCTAATCCGTTGGCTGGGCGGCGCCGCCTTTGCCCTGCCCGCTCTCGAGCTGTTTGGAGGGGAGGCCCGCGCGCAGGCCCTCACGACCTCCAAATTCGCCGTGTTTTGCTACACGCCTGATGGCGTCAACCAGAACGCGTTCTGGCCCACGGGCACGACCAGTAACTACCAGCTCAGCCCGATCTTGACGCCTTTCACGTCCTTCAAGGACAAGATGCTCATCCTGGGCCCGCAGATGGGCGGCAATGGGCCCATGTCGGGCACGGGCCTCACCTACTGCAATTGCGGCGGCAGCGCCGGCGGCGACAAGATCCCGCTACAGCACCAGGCCCTGGTCTGTCTCACGGGCAGAGCCCGGGGCACGAACGGCGATATCCCGTACGTTGAGCCGCAAGACAAAGCCGTCAACAAGATCGATGGCCCGTCGATCGACACCGTCATTGGTGAGGCCGTCAAGGCGGACAGCCCGTTCGCCAACCTAAACTTCGGTATTCACCCCATCGGCGGTGACACGCCCTCGGACCTCAATTTTGCCGCGGACGGCACGCCACTCAAGCGCATGTCCACCCCGGATGAGGCCTGGAATCGCGTGTTCGGCATGCCGGTGATGGGCGGTGCCGGCAACGCATCGGACCAACACAAGCTGACCGCGGTCAGCAACTTCTTGCACGGGCGCTTCACCGCGTTGAGCCCACAGCTCAGCGCTTACGATCGCCAGCTGCTCGACGGCCACCTGACGGCGCTCCGCAGCTACGAGGACCGCAAAACCAAGCTACTTACGATGCAAACAACGGGCTGCACGCAGCCCACGAAAACCGCCGTGCCTACCGACGATACGTCCATTCGAACCGGCGCCGACACGGAGAAGTTGGCCCCGTTCTACATGGACATCATTTCGGCGGCATTCTCGTGCAACATCAGCAAGGTCGCGTCGGTCAGCTTCGGTTACCCGGGCGGCGGGGATGCCGGTGGGCTGCGCATGCCGTGGCTCGGCTTCACCGATCCAATGCACGCCATTTCCCATCACGGCGCCGACCAAAGCAAGCTCGATAAGTACATGAAGATGAGCCAATGGATCGCCACGCAAATCGCGTACTTGATGACCAAGCTCGCCGCGACCCCCGACGGCACCGGAAAAACACTGCTCGATCAAACCACGATTTATTGGTTCAACCGCCACGGCGACGGGGATGCTCACTCCAACACAAACCTGCCGAACGTGATTCTGGGCGGCACAGGCGGCTACTTCAAAATGGGCCGCTACCTGCAGCTCCCGGCCACCAATCCGACGAAGGTGCTGATCTCCATCGCCAACGCCATGGGCGTCAACGTCCCCACCTTCGGCAAAGACATTTTCAAGGACACCGCCCCCCTTTCAGGCCTCACTGCGTGAGTGAACCGCCGCGCATTACTGGCACGTATCGTAGGTGACGGTCGCACGAATGAAGTCCACGTACGCGCGCTCGTTACCTGCCGTATCCAAATACAAAGGCGTCAGCGCAACGCCAAAGCCCGCAGCATTTACCGCGTCCGCGGTCCAAGTGGCACCCCACAGATCAGTCGCTCCGCCGTAAACTTCTGGGTGAAACGTGGTCGTCCAGGCGGTGGAGTGGCCGCGATCCAAACCGACCACCGCATTGTTCGCCAACGCGCGAACGCTGTAGTCCGCGATCATGTTCTCCGATCCCGCGGCCTCGGTGATGGCGAAAGAGATGCCCGCAATCTTTGCTCCACTCGGGATTTCGAATTGAAAATTGCTGGCTAGGAGCTGATCGCGATAAGGATTGTTGACCATGATGATCCAAACCGACGACTCTTGGCCTGTTTCCACCGATGACCCTTCGCCGCTGCCCTCGGTCAGCAATTTGTCGAAATCGACCCAATAAGTCGGTGGCAAACAGTAGTTTGGCGTGCTCATCTCGCATTCCGAGGCAGCGCAGGAGGCTTCGGTGCCGCCTGCCGTAACGCAAGCTGCCGAGCAATCAGCCAGGGTGTTACATGCGTGGCTATACAGCGGGTAATAATCAGTTTGATAACTACCGCTAAAGCCGGCGCTCTTGCCGGTACGCGCAAAGCGGGTTTGACTCAGCCCGGAACAACCGGAAGCGCCGCCTGCCCCAGCCGCACCCGCGCCGCCACCCATTCCGCCTGACGGCGCGCCGCCGGCGTGAGCTCCGCCTGACGCGGCTCCGCCCATTCCCGCTCCGCCTGAGGGGGCGCCCCCTACCGACGCTCCGCCTACCGACGCTCCGCCTACCGACGCTCCGCCTACCGACATGCCGCCTGCCGAGGCGCCGCTCGTGCCGCCGCCTTGCCCGGGCACGCCGGCTGCGCCCGCGCTGTCACTGCCCGCGCTACTCCCACTAGCGCCGCCGCCGCCCGTACCTGAAGGCTGCGCGTTACCGCCACAAGATACGAAACCAGGCGCAGCCACCAACAAGCACACGCCGAACAACAGCCCAGATTGATGCGACGACATTCTCTTCTCCAACTCCCCTAAACCGTCGAACCCGAGCGGGCCCACCGTACGCCCGAGCGTAGTGCCTCCGCTCCCAACGCGCACGCGCGAAAACGAGCCTCCCGGCACGTGCTGGGCCTGCCCCTCGCCACGGAACAGCGTACATTCAGCTGGATTTAACCACTTGAGGCAGGCACCTTAACAAAGGACAGCCTCCTGCCCTTTCCGGCTTTGCCGCTCAAGCGGGTTCGGGCATTGCTGTTGGCACGCGAGCTCGCTCGACTGCGTTTGCTCACGTGTTCTTGCGATGCTCGGCAGGCCGCAGCTTCGCGCTGAGATTTCGCGCACTGTTGATGAGCGCGACGTGGGAAAAAGACTGTGGGAAGTTGCCCACCAAGCGCGCCTGTTCCGGGTCATATTCCTCGGACAACAGCCCAACGTCGTTCCGCAGCGCGAGCAGCCGCTCGAACAGCGTGCGCGCTTTTTCGTGTTGACCACTCAGCACATAGGCATCGACCAGCCAAAACGAACACGCAAGGAACACGCCTTCTACCCCGCTTTGTCCGTCGACGTTCGTGCGGTCAAACGTGACGTAGCGTTTGACGAAGCCGCCCTGAAGCAGCTCGCGTTCAACGCCAGCAATGGTTCCGAGCACACGCGGGTCATCCGCAGGCAAGAAACCCACGCTCGGGATGAGCAGTAAGCTCGCATCGAGCAGGTCTGATCCGTAGCTTTGCGTGAAGCTGTTCTTGCCGCTATCAAAACCGCGTCGGCAAACGTCCTCGTGAATCTCCGCACGAATCGCCCGCCAACGCTCCACTGGGCCCGACAACCCGAGCGTCTCGACCGCTTTGACCGCGCGGTCGAAGGCGACCCAGGCCAGCACCTTCGAGTGGGTGAAGTGACGCGGTTCACCGCGTATTTCCCAGAGCCCCTGGTCTTTTTCGCGCCACGCGGTCTCGAGCCAGGTCGTGTGTGCGACCTGAAACGACCAGCCGAGCGCGTCCGCATCCATGCCGTGACGGCGCGCCTGATGTAGCGTGTCGCTCACCTCACCGTAAACGTCCAGCTGCAACTGTTCGGAGGCTGCGTTCCCAATCTGAACGGGCACTGAGCCTTCATAACCCGTGAGCCAAGCGAGCTGGGTCTCCTCGAGCCGACGCTCACCAGAAAGCCCGTAGCAGATCTGCAGCTTGCCCGGGTCCCCAGCTACGGCGCGCAGCATCCAGTCACGAAACGCGCGGGCTTCATCCAGATACCCGCCGTGTAACAACGCGTACAGCGTGAAGGTCGAATCCCGCAACCAGCAGTAGCGGTAGTCCCAGTTGCGGGCGCCGCCGAGCACCTCCGGCAAAGAGGTGGTGACGGCGGCGACCATGCCACCCGTTGGCCGATAAGTGAGCGCCTTCAGCGTGATCAGCGAGCGCATGATGTGCTCGCGATACAAGCCCTCGTCTTGACCTTTGGCGCACCAATCGCGCCAAAACCGCTCGGTTGCCGCGAGCGTTTCCTCAGGCACGGCGGACGCCGGCGGTTCTTCGTGGGAAGGGAACCAGCTGAGGACGAACGGCACACGTTCCCCGCTGCTCACGTCGAATTCCGCGACGCTGCGCAGCCCCTCGCCGTGCAGCGTGACCGGTGATTCCAACTGCAAGGCATCAGGCCCGGCGATCGCGATCAGCTTACCCGCAGGATTGCGAACCCAAGGAACTACCTTGCCGTAATCGAAGCGAATCACCAAGTCGCAGCGCATGCGCACGGTGCCCGATATACCTTCAACGATGCGGGTGACGCTCGGGCGGTCGCCGAGCGCCATGTAATCAGTGAGCTTCACCGAGCCCGTCTCAGTGTCGTAGCGCGTTTCGAGAATCAGCGTGTCTTGCCGATACTCACGAGAAACGCCCTTTGGCGCCGCGCACGGAGCAATGGCCCAGCGCCCATTTTCCTCGGAGCCGAGCAACGCCGCAAAGCATGCGCCCGCGTCG
The DNA here is from genome assembly GCA_040005755.1 of Pseudomonadota bacterium. Taxonomy (GTDB): domain Bacteria; phylum Myxococcota_A; class Polyangia; order Polyangiales; family Polyangiaceae; genus PMG-095. The sequence continues at coordinate 32,998 of JBDTYJ010000007.1, forward strand.
AAGCGCGGCACGCACAGCCAATCGATCGCGCCGTTTTTGCCCACGAGCGCGGCGGTGCGCAGATCACCAATCAAAGCATAATCTTCGATTTTCAGAGCTGACTCCATGTATCAAATTGCTAGACCATTGGGGCTAACTTGCGCAATTCAGTCCTGTCCGAAGGCCATGGTTGTCATCAGCGCGTTCTCGCTTTGGCGCGAGGCGAGGCGGGTATGTTGCACCACGATGGGCACATTCGACTCAATCAAACTCTGCATCGCTGTCCGACGTGGTCAAGAAGCACGCCGCCTCATGGCTCGTCATGTCAGGCGCGGGCCCGTGGCTGCCCTCGGGAATGTAGCCCTCGGCAATGGCCCAGCGCCGTTTCCAATCGCCTGCATGCCCGCACAGCAAGCAGGATTGGTGCCACACCGCTGCCCAGAAAGACGGACGGGCCGGTCACGCATTCCCTGAGGGTTGCCGCAGCGCGCCGCCGAAGGCTGCGACGAGCCGCGTGCGCACGGTGACCATCAAAAACCTGCTCACCCGTGATCGATTGCGCGCGCCGCCGCATTAACGCTCGATGCCAACTTTCGACGCTCGCTCATGTATGTGGCTCGCCCTCGGTTGCGTGCAGGTTGCAGCATGCGCCGGCGCGAGCGACTCCGGATCTGCCGGGCGCGCCGGAGCGCCCGGGGCGAACATCGCAGGAGCAGCTGGAGCATTCGCGACCCGGGGTGCCACAGACGGCGGTGCCTCGAGCACACCCGCCATGACGGCGGGCAACGCGGGAAGCCCGCTTGGCGGAGCCGCAGCTGGCGGTACCGGCAGCGTGCCCGGCAGTGCGGGCGCGGCGGGCTCCACCGCAAACGGGGCTGGCGCCCCGGAAATCACGGCCACCGGTTACGGCCAAGGCACAACCGGTGGAGGCGACGCCAAGGCGGTGAGCGTCGCCACGTTGGCGGCGCTGCAAACAGCAATCGACGGCTATTCTGGCGCTGGTGGCCTGGTGCTCGAGTACACCGGCAGGTTCGACTTCACGTCAATCAAAGACCCGTGCCTGCAGCACACCCTCCCAGCGCAAACCCTCGAGATCAAGAACAAGAGCGAGATCACGCTCGTCGGCGCAGCCGGCTCCAGCGCAAACTTCGGGATTCACATCGCAGCGGCCTGCAGCAATGTGATCGTCCGCAACATGACGATCGGCCTTCCGCCAGGAGGCAGCGACTCCGACATCGTCTCGATCGAAGGCATGAGCGCCGGAGTCCCCAAGAACGTCTGGCTCGATCACAACGAGTTCTTCTCGTCGCTTGCAGTGTGCGCAGGCGCTGGCGACACGGCCTTTGACGGCATGATCGACATCAAGAAAGGGGCTGATCTGATCACGGTCTCGTACAATTACCTGCACGATCATCACAAAGTGAGCCTCAACGGTTACACCGACACGGACGATGCGCCTCGCCACATCACCTTCCATCACAACGTGTTCGAAAATGTCGGCTCGCGCGTACCGCTTCAACGCCATGGCTACTCACACATCCTGAACAACGTCTTTTCCAAAGTTGAAGCGTCGGGCATCAACGTGCGCATGGGCGGCTACGCCCTGATCGAAGACAACTACTTCGAAAACGTCAACAACCCGGTCACCGCGCGCGACAGCTCGGAAGTCGGCTTCTGGGATCTGCGCAACAACAACCTCACGAGCGCGGCAGACGTCGCTCCCGGCAACCCGTTCGGCATCACCTGGGACGCCGGCAATGCCGGCACCCTGAACGCGACCACGTGGACCACGACCGCCGCCTTCCCCGTCGCCCTCGGCTACACCCTACGCGCCGACCCCGCGCAGTGCGTGCATGACAGCCTGCGCGCTGTCGCCGGCGCCAGCAAAGGACTAGCAACGCTCAAGTGCAAATGACTTGAGTTGCTTGGCGCACCGGCTTCTTCGCGGGCTGGTTCAAAGTCCGACGTCGCCACGATGCAGACGCCGGGCGTGAACGTTGCAGAGCGGGCGGCAAAAGCGGCGCGTTCTAGCGCCTCGCGCAAAGTTTGCACTCCACCAGCTAGAACGACGCAAGACGCGCGCGAGCGCGAAAACGCCATCCGCATTGTGATGCGCAGCTGACCCAATTCTGACATTCAGGAAGGTACACAGCTCAACGCAAGCTTCGCGATCCTCAAGGTCCTGAGCTGGCTCGGCCTGGTGTGGGATTTGCGCTTGCCGCCGAAACGGGTGCTGGAGGGGAAACCGACGCCACCGCAAGTGGCACCACCCACCGTACCCGGCACTCAGACATAGGCAGAAAAGGAGCCACCAAGCATGCTTCCCCGTCGAACCGAAGACTATCGAACGTTGCTCTGGGTAGGCGTGTTCACGCCTGCGCTGGTTGTGGTGCAGTACCTGGCTCCGCGCCTGAATTTCATCTTGCTCCCCCTCAGTTGCTACTTTGCAATTGCTACCGGTGTCATCGCCCACAATCACATGCACCGGCCGACGTTGCGTTCAAAGTGGGCAAACGAGCTATTTTCCTGCTGGATATCGGTATTCTACGGCTACCCGGTATTCGCCTGGCTCCCGACTCACAATCTGAACCACCACCGGTTCGTCAATAAGCGCGGTGACGCCACGATCACCTGGCGCTACACCAACCAGCACAACGCGTGGGTCGCGGCCACGTACTTTTTTGTCTCCGCGTATTTTCAATCCGCGTGGATAAAGAACTACGTGCTCGACGCGCGACTCAACCACCGACGAGCGTTTCGACGAATCGTGGCGCAATACGCACTGACCTTCGGCACCCAGGCGGCGGCCCTAGCGCTCGCCGTCAATCTTCATGGCCTACGGACTGGATTGAAGGTTTGGGCGTGCGCGTTGGGAATTCCGGCGTTCGCTGCACTGTGGACCATTATGCTGTTCAACTACATCCAACATGTCCACACCGACCCCTGGTCCAAGCACGACCACTCGCGCAATTTCGAAGGCCGGCTGCTGAACTTCCTGCTCTTTGGCAACGGCTATCACACCGTTCATCACGAGCAGGCCACACTTCACTGGGCTGATGCGGCGGCAGCACACGCTCGGATTCAACCCCTCATCGACCACCGACTGCGTCACCGCAGCATGTTCGAGTTGTTCTTCAAGCAGTACCTCTTGGCGCCAATCTGGCCGGCGTTGGGGACCGCGCAGGTGGGAAGGGCGCCCTTCGATGACGCGGGCAGCGCGCCGGACCGCAACCGCCGCGAGCCCACGCTGAGTCCGGGCGAATAAAACGATGCAGCCGCCGGGTAACCGGGCCCGTGGCTGCGCGTTGTCGATACGCTGCGGCCAGGGCCGGATGGCGGCTCCACGCCCGTGCTCAGCTCACAGATCGCGCGCGCGGAAATAGTGCCGCGCGTACGCGACGAACTGCTTGTCAGTCGGGTGGTCGAGCGTCTCCACGCCCACGATCTTCTTATTCAGCGCTTGATGATGCTGAATCACGTGGCGAATGAGGTCTAACTTTGCGGACGACGGCCCGACGACGATCACGTACTCCGAGCCCTCGAGCGCCGCTGCAACGCGATGAAAGAACGGCGTGTCGGCGTGACGCCCGTGTTCGTCCGCCTTGCGTGTTACGTGGTGATGGGGCGCCTCGATGGCACGCAACTCGAAGGTGTCCGCCTCGACGGCGAAAATCTTAGCTTCTTGATGATCAATCCAGACGGCAACATGGCGGGCATTCATGATTCGACTCCTGTTTCCTTTCGTCTAAGCAAGTGCCGCGCCAAGCGCGTCCGAAGGAGCAACCCGCGCAGACACAAGAATTTCGGGAGCGGCCGCCAGCGTCTTCTTCACCTTGCAGCCCTCGGCCGCGCGCACGATGGCCGCCCGATACTGCTCCGGAAAACCCTCGGGCAGCAGAATTTCGAGAGCAACGCGCTCCAAGCGATGACTTGTCGCATTGAACTCGTTGTGTTGAACGAGGCCGAGCCCCGTTGTGGGGATGTGGCGAGCTTGGCAAAAGCCGAGCACGTACAAACCAGCGCACGTGGCCAGGGAGGCTAAAAACAGCTCAAAGGGTTCGGGGGCGCTCGAGGCGCCTCCGTGTTCGACACTTTGGTCGCTCACGACAACGTGCGGCCCGAAGCGCGCTTCGACCCTTTTCCCACCGACAAACGAGACTTCGATATCCATGATCATTGGAGCCAGTAACGGGTGAAACGGTTCGCGGAGTGGTCGCTACACGGGTGATTGGTTCGAGCCGTCCTAGGCCACCCTGTTCCAATAGAGAGTGCATCGCTCATGCCAAGCACGCGGTTTGCGAGGCTCATGGCGTGGTCGTGGTTTCGCCCACGCCCGGCCAGCGGTGTTGACGCGCTGTTGAACCTCGGGCGCGATGCGATTTGCCGAACCCTTCCGCGCCCAGGGCGGCTCTCACCCTCAGTCGACGCGGAATCATCAATTTGACTGGAGCGGCTCATGTGTTCACGAATTCAATGCAAGAAATGCGGTAAACCGAGCTACAGCGGCTGCGGTCGCCACATCGAGCAGGTGCTGGGAGACGTGCCTTTGGAGGCACGCTGCATGTGCCGGGAGGCCAGGGCGCGCGATTCGAAGGCGCGCCCCTCGTTCCTGCAACGGTTACTAAAACGGTAAACCGGCCCAGCCTGCGCAGCTTAGCTGCTGTGGGTTGTGAGCACTGGGACCGCGCTGAGCCGCACCACGCGCTCTGCAACGCTACCAATCAGCGCACGGTTGAGCCCACGACGACCGTGCGTGCCCATCACTATCAAGTCCGCGTGCACTGACTGGGCGGCTGCCAAGATCTCGTCCCACGGCGCGCCGGTGCGGAGCAGCGATTTTGCGTTTGGGAAGCGCGCCTTGAGATCCTCGACCGTTTCGTCGAGCCGCGCTTGCGCCGCGGCCTCGATCGGTGTGAGCCAGTCGCCGGGCACGTACATACCGGGTCCATAACTATAAGTGGGAACTTCCCAGATATGAGCGACGGTCAGCTGCGCGTCGAACTTTTGCGCGAGCTCGATACCGAGGTCGAGGGCTCGCTTGGAGCACTCGCTGAAGTCGGTAGCCACGAGGACATGTTGAAACGGCATGTCGTAGCATCAGCAAGAAGCGATCCTAGCTTCGGTTAGTACTACTTGGTCACTTTTGTCTCGAGCTCACAAGGCTGCGGCGGCGGGTAGATTTAGGCCGTGCAGCGATCCGAGCCGCCCCGCGTCACCTCCCACTGTCGAGGCAGCAGGCGCCCGGTTCCGCCGGTTCTCTCGTTTGTTTGTGTCCGCCCGCGCCGATCGTGATCTGCTCCTGCTTAAGAACTGCCTAAGTAGTGTTGGGCATCAGTGATGCTGCGATGCGCAGCGCCGTGTCCACGTGAGGCGCCGTTATCGAGAGGCGCTCACGCAAGCGCCCCGACCAGTCCGTGCGGAAGCGATTGGGCAGAAAGGCGAGCTGACCTTTGTGCGCCTCGAAGGGATCGGCAAGCTTGCTGCCACCATCTTCCCAACTGAAGGCGAGCATGGGTCGCGGGTCTTGCGCGCGGTTGGGCATCTCCCGGTACCAAAGCGAGGACGTTCTGATCAGTACGTCCCCCTGCGCCATGGCGTGTCGTAAACGCTCAGGGCGGCTTGCCAGAAATTCCCAATATCTCCGCGATTTATCTTGGGTTCGCGGAAAAATTTCGAGCGCGCCGTTGTTGAGGGTCGTGTCGACCATGGCCACGTTGACGACGAGAAATGGCCGGTTCGCATCGCCGTCAATGTGCTCGTGTTGAGCAAAGCTGCCCGGCAGGTTCAGATTGCAGCCGACGTTCGGCAAAGTCAGCGGAAACGCCGCCAGAGTGCTGGCCAGATCGATGATCCCTTGGCGTTCCAGCGCGTCGTAAACCGCGCGAGCCGCCCGGCCCGGAAAGCAGTTCAGGTGCCCACTCATCACGCCACTGCCCTGGAACAGCTTTCCTTTGCGACTCATGCGCTCGAACTCGGCAAGCACTGAATGCCGCAGCGGCTCAACCACGGAAGGATCGACGAGCCCGGGCAGCACGAGGTAGCCCTGGTCGGCGAACAGCTCTTGAAGACGAGCTTCGGGTAGAGACGGGCGAGGCGGCGTCAGTGCGGGCACGAGGCGCAGATAGTCCATCGCTGTCCACTCAGAGCAATTCCTACGCCACTCAGTTCACGGCCGCGAGCACCCGACCGTGCCCACAGCCAACGAAGACCCGCAAGCTCGCGCTATTCGTGCGCGAACTCGCGCAAAAAGTGCGCCTGCAGCGTACAATCGGCGCGTTGCCCCCGAAACGCCGCACGGCACACTTTTCGCTCTAACGCGCATGACCCAGGCCCGTGACTCGGGCTTACCGCTCGCGTGCGCGATCTCGGGTGTGACGGGAATTCATGCCAGACAACGCTTGGCTCAGCCGCTACTCGAATAAGATCGCTACCGCTACGGAAGCGGTGCGCAAGATCCCGCGCGGTCGGCGCATCCTGATTGGGTCTGGTGCCGCAGAACCGACGGCGTTGGTTCAAGCGTTGGTCGACGACGCAGACCAGTTGGCCGACAACGAGATCGTGCACCTGCTCACGTTGGGCCCGGCGCCGTACGTGCGCCCCGAGTTTGCGGCGCGCTTCCGACACGTCGCCTTCTTCATCGGCAAGAACGTACGCGAGGCAGTTCAAGATGGGCGTGCCGATTTCATGCCCGTGTTCTTGTCGGAATTGCCGCGCTTAATTCATTCGCGGCGCATCCCGATCGATGTCGCCTTGATCCAAGTTTCTCCGCCAGATTCTCGTGGCTACGTGAGCCTCGGCGTGTCGGTGGACATCGTTCGTGCGGCAGTCGCTTCCGCCAGTTTGGTGATCGCGGAGGTAAATCCTCGAATGCCGCGTACGCATGGCGATTCGTTCTTGTCCGTGGCAGACATTGCGCTGCTCGTCCCGGTGGATACACCCATCTTGGAGCTACCGATGGAAGCCCTCGGTCCCGTGGCGACAGCCATTGGAGAGCATGTTGCCGGCCTCGTTCCCAACGGTGCCACACTGCAAACCGGGATCGGACAGATCCCGTCAGCGGTCTTGGCCGCGTTGACGAATCACCACGACCTCGGGGTTCACACCGAGATGCTGTCCGACGCGGTGATCGACCTCGTGGAGCGCGGCGTAGTCAATGGCAAGCGCAAGACGCTGCTGCCCGGTAAACTCGTGACCTCATTCGTTATGGGCACCAAACGCCTGTATGATTGGGCCAACGACAACCCTTTACTCGAGCTGCGCACGAGTGACTTCACGAACGACCCGCTAGTCATCGCGCGTAATGAGCGCATGATCGCCATCAACTCCGCGCTCGCCGTGGATCTCACTGGACAGATCTGCGCCGATACTCTGAACGGCAAGTTCTTTTCGGGCATCGGCGGTCAGGTGGACTTCATTCGCGGTGCCGCGCGTAGCAATGGCGGAAAGCCCGTCATCGCTCTGCCCTCCACGGCGCGAGACGGGCAGATTAGCCGCATTCAAGGGGTATTCGGGGAAGGGGCTGGCGTGGTTACCAGCCGAGGCGACGTGCACTACGTGGTCACTGAGTACGGTGTCGCCGACTTGTGGGGCAAGAGCGTTCGCGAGCGTGCGCTGGCTTTGATCGACATTGCCCACCCCGACCATCGCATCGAGCTGCTCAACCAAGCGAAGCTGCGGCACTACGTGTTTCAAGACCAACGCGAGCCCAAACTTTTCTCCCGCGCCCGCTCTGAGACCGTGCCGCTCCCTCACGGAGAGATCGTGCACATTCGCCCGCTCCGTGTGACGGACGAGCGCGTGCTGCAAGACCTTTTTTATCAGCTCTCAGACGACAGCACGTACCAACGCTTCCTCGCCCATAAGGCCTGCCATCCTCGCGAAGAGATCGCTCGCCTCGCCGACTTCAGTGACGCGGAGAACGCGGCGCTGGTCGCAACCGACAATCAGGACGTCGAACAACTTCTCGGCATCGCCCGTTACGACGTCGAACCCGGCACCGGCCTCGCGGAAGTGGCGCTTGTCGTGCGCGACGAATGGCAAGGCCGGGGGCTGGGGACGGCGCTCTTCGCGCGCCTGGCAAAGCTCGCGAAAGCGCAGGGGCTACGCGGCTTCAGCGCGGGTGTTTTGGCAAGCAACGGTCGCATGCTGTCGTTGTTCAAGGGCAGCGGCCTGTGCCTCACGGACCGCCTCGAGAGCGGCGTACACCAACTCACTATGCTCTTCCCTTAAACCGCGACGGCGTGCAGGAAAATCCTGCGTCGGCGCCTTTCGATGTTCGCGAGTTCCGGCGGGCACGTCTCTTGCTCGGTGCAGGCCGTTGACGCGCGATGGCCTCAAACGCCTCGCCAACCAAGCTCACCTGCCATGGAAACCAACGATCGCCCGACCCTCGAGGTATTTCGCGAATTACGCGCCGAGCTGGCGGAGTTACGCGAGGAAATATCGAAGACCGAACTCGCCGCCGCGGGCGACCTGGCTTCGGTGGATCCCGCGTACCGCGAAAGCGCCCTCAACCTATTGCAGTACCTGGTGACTCGGCAACTCGACCTGCGCCCGCTGCAGCTCAAGCTTTGGCGACTCGGATTGTCATCGCTGGGCCGCATCGAAGGTCACGTCCGCGGCGCGCTGGATCAGGTGATCCAGCGCGTCGACGACGTGCTGGCACGGGACCCGGCACAGCGAGAGCTCAACGGGCCGCCGAACGCCCCGAGCCTGGGCTCCGACGGTGGAGACCGTCTACTCCGGGCGCACACAAGAGCTTTGTTGGGGCCCAAGCCGCCGGGTCGCCACGTGTACGTCATGGTCACCGCGCCGGACGCGAGCGAGGTGAGTGAGGAATGGGTCTCACACCTGCTGGATGCGGGCATGAATGTGCTGCGCGTGAACGGCGCTCACGAGGACGTAGCGCAGTGGAGACAGGTCGCGAACACCGCACGCAAAGTAGCGCATGCGCACGGCGCCCCCCTGCGCATCCTCGTGGACCTCCCGGGGCCGAAGCTACGAACCATTGCCCCGCATCCCGGACCCTGCGTCGTCAAATGGCGGCCAGAGCGTGACGTCTATGGGCGCGTCACCCGCCCTTGCCATATCAGGTTGCGCCTTGCGGGCGGGCCAAGATCCTCCGACAACGAGCCTAGTCTGGACCTCCCGCAACCGGCGTGGTCAAAGCTCTGCGTTGGCGACCAGCTCGAATTCCGCGATGCTCGAGGTCGCAAACGAACACTGCTCGTGGTCGAAGGTCGGGAGAACGAGGCCCTCGCGACGTTGGAGCGCACCGCGTACCTGGTGCCTGAAACGACGATTGATTTGTGCCGCGGAAGTCATGCGCTCGAGACGTTTCAGGTGGGCCCGATCCCGGCCCGCCCGTTCCGGTTAACTTTGGCCGAGGGGGATCGCTTTCGCCTCCGTTCCGAGCTCAGTGGCGTGAGCGAAGGGTCAGGAGTGCTCCCCGTCATGGGCTGCACCGCCTCGCTGGACACGCTGACTCCAGGAGCTCGCGTCCTCTTCGACGACGGAAAGCTCGAGTGCATAGTCGAGACCACGGAGATCGGCGGTGTAGTGGTTAGCGTCCGACACGCACCGGGGGGCAAATTTAGGCTGGGCACAGAGAAGGGAATCAATCTGCCGGATTCCCCCGCCACCGGTCCAACGCTCAGTCCGGGTGATGAGCGTGCCCTTGCATTCGCGGTGGCGCATGCGGACATCGTCGGAGCCTCCTTCGTGCGCAACGCACAGGATGTGCGTGCGCTGTATGAGCGCCTGGGCCAACTCAATGCCAGTAAGTTGGGCGTCATCTTGAAGATAGAGACGGCCGCCGCATTCGCACAGCTGCCTACAATCCTGCTCACCGCCATGAGTAGGTATCCGCTCGGCGTGATGATTGCCCGAGGCGATCTCGCGGTAGAAGCCGGCTTTGAACGGCTCGCCGAGCTCCAAGAGGAAATCCTATGGTTGTGCGAGGCCGCGCATTTGCCGGCCATCTGGGCAACCCAGGTGCTCGATCAGCTAGCCCGAACCGGTGCGGCGACGCGCGCGGAGGTGACGGACGCAGCCA
>JBDTYJ010000008.1:0-40621 GCA_040005755.1 Pseudomonadota bacterium
GATGATAGGAATGCCCGAGCATTTCCGCGGCGCGCTTGCTGGCGGGGTAGGGGGCCAGCGGGCGATCGGCGCTGTCCGTCTCGATGAACGGGACTAGCTTCGTGTTGCCGTAGGCGGATGAAGTGGAGGCCAGTACGAAGTTCGGGTTGTTGTGCTTGTGGGCGGCGTCCAGCAGGTTGAGCGTGCCGGTTAGATTCGTGTCGTAGTACAGCCACGGGTCTTCCACCGAGATGCGCACGCCGGCCATGGCCGCCAAATGCGCGACGCCGCTGAACCCATGCGTCTCGAATAGCTGCAGAACGAGCGGGCGATTGCGAATGTCGTCCTCCACGAACGTGAATTGCCCGTTGTTGGCGGCGACGCGCCGCACCTCCTCCAAGTTCGCGCGTTTACGCGCCGGATCGTAATAATCGTTCACATTGTCGAGGCCGACCACGCGTTCGCCTCGCTCCAGCAGGCGAATCGCAGTGTGGCTACCGATGAAACCGGCAGCGCCAGTGACCAAGAAAGAGCGCGAGCTGGAGGACATTGCGGACCCTAATAGTCCCGTCCGTCCTCCGCTTCAATCGCTCTTGTTCGGGTTTTCCTCGACGAGCTTGGCCGCCTTGCGATCGTGTTCGTGCTGTTTGTCCACGGCACGGGCATCCCCTGCACCCGCCGCGATGGCTTTAGACATGTCTGTCACACCGCTGGATTCGAGGAATTGCTGCAAGAGCTCGTTGTCGCCGTTGATCAGCTCGCTCGGTGAGCCGGACACGACGATGCTGCCCTTGGATAGTAGGTAGATTTCGTCGGCAATTTGCAGTGCGCCCACCATGTCGTGCGAAATGATCACGCTCGTTACGCCGAAGTTCTTGCGGGTGTCGACGATCAGGTCGTCCACCAGGCGGCTCGTTACTGGGTCGAGCCCGCTGGTCGGCTCGTCGTACATGATGATCTCCGGCTCCAGCATCAGCGCGCGTGCCAGGGCGACGCGCTTGCGCATGCCGCCAGACAGTTGACTCGGAAAACGCTTTTCGACGTTTTCGAGCCCGAGCGTGTGCAGCTTTTCCGTGACCTGGCTGCGGATTTCCTTGTCGGACAACTTGGTGTGTTCGCGCATCGGAAACGCGACGTTGTCCATGACGTTCATCGAATCCAAGAGCGCCGAGTACTGAAAGACCATGCCGAACTTGCGGCGCATTTGGTTGAGCTCGCGATCATTCAGCTGTGCAATGTCCTGACCGCTCACGATCACCGAGCCCGACGTGGGTCGCTCGAGGCCGATCAGGATGCGGAGTAGGGTAGTTTTGCCCGCGCCGGACCCGCCGATGATCACGGCGATGTGCCCGCGGCCAATGCTCATGTTCACGTCCGTGAGCACTTTCGTGTCGCCGAAGTTCTTTTGCAGCGAACGAACTTCCACGTGCGGCCCGTCGGCTTTTTCTTGGCTGGGCTCGCGGGCAGCGCCGTTTTTGCTCGGTTCTTCCGCGCTCACGGTTGCTGGCACCCCGGCACGATAGAGCGACTTGCCCCCGCCTCAACCAGAAAAGCGCCGCCGCCTTGACTTCGGGCTCGAAAAGAAAAACTTTAGGCGCATGACCGAAGAGCACCTGACTGCGCTGCTCAGCGCCGCTGAAGCGAAGAAGGACGACAAAGGCTGGGTGGCCGCCGCTGATGGCCGCCTGTTTACCCTATACGTCGCCTATGGTGGGGCAGGGCTGACCGTCGGTCGTGTCGAAGCCATGCGCATCGACGGCAAGCTCGTGCACGCCCGCACCAACCGGGGCGAGTTGTATCTGCTCGCGCTGAGTGACGTTTACGCCGGCGCGATCGAAGGCCCAACGGCTACCTCGCGCAAAGCCGGCTTCGCATAAGCGCGTGGCGGATTCGATGCGCACGGCGGAGGCGAGCGGCTCGCGCGAAGTAGCGAGCCGAGGTCGCTGCATGTGCGTGTGCGTCGGTTCGTCTAGCTATGGGCTTCCGCTGGAGAACGTGCAAGAAGTTGTTGGCGTGCGCGCGGTCACGCGCGTGTTTCACGGACCAAGCGCCCTCGCTGGCATCATCAACCTGCGGGGTGAAGTATTGCCGATCCTGGATCTGCCAGTGCTCTTGGGCACGGACGCCGAGCCCAGCACGCACGCGGATGCGCGCATCGTGGTCGTTTGCGAGCCAGCGGGGGCGAAGCGGCGCGCAGGGTTGCGCGTAGATGCGCTTCTTGGCTTGCTGGACATCCCCTTGGCGGGCTTGCTGGCCACGCCGAGCTCGCTCTCGGCCGTCTTGCGAGGCTTCGTGGTCGGGGTGATCCCGACCTCTCCGCCCTGCGCCGTGCTGGATGTGTCGAGCCTGCTCGGGGCTCCAGAGCTCTCGTCTTTGGTCGGCATTTCCGCGGCAGAATGAGCTCGCAGCGCCTGGCGATCGCGCGGGTGTTCGACCTGCTGGAACGCGCGCATGGTGTCGGCGGTCGTGGCAATGAGCGACCGGGTTGGATGGAGCAGCGGCTGCTCGCCTTGCTCGAAGGCATCGCCAAGCAGCGGGCGGAGGACCCCTTGCGTGTTGCCGAAGGCCTGCAAGGAGAGCCCAAGTTGCTTGCCGAAATTGCCGACACGCTCCGCGTCGGCGAAACGCGCTTCTTTCGCGATCCAGCGCAATGGCAAGCGCTGAGAACACTGGTGTTCCCCACGTTACGCGTGGAGCGCGTGCGGGCTCTTTCCGTCGGTTGCTCCACGGGTGAGGAGGCGTACACCCTGGGCATGTTGCTCGATGAAGAGCACGCGACCTTCGATGACGGATTTCGCGTGGTGGGCATGGATCGCAGTGAGGCCGCGCTGAGTGTCGCGCGCAGTGCCGTGTACCCAACCAGTAGTGTCAGCGACCTGCCGGCAGCGCTGCAGGCAAAGTACGACCGCGGGTCGTGACGCGCTGGCGGTCGCGCTGCGCTTGCGCTCGCACGTTACTTTTGTCACCCGTGACGTGATGAGCGGTCTTCCGCCGGGTCAGTACGAGGTCATCGTGTGCAAAAACATGCTGATTTACTTCGGTGAGCGAGCGCGTTTAAGCGTGGTCGAAAATCTGCTGCAGGCCCTAGCGCCAGGCGGGGCTCTGATCGTAGCGCGCAGCGAGATGCCGTTGGTGCGCGCGCTGGGCAAAGCGGCGCGCGTCCTCGCGCCTGGCGTGTTCGTGTTCGATTCTGTTTAGCCTGTAGCATTTGCCCCGCGTTCGCAGAACGCATTGAGCGCGCCCGTCACTGCCTGGAGCATCCAGTCCTCCAGCTCCGGGAAGATGGGCAACGCGAGTGATTCTCGAGCTGCCGCTTCTGCCTCCGGGAAATCCCCAGCTGCATAGCCCAGGTGGGCGCACGCTTGCTGCAAGTGAATCGGGATCGGGTAATAGCGCTCGGTGCCGATGCCGCGCTCGGCGAGGTACGCTGCAAGCGCTTCGCGCCGTGGGCTCTGCACGACGAACTGGTGGTACACGTGCGTCCGCCCTTCCGCTTCGTGCGGCAGCCGCAAGAGCTCCGTACGCTCGGGAACGTTTTCCAAATAGTGCTGGGCGTTCTTGCGTCGGCGCGCGTTGAAGCCGGGCAAATACGGCAATTTGACGCGCAACACGGCTGCTTGCAAAGCGTCCAAGCGGTAGTTGCCGCCCAGACGCAGGCTGTGGTGCTTCGCCCCGAAGCCATGCCCGCGCAGCGAGCGCGCAAGCTCGGCGAGGCGAGCGTCGTCGGTAGTGATTAGCCCGCCATCTCCGAACGCTCCCAAATTCTTGGTCGGGAAAAAGCTAAAACAGCCAAAGTTGCCCAGCGTACCCAGGCGCGCGCCCTGAAAGCTGGCGCCCAGCGCTTGCGCCGCGTCTTCAATTAGCGGTACCGCGGCGCGCTTTGCCAATGCGGCGAGCTGGCTCATGTCTGCTGCTTGTCCGAACAAGTGCACGGGCAAGATCGCGCGCGTGCGGGCCGTGATTGCCGCGGCTGCGCGAGCGGGATCGAGATTGAAGGTATTCCGCTCGATGTCGGCGAAAACGGGCGTCGCGCCGACACGCAGGATGGCGCCGGTGGTCGCGAAGAATGTGTACGGCGTGGTGATGACTTCATCCCCGGGCCCGATGCCCAGCGCTGCCAGGGAGATCGCCAAGGCATCCGTGCATGAAGAAACGCCGACGGCGTAGCCCGCTCCCAAGTACGCCGCGATTTCGGCTTCGAACGCCGCCACCTCTTCACCCAAGATGAAACGCTGCGTCTGGATTACGCGCTCCATCGCCGGTCGAATCTCATCCAGTAGCTCCGAGGTTTGCGCCGTGGAGTCGAAGAACGGAACGCTGGGCGCAAGGCTGAGCAGGCGCGCGGTCGGCGAGGGAGTCTTCAAGGCAGGGGCAGGTCTTCCGGGTGATTCAAACAGAAAAGGGTGCCGTTCGGGCGCTCACGGTAACGAAAACCGCTCTCTGGGCATAGTAGGTTTCCGTCTGAATCGCGCGCCTGCAAGCGCTGCCCGTGCCGACTCATCCAGCCGATTCGGCGCGCGGGCACCCCGAGCAGCAGGGCGTAGTCGGGGTGCTCCCCGCTAACCACCGCTCCCGCCCCGACGAACGCATACCGTCCGAGATCGGCTCCGCACACGATGGTCGCGTTCGCCCCCAAAGTCGCGCCCCGGCGTACTCGCGTGACCAGGAATTCGGCGCGACGCGAAACCTCCGACCGTGGGTTCTTGACGTTGGTGAACACGCACGACGGCCCGCAGAAGACTTCATCTTCGAGCTCGACGCCATCATACACGGACACGTTGTTCTGAATCTTGACGTGGTCGCCGACCTTCGCGCGGCCCGCGATGAAGACGTTTTGTCCGATGGTGCAGCCGCGGCCGATCACGGCTCCGCTCATGACGTGCGAAAAATGCCAAATCTTCGTGCCAACGCCGATCACGCTGCCCGGGTCGACGCACGCGGTCGGGTGAATCGATACCTCGCTGGGCGGGTCGTGCATGGCGGCCGGACTGTAGCGCGCTTTGGCGTTGCCGCGCGCTGCCGGTGGCGCTAACCAAAGCGGCATGACCGAGCAAGATGGCCTGAAAATCGGCTCGTACGTGTTCCAGTCCCGGCTCTTCGTGGGCACCGGCAAGTACCAAAGCGTGGAGCAAACGGCGGAGGCGCTGAGCGCTTCAGGGACGGAGGTGGTCACCGTCGCGCTGCGCCGCGTTGATCTGAAAGACCGCGGCCAGGGCTCGTTAATGGGCCTCTTGCTCAGCAAGCGTTGGACCGTTCTGCCGAACACTGCAGGCTGTTACACGGCGGATGAAGCGGTACGCACGCTGCGTTTGGCTCGTGAACTCGGCATCGCTGATCTGGTGAAGCTGGAGGTCATCGGTGATCCGAAAACACTGTATCCCGACAACGAGCAAACGCTGGAAGCCGCCAAGATCTTGGTGAAGGAGGGCTTCACCGTACTGCCGTACTGCATCGACGATCCGATCGTGTGCCGCAAGCTCGAAGACTTGGGCTGCGCCGCGGTGATGCCGCTAGCCGCCCCGATTGGTTCTGGCTTGGGTATCCGAAATCCCTATAATTTGCGGATTATTTTGGAGAACGCCAAAGTGCCGGTGATTGTCGATGCCGGCGTCGGTACCGCCAGTGACGCGGCCGTGGCGATGGAGCTCGGCTGTGACGGCATCTTGTTGAACACCGCCATCGCGCATGCCAAGAAGCCCGTGTTGATGGCCGAGGCGATGCGAGAAGGCGTGAGCGCTGGCCGCAAGGCGTTCTTAGCTGGCCGCATGCCGAAGCGCTTGTATGCCAATGCCTCGAGCCCCGAAGCCGGGCTGATAGAATGAGTCTGAGCCCCGCGCCGGCGCGCCTGGCTGGCTCCGCCAAGCTCTCTAGCTACCAGCGTCGTCTGCTCGTCTTTCTGAGCGTAGCGAGCTTTTTCGAGAGCTATGACTTCTTCGCCCTGACCCAAATTTTGCCGAATTTGCGCGCTGATTTGCGGATCGGCGTGGCCTGGAGCGGCACGCTGGTTGGCTTCATCAACTGCGGTACCATCTTGGCATTTGCGCTGGCGCGGAAAGCGGACCGCTGGGGGCGCAAGCCGGTGCTCACGGCCACAATCGTTGGCTACACGCTGTTCACGTTTTTGTCTGGGCTCTCGCCCAACGTGTACGTGTTCGCTGTCCTGCAAATGGTTGCGCGCGTGTTCCTGATTGCTGAATGGTCGACCAGCATGGTGATCGCCGCCGAAGAGTTTCCTGCCAGTGGTCGCGGCACGGTGATCGGCGTCGTGAGCGCTTCCGGTGGCTTTGGAGCGATCGTTTGCGCGGGCGTTGTGCCGTTGCTTCTGCATACCGCGTACGGCTGGCGCAGCGTGTATTTCGTGAGTCTGTTGCCTCTCGTCGTCCTGGCCGTCGCTCGCCGCGGGCTCAAGGAAACCGAGCGTTTCGCCGAGCAAACAAGGCCGGCGGAGCAAGAAAGTCTGTTTGCAATTTGGGGTACGAGCCACCGCCGGCGCGTGATCCAACTCGCGCTGATCTGGTTTTTGACCTACCTCTGCACCCAGAACGCGGTCACTTTTTGGAAAGAGTTCGCCGTATCCGAACGCGGCATGACAGACGCGCAAGTGGGTAACGCCGTGAAGCTGGCGGCCTTGGCCTCCATGCCGCTGGCCTTCGCCGCCGGCAAACTGCTGGATATCGTGGGCCGTAAAATCGGCGCGACGCTCATTTACGCGGCCACGGTAGGCGGAGTGATCGGAGCCTACACCGCGCACAGCCCGGCCATGTTGACCGTCGCCTTGGTGTTTGCGGTGCTCGGGGTGAACACCGTACTCACGGTGCTCAACGCCTTCACCACGGAGTTGTTCCCGACGCAATATCGCGGCGCGGCGTTTGCTTGGTCCAACAACCTGATCGGGCGCATCGGCTATTGCCTCTCGCCCACCGTGGTCACCGCGCTGGTGCCGGTGTACGGCTGGGGTCCGACGCTCAGCGTCACTGCCATTTTCCCGCTGCTAGCCCTGGTGGTGATCTGGCTCGTGCTGCCCGAAACGCGCGGCCGTGAGCTCGAGGAAACCGCGCTGCTCTGAGACTCCTTCGCGCTCACAGGGGCGGCGGGGCGTCTGTTTTACGTGAACGCGCGTGGAGCGAAATGTTTTTCACCGCGGCGTTCAGGAATTCACGCAGAGCCTCGTACACGATGCCCTCACGCGTGCCGAGATCGAGCAGCACGAGCGCGAGCACACGCTCTTCGGAAAACAGCGTTGAGAAGTAGAAGCCATCGGCTACGCCGTTGTCCAGGAGCCAGCGCGGCAAATCCGAGCGGCGCGCGGCAGCCGCTTTGTAGGCCGGGAATTCCGAGGCGGAGGTATAGGAAACGGCGAGCTGGTTGGGGGCGGACGGGTGCTCGGCGTACAGCGATACAAAGCAGCTCCGCACACCCAGCTTGGGAAAATGTTCCGCGACGGCGCGCTGCAGCTGGCCAACCTCCACGCAGGAAAGCAAGGCGGTGCCGGTACCCGCGAGCGCGTTCGCCCAGCGCAGTGTAAGAATCTTTTGCTGCGCTTGTGCGCGCTCGCTCGCTTGGCCGACCAAGGTGCGAGCGTTTTGAAAAATATCTTCGGCGCGCGCGCGGCGCTCCGGATCCGCTTCCAAACACGCCAACAGATGTCGGCGTAGCGTGCTGAGCACGTCATGAAACAGATTGAAGTCGGCCTTTTGCTCGAGCAGCTTGAGCAGCCCTTCTTCAATAGCGGTCGCGAAAGCGACCTGCGAGCCTTCGCGCAAGTCAGTGGTGAACGCACTGATGAGGCGCGCCTCCCAACCGGAGCCCAAAATCCCGAACGCTCCACGCCCGGCCCGCGCCAGATTCGCGAGCAGGATCTGCCGGCGCTCCACTAACGCCGCCTCGAAGCTGGCGCGCCTGGCGGGCGCGGGCAGTGAAATGCCCAATTGATCGCCGAAACAGCGGCACGAACGGCGCGCAATGAGCTCGGTGTGCAATACAGTGCGCTCGTCGGACGCGCTGCCGTACAACTGGTTCAGCAGTAAGCGTACGGCTTCGCGGCCTTGTTCATACAAAGGCTGGCGAACGGTCGTCAGCGGCGGCGAGGTGAAACGCGCTTCCTCAACGTCATCGAAGCCGACCACGGCGACGTCGCCCGGGACAGCGATCTTTCGCGCGGCCAGTTCTTCGAGCACTCCGATTGCCATATGGTCGTTGGCGGTAACGATGGCCTCGGGCCGCAGGCCGCGATGCTCGTACAGCTCGGTCACCGCGCGGCGGCCGCTCTCGAGCAAGAAATCACCGCTCACGATCAGTTGCTCGTCGACGACTAGCGCGTTTTGGCGCAAGACGGAGCGGTACATTTGGTAGCGAAGCTCCGCCTCGGGATTCTGCTCGGGGCCTCGGACGAACGCGATGCGTTGGCAGGCATGCACGCGGATCAGGTGCGTGATCGCGCTCTCGATGCCGGTGCGGTTGTCGATGACCACACTTGCGGTACCAGGCAGGTTGACCGCGATACTGACGCGGGGCAGGGCGCCGAAGCGGCTCGCATAGGCGAGCAGCTCGCCTGGCCCGATTTGGTTGCCGATGGTGCCGCTAACCAGAATCAAGCCATCCACGTTCTCGGCTTTTGCGAACTCGAACGCGGCGTTGCGATGCGGCCCGCCGCGTGCGGCGCTTTGCAGAATGCCCCCCGAGATACACAATAGCTGCACGCGCCGTTCACGCGCGGCATCACGAACCCCGTTGAGCAGCTCGTTCTGGTAGACCCCGTCAAGCCAATCGACCAGGAAACCGATGGTTTTAACTGGCGAGCGAACCAGCGTGGAATTGCGCGAACCGATGGGCATCATTTCGCGCCGTCGTCAAAATGTGCCACGCTAGCCGCTGCCCGTCGAGAGCCATCGGTGACCTTTTCCTTCGATAAAATTGCGAGGCGACCGCGCGCATTTTTGCTCCAGGTACTGCCGGCCGTTGGTTACGCTGCAGCCGTTTTTTACGCTGGCCTGATTCGTATGGATGACCTCCCAGAGGTTGGCTTTGTACCTACGGACAAGCTCCTACATGCGGCCGTGTTCGGCGGTCTGACCTGGCTGCTGTCGCGTGCGTTGCGTTTTTGCCTCCCGCAGGCCGCGCTGTCGAAGTGCCTATGGTTGGGGGCGCTCGGTGCGTCCCTGCTCGGCGCGTTGCTGGAGCTCTGCCAAGCCTTGGTGCCCTATCGCTCGGCCGATCCGCTGGACTGGGTCGCAGATTCGGTTGGCGCGGGGCTCGCGTTGCTCGTTTCCCTGGCATTTGTACGCTTGGTGCGCATGCCGGTCGAAGGCTGAGCACCTTGACCGCCCCGCGTTTGATCGTGTTCACCGATCGGTCATGCGCCGAGCCCGAGTTCATGCTCGCGCGCTTCGAGGACCTGGGGCGGCGCGCGCAACCGGGAAGCGTGCTCTTCACAGTGCGCGACTATACTTTGTCGGCGCGCGCCCGCTGGCAGCTCGCGGAGCGTTTGGCGCGAATGGCTCGCGCGACCAAGCAACGGCTCGGTGTCGCCGACCGTGCGGATCTTGCGCGTGCCTTCGGGTGCACCGGCTTCCACCTCCCGGAGGGCGGAATGACCGCGGCGGATGCACGCCGCTACTTGGGTTCACGGGTGTTCCTGACCCGCGCATGCCATGACCTGAGCCGCGCCGCGGAGGTTGAGTTGAACGCACGTTTGGTGTCACCGATCTTCGAGCCCCGAAAGGGGCGCGCTGCGCTCGGCTTAGCGGCGTTGAGTCGCGCTTCCGGGGCTGGTCAGTGCACGGCATTCGCACTGGGCGGCGTGAGCGCCGGCAATGCGGCAGCGTGCCTCGGCGCGGGCGCGGGTGGCGTTGCCGTGATCGGCGCTGCCCTCGCGCCGGATCCAGCGCCCCTGCTCCTTGCCCTCGGGATTTTGCGCGTCTGACCGGCCCCGGCGGCGTTCCGAACGTAGCGCTGCGGGTATGGTATATGCCTCGCAACAGGCCGCCAATCATGAAGAAACCGCTGTTCAACGCCGTACCTACCGAGCTCGACTTTCCGAAGTACGAGCAACAAATCTTGGATCTGTGGGGCGCGCGCGGAATTTTCGAAAAGGCGCTGGCGGCCGGTGAGTCAGCCCAGAAGAAGTACGTCTTCTACGAAGGCCCGCCGACAGCCAACGGTCTGCCGCACAACGGTCACGTGCTCACGCGCGTGATGAAGGACCTGTTCCCGCGCTACCACGCCATGCTCGGCGAGCAGGTGCTACGCAAAGGCGGCTGGGACACCCACGGTTTGCCGGTGGAGGTGGAGGTAGAAAAGGAGCTGCGCATCCACGGCAAGGCGGCGATTGAGCAGTTCGGCGTCGAACCGTTCGTCAAACGTTGCATCGAGAGCGTGTTTCGTTACACGAGTGAGTGGGAGCGTCTGACCTCCCGCATTGGCTTTTGGGTCAGTCTGGAAGACGCGTACGTCACCTATCACAAGAGCTACGTCGAGAGCGTGTGGTGGGCGTTGTCCGAGCTCTTCAACAAGGGTTTGCTTTACCAGGGGCAGAAGGTGGTCTGGTGGTGGGCGCAAGGCGGCACCGCGCTGTCCGCGGCTGAAGTCGGGCTCGGCTACAAAACGGTCGATGATCCGAGCGTATACGTTGCCTTCCCGCTCGTGGATGAGCCGGAAACAGCGCTCGTGGTGTGGACGACGACGCCCTGGACTTTGCCCTCGAATAGCTACGCAGCGCTGCGCCCGAACACCCAATACGACGTGGTTCGCGTCGGGGACGCGCTGGAGGCCAAGGCTAAGAAGCCCGCTCGCGCGCTTACGCTCGGTGTCACTCAGCTGGTCGTCGCCAGTGAGTTGCGCGCCGCCTTGAGCGAGAAGCTGGGTCATGAGTTGATCGTGCAGCGGAGCGTGATGTCAGCCGAGCTGGCCGGTAAGCGTTACCGCCCCCCGTTCGATTTCTACGCCAAGACTCTGGCTGACGCGCGGGTCGCGTTGAAGGCAGGCGGGGACGACGCGCTGTGGTGGCGCGTGATCGTCGAGGATTTCGTCACGCTGGATGCGGGTACCGGCATCGTGCACGTCGCGCCAGCGTTCGGGGAAGACGATCACAACGCGCATCGTAAGCAGCTCGCGCGCTACGCGGACCCGCTCGCCGTGGAACTATTGTGCGCGATCTTGCCCAATGGCGAATTTAAGCCGGATTTTGGCTCGCTTTCGGGGCGTTGGGTCAAGAGCTGTGATCGCGACATCATTCACGACTTGCAGCAGCGAAAGCTGCTCGTGTTCGAGGAAATCTACCGTCACGACTACCCGTACTGCTGGCGCTCCGATGAAGATCCGTTGATCCAGTTGGCACGCCCGGCCTGGTTCATCCGCACCACCGCGCGTTTGGATGACGCTCTCGCGAACAACCAAGCGGTCAATTGGTTGCCCGAGCACATCAAGGACGGCCGCTTCGGCGACTTCTTGAATAACAATGTGGACTGGGCGCTCAGCCGTGAGCGCTATTGGGGAACGCCGCTCAACGTTTGGTCGTGCACTGCGGATCCGGAGCACAAGCACGCCCCCGCGAGCATTGCGGAAATCGAGGCCCGCAATCCCCACGCCTTCGCGTATTTTCACGAAGAAAGGCGCAAGAACCCCGAGCTGAGCCCGCACCTGCAAGTGCACAAGCCGTGGATCGATCACGTCACTTTCCCGTGCCCGACGTGCGGCGCGGAAATGCGGCGTGCTACGGAAGTGATCGACTGCTGGTTCGACTCCGGATGTATGCCGTTTGCGCAGTGGGGCTTTCCCCATCAAGCAGGCTCAGCGGCTCAGTTCGACGCGGCGTTCCCGGCTGACTTCATCAGTGAAGCGATCGACCAGACGCGCGGTTGGTTTTACTCGCTGCTCATGATCTCGTCGTTGGTCTTCGATCGGGAGACTCAGGCGCGTCTGGGCCTGAGCAAGATGCGGGAGTTTCCGTACCCGTTCCAGAGTTGCATCGTGCTCGGGCATGTGTGCGATCGCGAAGGCAAGAAGGAATCGAAGAGCAAGGGCAACTACACGCCTCCGGAGATCATCCTGGATCGCGTGCGCATGGATTTCGGCGTTCTGTGTGAGGCGTTCGGCCAGCAAGCGGCGGCCGGTGAGGCGCTCATCGCGCGTGAAGATCTAGAGGGAATGGATCTCGAAGAGGGCGCCAACGTGGTGCTTTACCGCCCCGATCGCGGCGAGCACGCCCGGCCTGTCAAGCTGCGCGTGTTGAAGAAGCTGCCGCGGCGCGTGCTCGTGCTCGCGGATGCGGATCGCACGGCTCTCGCTGTCGACCCCATCGCGAGTGGCCTCGGTACCATGCCGCAAGAGGTCCCGCGCGCGGCGTTCGAGCAGCGCGTCACGGTTGAGGACCCGCACACCCCCGCGCCGGGCGCGGATGCATTTCGGTGGTTTTTCTACGCCTCTTCGCCGCCCTGGAGTAACACACGGCACTCCTTGCGCAACGTACGCACGCTGCAGAAGGATTTTCTGATCAAGATCAGGAACGTGTACTCGTTCTTCACGATCTACGCGAACATCGATGGTTGGAGCCCGAATGATCGGGCGCACGCTGGGTGCCCGCCCGCCGAACGCAACCTGCTCGATCGCTGGCTGCTGAGCGAGCTGAACCTGACCGTAAAGAGCGTGCGGAGCGCGCTCGATCAATACATGAGCTACGACGCAGCGCTTGCGCTGATCGAGTTCGCCGAAAGCTTGTCGAACTGGTACGTGCGCCGCAGTCGCTCGCGTTTCTGGGCCCCTGGGCTCGAGCAGGATAAGCGAGACGCTTACGCGACGCTGCATGAGGCCTTGGCCAAGCTGAGCCTCCTGATCGCGCCGTTCGTGCCCTTCTTGAGCGAGGAAATGTATCAAAACCTGCTGGTTTCTCCGGGCGTGGCCGGGGCAGCGGAAAGCGTTCATTTGGATCGCTTCCCGATCTGCGATGAGGCCGTGATTGACCAGCGCCTGGTGCAGGAAACCCGCGCGGTTCGCGATATCGTCAGTTTGGGGCTCAGCGTGCGCACGGCGAACAAACTCAAGGTCCGGCAGCCGCTGGAGCGCGCAGACGTCGTCTTCAACGACGGCGCGCTGATGCCGCGCCTAGAAGCCTATAAGGCGCTCATTCAAGAGGAGCTGAACGTGCACGAGGTGCGCTTCATGTTCCCCGGCCATGCCGACGGCGCAGTCGCGTTTCGCATCAAGCCCAACTTTCGCGCGCTCGGTCCGCGTCTCGGCAAGAACGTGCAGGCCGCCAAAAAGGCGTTGGAGGGTGCGGACGGTAGCGCTCTGTACGCCGAGCTATCGCGCACCGGCAAAGTCGAAGTCACGATCGAAGGCGAGCCATACCTACTTGGTCCGGAAGAAATTCAGGTCACTGCCGAGGCCGCCCCGGGATTCGCTGCGGAAACCGGTCCCGTGGGCGTCGTGGTGTTGCACACCACGCTGACCGAGGCGCTGGTAGATGAGGGCCTGCTGCGTGAGGTCGCGAGCCGCGTGCAAGCCGCCCGGAAGGACTTGGGGCTAGAGTTCACAGCGCGCGTCCAGATCTGGTTGGATGGCAGCGAGCGGCTGCTGCGCGTTGTGCGCGCAGGCGAGCGGCACCTCAGTCAGGAATGCCTCGCGAGCGAGGTGAAATTCGCGCTGCACAACGCAGCTAAAGAGCACGTCCTCGGTGAAGAAGCCTTGCGCTTGCACGTGGCTCGCGTCACGCCGTGAGTTGACGGGGGGGACGCCATTCATGGAAGCCGAGCGGGTTGCTTGGCCGTGAAGGCGACAACGCCGCCGCCGTCATGACAAGGCGGCGACGTATCGAACCGGTAGGCTCGGTCGACCGCTAGCGGTCGAAGGTTGCCGCTTGCGTTGTCGGATTTTGAAGCCTCAACGCAGGCTCACCGCCTCGCCCAGCTTGCTCGAGAGCAAGCGGGTAAGGGTGGCCCACAGCTCATCCCCGGTTTTCGCGGCAACCCAGGTTTTGCCCTCGGGCAGGAAGTCGAAGTGCCAGGCAGAGCGCTCCGCGGACAGCCAAATCTGCCGCGCAGCGCGGTGCGAGTTCAGCACGTAACGCGCGCCATCCTCGAATTCGATGGTCAGGATGTCGCTCGCGAGCTCGGCTTCGAGCGCGTCGCTTTCGAGCTCGTCTAAGGTCGCGATTAACCGTTGAAGCTCCGGGGCGGCGGCGGCTTCATAGTCGGCTTCGCTGAGGATCGCTGTGCTCATGTCAGGCATTCACCCTTCTACTGTAACTTAGGCAGGCAAGTGGGGGCGATGCAGGCCATCCCCGGCAAGCAATCATTGTCGGTTTGACAGGGCCAAGCGCACTTGCCCACCGCCAGGTTACAGCGATGGGTCAAGCATTGTGCGTCCGCGCTACAGGGCAAGGCGAGGGGGCCTGGCTGAGACAGCCCCGCGGCGGCGGGCAAGGCAGCAGGCGACGTTGCAAGTGCGGGGGTCGGCCGCGCACTCCCATCGCCATTACCGGGCGCCTGTTGGACGGGTACGCCTGCGGCTGGCGCCGGATAGGCAGCCTGCACGGCCGGCTGATCGTTGCGCTTGGCGCAACCCACCCCGCACAGGCACAGCGCGACCCCGGAGGCGCCCACGGACCACAGCGCCGCCGCGGAAATAGACAGCATGGCAAAATTTCGCATCCGCTCGCGTTCTCCTAACGAAACTCCGGCACGTCTGGGCACCCGTCCACGATATCACCATTTTACGCAGCGCCCGCGCAACGGCGGGAGCGGCACCGCATGAATCGAGTTATCGTTGCTGGTCGACTGATGATGACCCGAGCGCAACGCGCGAACGTGATCGACCGGTGGCTGGTCGTGAAGCGTTCATTCCGGCGCGGTTCGGCGTGCGCACTTGCGTTGTTCGCGCTCTTTCCCGTCGCCGTTGAGGCGCAGTCAAGCCTTGCGCCTCACGTGTTCGCGCTGTCGAATGACGGCTTCACCTGGCTGGATGCCGAGCGAGACCACCTTGCCTTCAGTCGCGAGTTGCCGGCTTTCGTCCAACCGGGCCAGGTCGCGCCGCACGAGACTGAAGCCGTGCGCCTCATTTTCTCAGGAATCGCGCGCCCGCCCACGGCCCTTCGCGTCAGCTCTCGGCGCGCGAACGGCCTTCCGCTCGATGCGCTCGCGGAGCCGCCGCTCAGCCAGTGGCCGTGCCCTCCGAGCGTGAGCGGGTCGTGTTGGGCGACTCTGCCGCTGCGACTGACGCCGGATCGGCTGGATCGAAATTACTTCGCCGCCAAGGGCCGTTCGCTCGAGGCGGAGTTGGGCGGCCAGGTTCAGGTGGAAGCCGCCGGTCAAACCCTCGCGACTTGGCGCGTCGGTGCCCCCCACAGCCCGTTTTTTGCGGGCGCCGAGCGTTTCGCGGTGAAACTGCGCGTGCGTGTGCTGCGCGTTTCTACCGCCGGCGCACCTGCCGTCGGTGCGGATGCTGCCTCGGCAATCGCGCTGGCGCGCGCTGAGGTGCAGGCTGCGAGCAAGTTGTGGGCCCAGTGCGGGATCGATTTGCAAGGCCCCCGGGGTGCCGACATCCAGGTCGTCGATCCCCCAACTATCTCGTTGGTTTCAGTCGGCTGCGAGCAAGGGCTGCCAGCCAGCGGCGGGCGCTTGGCGCTTAGCGTGCAAGGCCATCGGGTCCGCGTCGTGACGCGTCCGGGTGATGCTCCGGGGATCATCGCGTCCCGGCTAGGGCGAGCTATTCGCGGCTTAGGCTTGACTGCGCGGGTTAGCCCGAACCCGCGCGGGATCGCCGACGCCAGCGGCGCGGTTGACGTGCTGATTCGAAATGCAGCCGGCACCACGGTCGGTGTAAACGTGGAAGCGGATCCGAACCTCCCGCTGAGCACCGATGCGACATTGCCTCTTTGCCTCGGTGAGGTGGATTTGGCCAACGGCCTCACGCATTTCGTCGAGTCCGACGCCGCCGCCGGCACGGTAGAGGAGCGGGCGCTGATTAAGGCCTTCGACGACGGAGACCCGAGCACCATCGAAGTACTGATCGTGCCCTCGTTCGATCAGTCAGGCCGCATCGGTGAATCGTTCATCGACGATGACGGCTCGGGCATTCAAAATACCGTCATCGTCGATCGCGCGGCGTTGCGCGCCGGGCCGCGTTCTTACGCGCTCGCCCACGAACTTGGCCATATCTTGCTGGAGATGCCGGGCCACCCGGATGACTATGGCGTCGATCAATCCGGTTCCTTGATGGATTCGGACGCATCCGATGCGTCGGTGTTTGGCCCGCGCCGGCTCAGTCTCGCAGATTGCGAGCGTGCGCTCCGCGAAAGCGGCCCCGCCTCCCGCGTGCCGCTACTCCGCGCCTGGCCGTTGCTTCGCGCGAACGACCAAACACGCGCGCCAGCGCCTACTTCGGTACGATGACCTCGAGCTCGGTCCCGGCGGCATAGGCGTAACTGACGAACGAATCGAACCCGTCGACGATGACGCTCACCTTTGCGCTCGCATCGACTCGGTGCACACCGTCGTTCTGCACGCCAGCGGAGATATTGAACGGAGCGACCTTGTTAGGGTCGATGACCGGAAAGCTGAGCTGACACGTGTACACGACGAATGCGGAGGGGCCGACCAGCTTGCGTTGCTCGGCGTCCGTGATGCCGTCCGCATCCACCTGCGCGCAGCCATCGATTTGATCGACGCCTCGGCCGTCCAACACGACACTTGCAGCGCGCGGCGCGACGATGCGAATGAAGTCGAAGTTGTACTTATCGGGCGTCAAAAACACGTACGAACTGCGATATTGCTCGAGCGGCGGCACGATGATCAGGCTCGGGTCGCCCCCGGGTAGGCCACTAGGCACATTGGCATCTTGCTGACTGGGCGACACGCTGGACAGCATCACTGGCTCATCGCTGTTCAGCGTGAAATGGTGATCGCTCGCGATGGTCACGAACGACGCGCGACTCGCCAAATGAAAGCTCTGGAATTCGCCCGTCAAGCTGGTGGTCACCGTGGCGCCCGCGTCGGTCGTCGCAATCACTCGAAAGTATTCGTTCTGTTTCGCCGCGCCGACGGCCGCACCGGCATTCATCAGCGCCGCGGTGCGGCTCGGTGATACGGTTGCCACGAAGCTCTTGCCCGAAGTCCGAATCGGGTCGAGTTGCTCCTCAAGGTGATCCGCGCAGCACTTGCGGTCGGCGAGCTTGCTGAAGTCCGGGGCGTCGCTTGCCTCACTGCCGCTGAACACCACCAGTGCCGCGCTGCTACTCACCACGGATCCGGTAAAATCAGCGTTGAAATCGTCCGTTTCGAGGTTCAAAACATCGAACGCGCCGAGCTCGAAATCGAGCGACCCGCCGCGCGGAGTCGGCGGCACGAGGCCACCGCCCAGAATTCGCGCTGAACTATCAACGCGCACGTGCGTGTGCGGCGCCGTGCCGACCAGGGTGAGGAATGCCCGCAGGCTGACCGGATTTTGAGGGCTGAAGTTGGTGTCTGGGTCGCTGGAGTTCGCGATGGTCTGTGGCCAGCCCAGCGCCACATACGCCGGCTCCAAGTCGTTCCCGGTTGGGGCCAGCGCCTCCGTTGGTTTCAACAATGAGGCGTCGTTCGAGAATACGTTCACGTTCTCGAGCGGATTGAATTGATAGGCCACCACTGGGAACGTCGAGCGAATGCGGTATGCGTGGCGCGTCAGTGCGGTGTGGGTGCCGGTGTTGAACTCGCCGTCCGGGGATCCATCTACCTCACGCGGGCCGAGTCGGAATACGCGCAAGCTGAGCGGCGGAATGCTGGCCGTGGCGACCGACGTGGGGGCGTTATCGGCTCCGGGCTCGGTGTCGTCTTGTTCAATCGTGACGTCAGTCGACACGTCGGCTTCCGGGTTGCTCACTACGACGGCAAATTGCTGCGCCGCCGCGTTCAACGTGTCGTCGATCTTGGCGTTGTCCAGGTCCACCGCGAAGTACTCGCAGCCGATGTTGCTGCGGCGCGTCGACGCCACCGAGCACAAATCGACACAGCTGCCTTCGCGGCACACTTGGCGCTCCCTCGGGTCACACGTCTTGGCTGGTGTCTCGACTGCCCCGGTCGGGTCGCACTGCATCACCGTCGCGCCCGAGCAGGTGGTTTGCTTGGGTTCGCACACCGTGCAGGCTTCGAGCGTGGAGGAACAAATTAGGCCGCGGCTCGAGCAATCGTCGGTCGACTGCCACTCGGCCACGCCAGCCACGCTGACGCACGTCTCTAGTTCCGGCGCACAACGCAGCGTTCCGACGGTGCAGGCCGGAGCGGTCGTTGTCCGCCCGAGCCAGCGCTCACCCTTGTCGAAGCTGCACCCTGCCAGGCCGAGCACCGGAAAACACGCCCAGATTGCAGCACTGCTCGAGCGGCGCACGTCAGTAGCTCGCGTAGAAAACGTCGGTTGCGTAGGCGGTCCAGCCGCGTTGCGTTGTATCGCGATAGCGCAGTGACCCGTAATTGAAGTTGCTGATGTGCGCCGCGTTCACGGTAATAGTGAGCGGGCCATGACTGATGCCCAAGTCCGGGGAGATCGCATTCAGATCCGGCAACCCGAAGGCCGTACTGGATTCAGGAGCTACGATCGTCCATTCGATCAAGCCGCCCGCGCTGGCAATGCTGTACACCACCAAGTTCACTGGAGCGCCCCCGGCTGCGCGGGTGGAGGCCAAGCGTGTGGCGTCCCAGGCGGAGTTCGGCGTGGGCGTAGTTAAGCTCGGCACCTGCACGAACTGATCGATGACCAATGGCGCGCTCGTATTCGTAGCCGAGACCAGGCCGACGACCGAGCGCGGCGTGCCGCCCGCGTCCCCTGTGACTGCGCGCGCCGTGGCGATGTAGCTGGTGCCGAGTAAACTGTCGCTGAGCGTTGGCACGCCCACGAACGAAAGCCCTCCGGAGAGCGGCAAAGTACGCGACAAATAGCCATTGGGTAGCGGCGCGAAACCCTCACCCCCGACCTGAATCGACGCGCTTGCCTGCAGGCGATTAGGCCCGCGCGCGGTCACGCTGGGGGGCTCCAGCTCGATAGTGAGCGCCTGATCGAGATCTACATCGACCTGAATGAAGACGTTACTCTTGCTTTCGCCTGCCTGAGCTGCAACCCCACGCACTAACCCCATTTGATACGCGGTGAACGCGGGCGGGTTCAGCGTGCGGTTCTCGATGCCGGCGAGCGCATACAAGGTGAAGTTGCCGGGTTGCCCGTAGCTGTTGAAGGTATAGCCGCGGTCGCCGGTAGAAGAAGGCGTAATGGCTTCGGAAGCAGCGGGCAGCGTGAAGCGATCCGTTGGGCTGCCGGACAACCGCATCACGTAAGCGACGAGCTTTTCGGCATCGGATTTTGGCACCGGCACATCGTGCCAGCCGTCCCGCCGGAATTCGGCCGTCGCCGGCCACACCACTTCGCCGTTTACAGTGGCGCCGTAGCTGGCAGAACCGCCGCTCGGCGGCAAATCACCCTTCGCACCGCAGGCCGGCGACAGGATCGGATCCAAGAACGCCGTCACGGTATCCACGCCCACGTCGACGAAGGTTTGCGGCTGGTAACACTTGCGAGCGATGGTCACGCTGCGTTTCGGGCCGAGCCCTGCCTTCGAGTCGAGCACCACGCCGCTTTCGTCGGTTTTCAGGACATCGGCGTTCGCTAAATCATCGCCGACCACCACCGTGGCCTCGCCGAGCGCAAGGCCGCTCGCGTTGTCCAACACGATAACTTGGAGGCTTCCGCTGAGGGCGTTGCCGCTCAGGCCACCCTTGAACCCATTGTCACTGTTGCCGTACACGTACGCGTCCAGCACATCCACCTTGAGGTGGTCTTTGCCGGTTACGCGGATGGGCTTGCTGCCAGGGGTACCGACGGGCACGGTGCAGGTGAGCTCGGTCGGGCTTACCAGCTCATTTACCGGGCAATCGACCTGATCGATGGTGACCGTCGTGTGGGCATCCCAGCTCGTGCCGTCACCCTTGAGAGTGATTAGGGTACCGCCCGAAGTCGGACCGCCCGCCGGATCCGCGTAGAATTGGTCGTAGCTGTAGCCGCCGGTCAGCGTCGCGCGCGTGGAGGCGGCCTTGCCGTTTTGTACGCTCACGTCCACGGCGCCGGCATGCCCTGCAGGGACCGTGACTTGAAGCCGCTCCGGATCAATCGCCACGATGCTGCTCGCGCCCAGTTCTACGTCACCGAACCAGACGCGCGCGCCGCTCGTGAAGCCGTTGCCGCGCACCATCGCAAGGCCGCCACCAGCGAACGAGCCGTGCGGTGGATCCACACTGAGAACAGCGTGCGGTGCAGTGGGAGGCAGCGGGATGGACGCATCCATGGCCCCGGCATCAACGTTGATGCTGTTCATGCCGCCGGTCGCGTCATGATCTGTCTGGCGGGTGAACGGTGCGTCCGCGCGCGAAAGACAAGCCGGCACCGAGCCCGCTGCTAGCGCGATGCCGCCGGCCATACACAGGGGAAGCCGCCAAGTTCTCATCGCTGGGAGCCGGTCATGGTGCCAAAAACGCGCGCCTCAAGGCTAAGCCCGCGTTGACCTTCGGGCAAGGGCAGCCCCGAACCGGGCTTCGGCCAACGGTCCGCTGCCCGCGCCAACGAATCAAGTTCCGACGCGCGCCGGGCGAGGCGTGGCATGCCTCAATTCCAATGCATTCAAGATCTGCAAAGAGACACGTTTGCGCGAGCCCTCCTCGGCTGGGCCGACGCATGCCGGGCAGCCAGTAGGGCAACCGCAGGTCTCAATGAGTAACCGTGCGTGATCGAGCAGTTCAGGCGCGCGCTCGAAGAGCCGCTCGGCCAGGCCCACGCCGCCTGGGTGGGCATCGAACAGAAAAACCGTCGGGTCGAAGCCGCCGGTTCGCCCAGCGTGGAAATCTCTCCCTGGCGCGGCGAGTGCACCGTCCCCGCCGGGCAAGCCGCCATCCCCGAGGGTTTGGCCGAGATCTCGAGGGTCGCACATCATGGCCAACGTGGACACGGTCTCGAGCGCCGCACCCACGCCGCGCAGGCCGTCAATCACCGTGGCACGAGGGTAGGGCAGCTCCGCGAGTACGGCTTCCGGCAACGTCAGCCAGAAGCTCGTGGTGTGCATCTGCATTTCGGGCAAGTGCACGTCACCATAGCCGGCGTTCTCATGAGTGAAGAATTTGATCTTCTTGTAGCCGGTGACCTTTTCGACGACTTTTACGTCACCGAAGCCGAGTAGAGCGCGCCCCAGCTCGTGCTTGGTGCGCTCTTCGATCACAGCCACGGTGCGGTAGGTGAGGGCGGTCGTAAAATAGTCGGGCGCGACTTTGCGCACGAAGGCTTTGTGGTTTTCGAAGTCGAGCCGTTCCACCTGGTACTGCTCAGCGTCATGCTGGTAAATAGCTTGCTCGTGCAGCATTGTGTGTGCCGCGCGAAAGTCCAACTCAGCGATCGACTGATTGGTGGCCACATCCACGATCACGAAGTTATCCCAGCCGATGTTGCGCAGCGACACGTTATTGGCCGGGAAGGCCTCGCCAGCCCAGTGATACCGGCCGCCCGCTTCGTGCACCAAGCCATGGCTGGCCAGGTAGTCCAACGCATCACGGGTGGCCGCTGGGTCGAGCGATAAATAGCTTTCTCCCTGCGCTGGCTCGGGGCTCGCGGGGCGCGAACCGCGAGCGGAAATCTGGAACGGCGCCTCGAAGGCGGCGCACTTCAAGTGTTGGATCAACACCTCCACGTTACCCGGATCGATGCGGGCTTCCTCGGCGTTCGAATCGAGCAAATATTGCGGCTCTCGCGCCAGGTACTGGTCGAGTGAGTTGCTCGAACACACGAGCACCGCGATGCTCGTGTCCCCGCGACGGCCAGCACGACCGAAGCGCTGCCAGGTTCCGGCGACCGAACCCGGGTATCCCGCACACACCACCGCGTCCAAATCCCCGATGTCGATCCCTAGCTCGAGGGCATTCGTCGCGACGACACAGAGCACTTCACCATTGCGCAGCCCGGCTTCGATGGCACGGCGCCGTTCCGGCAAATAGCCGCCGCGATAGGCCATGATCGCCTCGCTGCCGGCCACATCACCGACGCGCGCGCGCAGGTACTTGAGCATGATCTCCACGGAGTTGCGCGAGGGCCCGAACACGATGGTCGGCACCTTCGCGCGCACCAGATCAGCCGCTAGGTTCACGCTCTGCTTCAACGTGCTCGCGCGCACGCCCAGCTCCTCGTTCACGATCGGCGGATTGTAAATGTAGACTTCCCGCGTTGAACGCGGCGCGCCTGAGCGATCGACGAGCTTCACGTCTTCCGGTACGGCTCCGATCAGCCGGGCGGCGTGCTCACGCGGATTGCCGATGGTCGCGGTTGCCGAGATGAACACCGGATCCGAACCATGAAACCGCGCTACGCGTCGCAGCCGCGCCAGCACGTGTGCCATGTGCGAGCCAAAAACACCGCGATAGGTGTGCAGCTCGTCGAGCACGACGTAGCGAAGTCCTTGAAATAGGCTCGCCCAGCGCGCGTGGTTCGGCAGAATGCCTGCGTGCAGCATGTCCGGATTACTGAGCACGATGCGGCAACGTTCACGCGCGGCACGCCGCGCATCAGCCGGCGTGTCCCCGTCGTACACCATGGCGCCGGCGCGCAGCTCGGCATCACTCATCAGCTCACGCAGGTTGTGCTCTTGATCGCGTGACAGCGCTTTCGTCGGGTAAATGAAGAGCGAGGTTGCTTCCTGATCTTGGATCAGCGCGTTCAACACGGGCAGATGGAAGCACAGGCTCTTGCCGCTCGCGGTGGGCGTCGCCACGACCACATGCTGCCCGTTCAACGCGGCCTCAACGGCCTCCACCTGGTGCGAATAGAGCTGGGCGATGCCGCGTTTGCGTAACGCGCCATGCAAGGAGCCATGCAGCGCCGCCGGGATGTCGGCAAAGGTCGCTGTTGCTGGGGGCAGCGCGCGCTCGGCCGTGATGCAGCGCCGCACGCTGCCCGAGGCGTGCCAGCCCTCGACCACGCTCCGCACACCGGTCGACTGGGTCCAAGGAGGCGCGGGCACGTCCGAAACACTAAACGGATGTGCGGTGCCTGTAAACCCTAGGGGAATAGCTGCCGTGCCGGCACCGTTCTCCGCGCTAGGCTGAAGGGCTCCCCCGAACCCGGCACACCGCATACTGAACAAGCTGGCCCAAAGGGCCGACCTAGCGTAGGAATCCGACCCTCACATGAGCGACCCGATCGAGCCCGCTTCTCCTTCCGCAGGCCCCGCGCCTGCACCGCCAGCCCCACAGGCGGCTTTGGCTGATTTGGTGCCGAGCGCCGCGCGCATGCCCTCGCAGCCGCCCGTGCCGCGGCCGAGCTTCGTGTTTTTCGGTGTGGTCGCGGCGATCTCGTTGGTGCTGGATGTAAGCAGCAAAGCCTGGGCGGAGCTCGTGCTTTCCAAGCGCACGATGGTGGATCCGGCCATCGTGTTACTCAAAGACCACCTGAGTCTGACGCTCGCGTACAACCGGGGTGGCGCATGGGGCCTGCTGCAGAACGCGAGCGAGATGATCCGCCGCCCGTTCTTCCTGCTCGTTAGCGGCCTTGCCATCGCCTTCATCGTGTCTTTGTACGGGCGGCTCTTAGGTGGGCAGCGCGCGCTGAAGTGGGGTCTGCCACTGGTGCTCGGTGGCGCGCTGGGTAACCTCTCGGATCGCATCATTCGCAGCAGCGTGATTGATTTCATCGATTTCCGCGCCAATTGGATTGAAACCATGAATGAGGGCATCGCCAAAGCCGCCCACGGCTGGGGCATCACCGATCATTGGCCCACGTTCAACGTCGCAGACGTGTCGATTTGCGTTGGCGTCGGTTTGATGGCTTTGGATATGTTCGTGTCTAAGCGCGGTCAGCGCACGCTGCCCGCGCTCGGGCATGAGCCTCTGCTCTCGACCGGCGGCTCCAGCAAACCTCCCGCCGCCTAATACGCATGCAAGGCCGGCTGTTCACCTTCGACCTGTCGCTGTTCGGCGGCGGTTACGTGATGCCCGCTCCTAGCTACTTCGTGCTCTTGATCACGGGGTTCTTGTTCGCAACGCTGATGGGCGTTGTGTGGGCCAAGCGCATCGGCCAGGATCCGGATGTGATCGTAGATTTGGGGCTCGCGATGCTGCTCGCGGGCATTGCGGGCGCCCGCATCTTGCACGTGTTCGCTGACGGGTACTTTTGGGATTACGTGCACTTGTGTACCGATCCGAGCAAAGTGCAGTGGCACTTGGATCGAGCCCAATGTCTCAGCCCGGAATACTCGGGCGTTTGGGACTTTGCGGCCGGCGTCTGCAAGCCGAAGGCGCGGGATTGTTTTGCATGGGCGCGCTTCTACGCTGGCGGTCTCACCTACTACGGGGGATTTTTGGGTGCTTCGGTGGCTGCCTGGTACCTGCTCCGTGCGGACCGTTTCCCGTTCTGGAAGGCCGCGGACATGGCGGGCATGGTTGTGCCCCTGGGCCTTGGCTTCGGTCGCATGGGCTGCTTGCTCGCTGGTTGCTGCTTTGGCAAGCCAACCGGCTCAAGTCTCGGGCTGATTTTTCCGCCAAATAGCCCTGCCAGCGAGTCGGAATTCAAAGCCGGCCTGCTCAAGTCGATTGCCGAGCCCTCGCTCAGCGTGCACCCCACGCAAATTTACGAATCTGGCGCCTGCTTCGCGATCGCCGCGCTGCTGATTTTGTACCTTCACGGCAGGAAGCGCTACGACGGCCAAGTCTTTCTGGCATTCGTCGCGCTCTACGCGGCCGTGCGCTTTGCCCTCGAATTCCTGCGCAATGACGATCGCGGCGGCCTTTTCGGGCTCAGCACCTCGCAGCTCATCGGCTTGCTGCTCATTGCGGCGGTTGTTGCTGGCCACCGCTTCCTGTCCGGGAGGTTGGCCCAAGCCGCCACGCCCGCGTAGACTGAAGGCGTGAGTTTTCGCGTTTCAGCGCCGGCGTCGGTCTTGTCAGGGCTCTTGGCCCTGACCTGCGTCATAGGCTGTCAAAAGCCGGATGAGCACCCCGCTTTCGCCGAAGGCTGCGAAGTTGATTGCAAGCCGATCACGAGCGTCTCGCTCGGCCCTGGTGTCACGGGGGGCGCAGGTGCCGGAAGCACCCCGACGGCTGCGGGCACGGGCACGCTCACCGGCAATGTCGCGTTGCTGGCGGATCAAACCTTCCTCACCGCGACAGCGTTTGCCAAGCCTGCCGTTGTGTTCGCGGACGGCGCAGCCGGTGAGCCCGTGACCGCCCCGTGGAATGGCAGTGAGCCCTATGTTCTCAACGGAGTGGCCGAAGAAGTCACCAATTGGGTCAGCGTGAAGCCTGACGACGCACAAGGGGACGCGCTCGTGACTTTTCAACCGGTCGCGACCAACAACGTGTCGAACGCGGATTTGGACGTGATCTCGAGCGGAATGCTGGATCAACTGTTCACCAGCGTGAGCGCGCAGCGGAGCTCCACTTTCGGGCAAGTCGTGCTGTTTTTTCGCAGTGTGGGGACCGGCGCCCCGGTTGCCGGTCTGCACGTGACGCTGCCCGCCGCCCAGCTTGCCGCGTATGCCGCGGCTGCCGGCTGGGTGCTGGATGACGGCACAGCGATCACCAATTCCAGTGGGCTCGTCGTGTTTGGCAACGTGCAAGCGGCCCTCGCGAAGGGCGGTACCCAAACCGTCACCGTGACCCGTCCGGCCACCGCCACTGGGCCTGCCACTTCCGGCGGTAACTTCGCGATCAAGGTCGTTGAAGGCGACGCGACCATCGCCACAGTGAACGTGCAGCTTTGAGCAGCGCTGGCGCCTAGGTCGCCCCTCTGATAAGCGTCCCGCCGTGGCGACCCTCATCGACGGCAAGGCGATTTCGAAATTGGTGCGCGACGAAGTGGCGCGCGGCGTGGAGGCTTTCAAGGCGCAGCACGGCCGCGCCCCGGGCTTGCACGTGGTGCTCGTTGGTGAAGACCCAGCGTCCACCGTGTACGTGCGGAACAAGGAAAAGGCTGCAGCCGAGGTCGGCATCGCAGGCCGCGTGCACCGCCTGCCGGCTTCCACCACTGAGGAGGACCTGCTCGGCCTCGTGCGCGAGCTGAATCAATCCGGAGAAGTGGACGGCATTTTGGTGCAGTTCCCGGTGCCGAGCGGCATCCGCCAACAGAAGGTGGTCGAAGGCACCGCCCCGTCGAAGGATGTCGACGGCCTGCACCCGGAAAGCATCGGCGCGCTGTGGGCCGGTATCGCGGGCCTCGTGCCGTGCACGCCGCGCGGATGCATGCGCCTGATCGCTGAAACGGGCGTGAAGCTCGACGGCGCCAAGGCCGTCGTGGTGGGGCGCAGCAATTTAGTGGGAAAGCCGGTCGCCGGTCTGCTGCTCGCGGCCAACGCAACCGTCACCCTGGCCCACTCGAAGACCCTGGATTTGGCGGCGGTTTGCCGCGAGGCGGACATCCTGGTCGCCGCTGTTGGCCGCGCCAAAATGATTCCGGGCTCGTGGATCAAGCCGGGCGCGGTGGTGATCGACGTGGGCATGAACCGCGATGAAGCCGGCAAGCTGTGTGGCGATGTCGACTTCGAATCTGCCGCGACAGTTGCCTCGGCGATCACGCCGGTACCGGGTGGCGTGGGCCCCATGACCATCGCGATGCTGCTCGAAAACACGCTCCTCGCGGCACGAGGACGCCTGGCGCGCGCGTCGCGCACGCTCATCACCTGAGCTTAGCTGGGCAAGGGGTAGCGCGTCGCCGAGACGCCGACGAACGCGCACAGCGCGTCCAGCACCGCATCGCTGCGCTCCCGCAGCTGTGCCAAAGAACCGTCATTGTCGAGCACGTAGTCGGCGCGACGCACCTTCTCCTCGAGCGGCATTTGCGCGGCAATTCGGGCTTCGATTTGCGCGGCGCTGAGGCCATCGCGCAGCGCCAGGCGCTCGCGCAGCAGGTCGGCGGGCGCGCTCACCACGACCACGGGCGAGTACGCCTTCTCCAACCCGACCTCATACAAGAGCGGCACTTCGTAGCAGGCCAACGGCTCGCCTTGCTCCGCCAGCTCGGCGAACTGCAGCGCAGCCAGTTGCCGCACCACCGGGTGCACAATGGCGTCCAGCGCGCGCCGCGCCTCAGGGTCGGAGAACACCCGCGCTGCGACTAGCGCGCGGTCGAGCTCCCCGGTCTGTGTCAGCGCATCGGCGCCGAAAGCGGCGACGATGCGAGCGAGCGCCGTGCTGCCCGGTGCCACGGCGAGCCGCGCGAGCTGATCGGCATTCACGACTGGTAAGCCGCGCTCCCGCAGGCGCCGCGCGACTTGGCTCTTGCCGGAGCCAATGCCGCCCGTTAACCCGAAAACTTTCACGCCACAAATGTACTTCAGGCTCGCCCGGGCGGCCGAGAAACGACGTGCGCCCGGCTCGGCGCTGGTGCTTTTCCCGCGCAGGGCTAGAACCGAGGCAGCCAATGCCCCGGGTCCCGTTGATTTGCGCGATTTTGGCGTTGCCCTGGCTGGCGGCCGCGCACGTCGCGTTGGCCGCGCCCCAATCCTCGGCGCCAGCCGCAGGCCCGCGAGCTCTTCCCACGCGCTTCCGGTTCGATGCGGGGGCACCTTTGTTGGCTCCTGCCGGCGTCGCCGCGGACGGCACGGTGTGCGTGGGCACCGTCGATGGCTATATCCACGCGCTGGCTCCCGACGGCAGCTATCGCTGGAGCTACAGTCTACACGGCGCGATAACCCATCGTCCCTTGTTCGTTGGCGCGCTTTGGTACGTTGCAACCAGCGCGGGGCGCATTGAAGCGTTCACGCGGGACGGCGCTTTGGCTTGGGCATTCAATGCGCCCAGCCCCGTCGCGAGTGAGCTAGCGACGGATGCCAGCGGTCTGCTGTATTTCGTCGCCGCCGATCATTTCCTGTACGGCATCACCGCGCACGGCGGTGTGTCTTTGCGCACGCCCTTCGCTGAAGCTAAAGCGGGCCCCAGTGGCAGCGCAGGCGAGGCGGTTTTCCCGCTCAATCACGCAGGAATCGCAGTGGGCGCCCAGGGGCAGGGGCTACGCCGTTTCGGTCTCGCGACCGCGCCGGCATTCGACTTCGGCGCGCTCGATACGCTCCGCGATCCCGCAGGTCACCTGTGGCGGGTCGTGGGTGGGGCGCTCGCATTCAGCGCATCGCAAGCCGCTGCGCCGGATGTCTTCACGCTGGGCGGTTCACCGCTTCTCGCCCCCGTGTGGTCCAGCGTTGGAAACTATGCAGTGCTGAGCGCACGCAGCGGGCTGATTGTGGCGGTTGATCCGCCACCCACGCGTCAGGCGCGTTGAGGATGGACTTCAAGAGCAAGCTCGCCACGCTGCCGCAGCCGAAACTCGCACAAGCGGCGCCCGGGGGCGCGCCGGCACTCCCCGCGCCGATGACGCCCGTCTCCGAGCGCGCGTTCACGCTGGCTGAGCTACGCGAAAAAATGGCGCTAATTCTCGAGAATTCAGCGCCTCTGTCGCGCCCCGCGCCCACATCAGCGAGCGACTCACCACTCGGCTGCGTGTTGCCCTTCGTGCGTGAAGAGCGCCCAAGCGGTCCGCTGTATCGGCGCCACCAGTTGCTCGAACGCTCGCACCACGTCGGGCGGATGCCGGTGGACGCCGCCGCCGCGTCGCGCGCTTCACTGCTCGGCCTGTTGGCGCTCGATCCGCGCGTCTCGTCCGCTGATCCGCGACGCGCATTGTACTTCGACACCGAGACCACCGGGTTGGGCGGCGGCGCTGGCGTGCTCGCGTTCTTGATCGGCTTGGCATGGTTCGATGACGATCTGCGCCTGCACTCCGAGCAGTTGTTGCTGCGCAGTCCGGCCGAGGAAGTACCCCTTTTGGAGGCCTTCGCAGAACGGCTGGAGGCCGCTTCACTGCTCGTCTCGTACAACGGCAAGGCCTTCGATTTACCGCTCTTAAACGGGCGAATGGTCATGAATCGCCGGCCCAAGTTGCCCGAGCGGGCGCATTTGGATTTATTGCACGTGGCCCGGCGCCTGCACAAAACGCGGCTCGGCGCGTGTCGCTTGATCAGCCTGGAGAGTGATGTGCTCGGCTTCGTACGCGGCCCGGACATCGCCGGGGTCGATATCGCGCCCCGGTATGCACATTTCCTGCGCAGCGGCGACGAGAGCGCGCTCGAGGCAGTCGTGGAGCACAACGCTTGGGACGTCGTCTCGATGGCCGCCTTGGTTGGCTTGTATGGCGAGCCCTTTGACCTGTTACACGAACGTGATTTGCTGGGTTTGGCGCGCACTTTGAAGCGAGCCCGCGCGTACGACGAGGCCGAGCGTGCCGCGACCGTCGCGCTGCAACGCGGCGTAGGCCCCGAAGCACGCCGCGCGCACGGCGAGATCGCCAAGGCCCGCGGCGATCGCGCGCAGGCCCTGGCGCACTTCGAAGCCTTCGCCGCCGAGGTGGACGACCCAGCTGTTCGCCTTGAGCTTGCCAAACTCTACGAGCACCACGTGCGAGCTCCGATCAGCGCGCTCGGTTGGGTCGAGCAGGGCACGAGCGAAGACGCCGAGCGTGCCGAGCGTCGGCGCGCTCGGCTGGCGGGGAAAATCTCAAAGGCCAGCCAGCCCGCGCCGGCAACTCGGGCGCGCCCACGATTGCCGAAATTGCCAGGCGAACCGAAGCGCTAGGTCTGCCGCGAGGCTAAATTTCTGCTATGGGAGCGAGCGTCATGGCTTACGACCACAAGCAAATCGAGCCGCGCTGGCAAGAGTATTGGGCGACGCATCAGACCTTCAAGGCGGAGCGCCGCGC
This sequence comes from Pseudomonadota bacterium, assembly GCA_040005755.1. GTDB lineage: Bacteria > Myxococcota_A > Polyangia > Polyangiales > Polyangiaceae > PMG-095. The sequence continues at coordinate 29,713 of JBDTYJ010000008.1, forward strand.
GGGTCACCCCAAGTACTACGTGCTCGACATGTTCCCGTATCCCTCCGGCACGGGCCTTCACGTGGGGCATCCCGAGGGATACACCGCAACCGACATCGTTGCGCGCTACAAGCGCATGAACGGCTTCGACGTCTTGCACCCCATGGGTTGGGACGCTTTCGGTTTGCCCGCCGAGCAATACGCGATCGAAACAGGCACGCCGCCCGCCCAAACCATCGCCAAGAACACGGACACGTTCCGCCGTCAGCTGAAGGCGCTCGGTTTTGCCTACGATTGGTCGCGCGAGCTCAATACGACCGACCCGGCCTACTTCCGCTGGACGCAGTGGATCTTCCTGCAGCTGTTTTCCCGCGGCCTAGCTTTCCAGGCGGAAATTCCGGTCAATTGGTGTCCCCAACTGGGGACCGTCTTAGCCAATGAGGAGGTGGTGGATGGTCGCAGCGAGCGCGGCAACTACCCGGTTGTGCGCCAGCCCTTGCGCCAGTGGCAGCTGCGCATCACCGCCTACGCCGATCGCTTGGCGAGCGAGCTCGAGCCACTGGAGTGGCCTGAGACCCGGCAAAAACAACGGGATTGGATCGGCCGCAGCGAAGGCGCCGAGGTGGATTTTCCAATCAGCGGTCGCACCGAGAAGCTGACCGTATACACCACGCGTCCCGACACGCTGTTCGGGGCTACGTACATGGTGATCGCGCCCGATCATCCGCTCACGCTGGCGATCGCCGGCGCTGAGCAGCGCGCCACCGTGGCCGCGTACATCCAAGCTGCGGCGCGCAAGAGCGACATGGAGCGCACCGCCCTGAACAAGGAAAAGACCGGCATTTTCCTGGGCGCACACGCCAAAAATCCGCTCAGCGGCCGCGAGATCCCCATTTACACCGCGGATTACGTGTTGGGCGCCTACGGCACGGGCGCGATCATGGCCGTTCCAGCTCACGACGAGCGCGATTTCGAGTTTGCGAAGAAGTTCGATTTACCGATCGTGGAAGTGGTCAGCAAGGACGGCTCGCTCAACGACCTGCTGGCTGCGCCATTCAGCGACGACGGCGTTGCGGTGCGCTCCGGTCAATTCGATGGCCAACCCACGAGCCAGGTGAAGAGCAACGTGATCGCGTTCTTGGAGGCTGAGGGCATCGGCCGGCGGCGCGTGAACTACAAGCTGCGCGATTGGGTCTTTAGCCGCCAACGCTACTGGGGTGAGCCGATCCCAATCTACTTTCCGGTCCGAACCGAAGGCGATCCACGTCGCGGCGACGCCTACGAAATCGACTACAAAACCCCGATACCGGTGCCCGAAAGCGAATTGCCGCTGCTGCTTCCGGAGCTGGAAGACTATCGCCCGGGCGATCCACAGGGGCCCCTGGTTCGCGCGTTGGACTGGCGCTTCTTCCAGAAGGATGGAAAGTGGTACGCGCGCGAAACCAACACCATGCCGCAGTGGGCCGGCTCCTGCTGGTATTACCTGCGCTTCCTCGATCCGCACAACACTGAGGAGCTGTGCTCGAAGCAGGCTTACGACGCCTGGATGCCCGTCGATTTGTACATCGGCGGCTCCGAGCACGCCGTGCTGCACCTACTTTACGCCCGCTTTTGGCATAAAGTGCTGTTCGATGCGGGTGTAGTCAGCGATCCCGAGCCCTTTCAGAAGCTCGTGCACCAAGGCATCATTTTGGGCATGGCGTACCGCTACTATGCGGTGGTGGGCGAGGGCGGCGCGTTCGTTCGCGCGCTGCCGGGCGACGAAGCGGGCATTGTTCCCGACGCCGACGGGGATCTGCGTTTGTCGGCCACTGGCGAGAAGGTCCAGGTGCGCTGGGCCAAGGAAGCAGAGCTCGAAGCTCGCGACGGCAAGCTCGTGCACCGCGAGTACGGCGTACGCGCGCTGGGCGTCGCCGAGAAGATGGCAAAATCTCGCGGCAATTCCGTGAATCCGGACGGAGTAGTCGACGAATTTGGAGCCGACAGCCTACGTTTGTACGAAATGTTCATGGGGCCGCTCGAACAGGCCAAGCCCTGGCAGGCGAGCGGCATCCAAGGGGTCCGGCGCTTTTTGGACCGCGTGCATCACATTGCTTCGCGACCCCTGAGCGACGCGGCGCTCGATCTCGAGACCGCCAAGCTAGTGCATCGGACGGTGCAGAAAGTGGGGGAGGATATCGTCGGTCTGCGCTTGAACACGGCAATCAGCGCAATGATGATCCTTGTCAACCATCTGAACGGCTTCGAGCAGCCCCCGCGCGCGGCGGTCGAGAGGCTCCTTCTGTGCTTGTCCCCATTCGCACCCCATTTGGCGGAAGAGCTTTGGTCGCAGTTGGGGCACGCCCCATCCATCGCCAACGCGCCTTGGCCGGCCTTCGACATCGCCCTGTGCGTGGACGACGTTCTAGAGATTGCAGTACAGGTGAACGGCAAGGTCCGTGGGCGCGCCGCGCTGGCGCGTGACGCGGACGAGGCCGCCGCCCGGGCCGCTGCGCTCGCGGATCCGAACGTAAGCAAGTTCCTCGACGGGAAAACGCTCAAGAAGCTGGTTTACGTGCCAGGTAAGATCTTGAATTTCATCGTAGCCTGACCCTTCGCGGCCGAAAATTTGATGCGTCGCGTGGGTGAGGGTAACTACCTGGATAGACAGCGCCAAGCTCAGTGCTCGCCACTTTAACTGCACACCTGGCCTCCTTTCGGCGCCGCTCTGCTGAACGAGCGAAGCGTTGTGGATATGCTGTTGTTTCCCGTGAAACTTGAGCCGTAAGTTGCGCCATTGTTTGTGCTTTTGTCTCGCTGCAGGCCTGTGGGTAGTGCTCGCTTCTGGGTGCGGCTACAGGTCGGTTCTCGCAGCGAGGGCGCCTCAGCACTTTGCCGTCCTGGCAGGGCAAACGCTGATCCCCGAAACGATTGCCGTGCAAGCAGCGCTGAGCGGTGCGCGGTCCGAACTGGCCACCGGCGGGCAACTCGCGCAAGACACGGGGTCTCCACGCCTCGTGATCGATGTGCTGCGTGTAGATGAAGTGTCGCGCGGGATTCACGTGCAAGGGGGCCAGCCGGTAGCGGCCGGGATGAGCATCGCGGTCGTGGTCCGCGCGCGCGTCTTCGCGGGCGACAATCAAGAGCCCACCGTGGATACCGGTGACCTCCGCCGTGGCGTCCAGGTCAGCGGAGACGCAGATCCGCGCGCCGACAGCGCCGCATACGACGTGGCGCTGCGCAGCGCGGCGGAGCGTGCGGGTAGGGCCGCAGCGCGGGCCGCGCTTGGCTTTCCTGAGCCCGCGGACGAGCTCCCGTAACGCGCCGAAAATGCCGGCACCCGGCATTTACCAAAGCTGCCAAGCAGGCTAACGAATCGGATCAAGATTCGTTGCCAACCCGTGGATCTACTTAGGGAACGCCGGCAACACGCTTGAAGCGCTTGGCGTCGGCGAACATGTCCACGTTCGTGAAAACATAGGTAGCTTGCTGGTCGCCGCCCGCGAGGGCGATCTCACCGAGCTTCTCGATCGCAGGGTCTTCGTAACGCGACTTATGACCGGCCGGTCCGGGAAGCCGATAGTACGCGGCTTTTCGCTTTGACAAGCCGTGATGAAGGGGATCGCGCGCAGCCAAAGTGTCGGTTTCCTCAGCGAGGTCATCCGCTTCGTCCGGCTTCCAGGCGGGGCCCGGGTCGAACACGATGGTGTCGAACTGCTTGCGGACGTTCTTCAAAAAGTCCCGCAAAGCTGCTCGGTTGGCGCGGGAGTGCGGGAAATCCGAGGGGGCAACGAAGACGGCGGTCTTGGCTAGGAGCTCTTTGGCTACCTCACCGAGCGTTTTCAGCGCGGTCTCGATGACCTTCCCGTCGCGGAAGCCTTCCTGGCCTATTTCCCGGGGGCCGAGCAGCGCAAACTCGAAGCCCGGGGGGGCTTCACGCCGCCAGCGACGCACCGTACCAGGGCCCGGGACCGCCAGATGGGTCTCCTGAACCTCGACAAATAGGTATTCTTTGAAATAGCGAGTCGCGGGTACCGCGAAACCAGCGCAACCAACGACCATCATTCGGTGGCAACCGTAACACACGCCACCCCACACCGCTCGCTTTAGGCCCGACAAATCGCTTCCGACCGTTATTTGGGGCGGGGGGGCCGAGCCCGGACCAAAGTTCGAGACCGCAAATGCGCGGACGGCGCCCGATTGCTCGAGCGCCGTTTCGCGAAGTCAGCGGATAGGGGAACTCGGCTCAGCCGCCGTAGCACTCAGCGGCGCAGCCGCCGGCCGTGTCGGCCATACAGCCGATTAAGTCGTTGGTTGCAGAGCCGAGCACCGGGCCACAGTCCTGAGACGCCATCACGTCCTTGGAGGTGACACAGTTGGCCGCACACTTCTCCTTATCTTTCTCCTCAATCGACTGATTCGCGTTGAACACGTCGACAAGGCAGCTGTTGTAGCAGAAGAACTCGCCCTTATTGTTCGGCCCGCCGTAGCCACATTGATTGCCCGGATCAGTCCCGTAGCAGGTCGCGTACTCCATGCAGCACTTGGTGCGGATGCACTTGTCGCAATCATTCAGCCCGCTGGGCATTTTACAGGCGTTCATGTTGGGGGTGCCGGTCGCGCCTGCGTCTGCCGGATCACAGCTGAACGGCGTGGGCGCCGCGCCGCCGGCACCAGCCGCGCCAGCCGCGCCAGCGCTCGAAGAACCGGCAGCGGAGCTGCCCGCGGTACCGGCGCCCGCGGTGCCTGCGCCGGCGGTGCCTGCGCCCGCGGTACCCGTAGCACCCGCCACGTTGCCATCTCCCGCCTCGCCAATAGTGGGGTCGTCGGTGCTGGTGGTGACCGTACAGGCGGCTCCCAGGAACGCGCTAACCACACCCGCCACCAACACCACTCGCCAATAAGACTTAGTCTGCTGCATCTTCATTCTCCCGATAATGAGTGCCAGACTCTCTCATCCTTCGCCTGACACAGGAAAGCAAGCGGGCCATCCCAAACGGCCCACCTAGATATACGTTGGCCGGAGCGCGCTTATTCGTTTGTTTCGCGCCGCTACCGCAGCACTGAAACGGCGGCTGGCGACTGTCCTGTAACTAGCTGAAATTGCTTGTCTATCCGCGTGCCGGTGAGCGCCGCCGGGGTTGCCCCGGGTGCGACCCCGGGCGCGCTCGCAGAGTTAGCCGCCGAGCACTTTCTTCACTCGCGAGAGCAAGTCGTCCATTTTGAACGGCTTGGTGATGTAGTGGCGCGCGCCCGATTGAATGCCCTTGATCACGTCGGAAGGCCCGGTCTTCGCAGTCAGGAAGATGATCGGCACATTTTTCAGCCCTGGCATTCCGCGAATGCCCGCCGCTACGGCGTGCCCATCCATGCCGGGCATCATTACGTCGAGGAGCAGCAGGTCCGGCGCGGGCGCCTTGCCGGCAAGCGCGAGCGCCTCCTGGCCGTCGTTGGTCGTCGCCACGTCGTAGTGCTGCGACAACACTTTTCGCAGCATTGCGCAGATAGCAGGGTCGTCTTCTGCGATCAGAATTCGCTTCAACGGGGGATTTCCCACAGCGCTACTCCATTCGCCGGATGACTTCAAACCCGGCTGGCGTTTCCAGCGGAACGGGCTCGGTCTCGAACTTCAGCAGACCAAAAGCGTACTCCGTGAACGCCCGATCCAGCTGGGTTCGCCCGATCTTTCCGAGCTTCCCATGGTTGGTTTTCACGTTTGGGTCGTCCGAATACTTCAGCGCGACGGTGTCGAAGTCAGCCCCCGCGGCCACTTGCAGTTGAACAGTGCCGGCGAGTGAGCGGGCTTCGTCTTTGGTTCCCATGACACTAGCGGGCGCGCCCACAGCGCCTCGGTAGGCAATCAACACGTGCCATACCACGATCGCAGTGGCTCCGTCAGGCGGCGGGTGTTTGGGAAGCGGATGCGCATGGACAAGTGCTTAGCTAAGAAGGCCCGAGCAGCTCCAGGCGTACCACGAAAAACACACCTGCCGGTTCAGCCTGCGGCGTTTGCTTGCCGACTGCCGCTTGGCTGGCCCATAGTCCGGGTCGATGCCGAAAATCCTCCACATTGAGGACGATCCCGCGAATCGTTTGTTGGTGCGAAAACTGCTCACGCCTGCCGGCTTTGAAGTCACGGACGCGGCGGATGGGCTCGAAGGCATCCGCCTCGCGTTGCAGCAACGCCCTGACTTAGTCCTCGTGGACATCGCGATTCCCGGCTTGGACGGGTACGAAGTGACGTTGCGTTTGCGATCGGAACCCAAGCTGCGGGGTGTTCCGATCGTCGCGATTACTGCCGAAGGGGATCGCGATACGAGCTTGGCAGTGGGCTGTGATGGGTTCTTGCAAAAACCGATCGACGCTCGTTCCTTCGCGGACAAGCTGCGCGGCTATCTCGATGGTCGAAGAGAGAGCACCTCTCCGGATGCCACCGGGGAACATTTAAGGCTGCAAAGCCAGCGCATCGTCTCCCACCTGGAAGAGAAGATCGCGGAATTATCAGCGGTGAACCAGCGGTTGCTGGGGGCGGATCAGGCCAAAAAAGAGTTCTACCGCAACATCTCTCACGAGCTCGCGACGCCCATGACCCCCATCGTCGGCTACTTGAAGCTGCTCATCGATGGGGAGCTCGGGGATCTCGCGACGCCACAGGTCAAAGCATTGCGCGCGATGTCCGACTGCGTGCTGCGACTGCGCCGGCTGATCGACAATTTGTTGGACGTGACCGCGCTCGAAACTGGGCGCATGCGCTTTGCGCAGCGCGAGTTCGACTTGGCGGAGCTCGTGCGCCAGGCGATAGCGCGCCAAGCAGGGCTGAACGACGGCCGCTTGCGCCTCGTGGCTGATTTGCCCAAGCGCGGCACGCTAGTTGGCCACGGGGACGTCGAGCGTTTGGGACGCGCCATCGATCAAATGCTCGATAACGCCGCCAAGTTCACGCCCGACGGCGGGACCGTGGGCGTGCGCGCTCGCCTCCTGGGTTCAGGGCACCTCGAGCTCTGTATCGCGGATACCGGCCCGGGCGTTCCGCCTGAAAAAGCGTCGCGCTTGTTCGAGCCGTTCTATCAAGTGGACGGTTCGCCGACGCGCGCGTTCGGCGGAACCGGCGTGGGGCTGGCGGTCGTGCGTGGCGTGGCGCTTGGCCATGGTGGGGACGTCCGTTTGGGCTCGCCGGGCGGGGAAGAGATCGTCGGCGTGCCCTTGAATGGGGCCGCGTTCTACTTCGTGCTACCGCCCGGACGAAATTCGAACAGCGAGCCGCCATCGCGGCCGGCATGAGCCAAGACCCCATTTACCTCGATTGGAACGCGACGGCGCCGCCGCACCCTGATGTGTTGGCGGCGATGGCCCGTGCGGCAGAACGGACCTGGGGCAACCCGGCGAGCACCCACCAGGTCGGCCGGCGAGCGCGAGCCGTCGTCGAAGACGCACGCGAAAAATTGGCCGAGATTTGCGCGGTAAATCCGCGCGATGTGCTGTTCACCTCGGGGGGAACCGAAGCCAACAACTTGGCTTTGAGCAGCGCCGTCGGTCTCGCGCTGACCCGCCTGGAGCACCCCTCAGTCACCCGCGTCGCCGAGCAGCTCGAGGCGCACGGCATTCCCGTGGAATGGGTGCCCGTGCCGCCCTCGGGGCGGATCGAGCCGGCCGCGTATCGGGCGGCTCTCGAACGTCTGCCGCGGGGCTCATTGGCGGCTCTGATGGCTGCCAACCACGAGACCGGCGTGCTTCAACCTTTGGAAGAGGTCGCCCTGCTGGCGCACGAGCTGGGCGCTTGCCTTCACGTGGACGCGGTCCAAGCTCTGGGCAAGCTACCCCCAGAAACGTGGCGCTTCGCCGACTCGTTAGCCATCGCAGCTCACAAGATCCGAGGCCCGAAGGGTCTGGGCGCTTTGGCCTTCCGCGGGTCGCGCGCACCAAAGCCGATTTTGGTAGGGGGCAGCCAAGAACGCGGGCTGCGTCCAGGCACGGTCGATCCCGTGGCGGCGGCGGGGCTCTTGGCGGCCTTGGTCCGAGCCGAAGCCGGCCCGGACCGATACGCGCGGCTGAGTGGCTTACGAGATGAGTTCGAAAACGCATTTCAGAACGTGGCGCACGTAAACGGGCAGGGCGCAGCTCGGCTTCCGCACGTGTCGAACCTCTCTTTCAACGACGTATCCGGGGACGAGCTCGTAGCGGCGCTCGACCTGCTCGGCGTGTGTGTCTCGAGTGGCAGCGCGTGCAGCGCGGGCACCACCGAACCGTCATCGGTGATCAGCGCGATGGTTGGACGCGAGCGCGCGCGCGCGGCGGTACGCGTAAGCCTCGGCGAGAGCACGACAACCTCGCAGATTCACGCGGCGAAAGCGGCATTTCGGCGCGCGCTCGGCCTGCCTCCCGTACACCCTTGAGGTGATCCTTGATCCAAGGCCTCGATTGTTCGGGAATGGATTGCACTGCGGTTACGCAAGTACTTACGATGACTGGTATTTGTGGGTGACTGAAAGCGGGCAGCACGCGTTCCATTGAATAGACTTCAGACGCGTCGCTGCTGGGCGCCCGTTCAGTGCCCGCGAGGGCGCTGAAGTAACACTTTAACTACACAATCTAAGTGCTTGATTTAGAACGGCTAACAGCGGCTTCATGCAGCGCGAGTGCGGCGGCCACTGAGGCATTCAACGAATCGATTCGACCGCTCGCGGTCAGACGGCCGACAGCGCTGCAAGCGCGCCGTACGCCGCGGCCCATGCCCTCGTGCTCGTTGCCGACGACCAGGATGGTCGGCCCATCGAGCCCGAGTTCACCCACCCGCTGCGGCGCGTGGGCGTCCAGGCCGATCACGGAAATACCGCGCTCTCGCGCGGCGGTGAGCGCTCCCACTAGGGACGGCACGCGGCAGAGTCGCGCGTGCTCGATGGCGCCTGCGGATGCCCGGCCCGTGGCTGGGCTCAGCGGCGCAGAGGAATGCTCTCCCCAAAGAACCGCAGCGTCGGCGACGCCGACGGCCGAGCGGATCACGGCGCCGAAGTTCTGCGGATCTTGGATGCCGTCTAGCGCTAGCGCTAGCAGCCCCGGATCAGCCAACAGGGCTTCTAGGGGGAGCAACGTCAGCTCTGGGGCCCACGCGGTGACGCCTTGGTGCTGGCCGCCGTCGGTCCAGCGATCGAGCTCGGTGCGAGGCACGCGTACCACCTCGGAAACGCCTTGGTCGGCCGCAAAACGAGCGAGCGCCTCCAGGGTGGGGCTGTCTTTTTCCTCGAGTGCGACGCGTTTGAGCGCGGAACGATGCACGCGAATGGCCTCGCGAACTGGCTGCAAGCCGGCGATCAAGCGCAGCCCTTCCAGCCCCGGAGGCGGCGTGGGCGCGCCACGCGGCGCGCGCTTAGGCCACTGCTGACGCACGTTGGATCTCATCGGTGATGGCGCGCGCCGCAGCCGCCGGGTCTGCCGCGTCTCGAATCGGTCGCCCGACGACAAGCAAGCTTGAGCCCGCATGGATTGCGCTGGCTGGAGTTCCGGTGCGCTTTTGGTCATCCGCGCCGGCGTTTGCTTGGGGACGGATGCCCGGGGTCACGAGCACCGCTTCTGGTCCCAACGCAGCGCGCAGGGCGGCCACTTCCACCGCGGAACACACCATGCCCGGGATGCCTTGAGCTTGTGCGAGCTGCCCCAAGCGTAGCGCCTGCTCACTCGGGCTCGCCGTGACGCCGATGGCCTGCAAATCCGCAGTGTCCAACGAGGTGAGCACGGTGATGGCGAGCAGGATCAGACCGGTGTTTTCGCGGGCCGCGCGCTGTGCCGCGGCCGCGAGCATTTTCGGCCCGCCAGCTGCGTGCACGGTGAGGTAACGCACGCCGTGAGCTGCCGCTGCGGCTACTGCGCGCTCGACCGTTTCGGGGATATCATGCAGTTTCAGGTCTAGGAATATATCGCAGCCAAGACGGCGACCGAGCTCGATGACGCGCGGCCCTTCGCTGATGAACAGCTCCAGCCCGACCTTGAGCACACCGACGGCGTCAACAACGCGCGTTGCGCCCGCTTCAGCTTCGGCAAACGAGGGGAAATCGAGGGCGTAGGCGAGCTTTGCTCGCGCGGGGTGGCGACCTGAGCTCACAGACACGAGCACAGGGGATCGCCGGCGGGGCAGGTGCACGGCTTCGCGGCGCCTGCAGGCTTCGGGCCGGCGGCTGCGGGACGTGCGCCGCCGGACTGGATCGCCTTTTGAGCGTTCGCGGTATCGGTCTTCGCTTTCGAGAGCTCTGCTTCCAGGCGCGCCCGGGTGGCTTCGTCCTTGGCGCTATCCCGTTGTTTCTCCAGCTCTTCCTGGTGCTGCTGCGCTTCTTCGTACTGCGCCTTGAGCGCGGCGAGCTGCTGTTGGGCATCAGCTTGGGCGCGAGCTGCGATTTCCTTCTCGCGTTGCGCTTGCTTCGCGTTGCTGGAAATCACATAGGCACCAGCGGCGCCGCCGAGGACCAATAGCGCACTGACGACTCCTACGACGAGCTTGAGGCGCTTCTTGCCTTGGTCGCTTTGCAAAGCGACGAGCTGCTGCTCGTGGGCCTGCTGCGCTGCGAGCGCCTCCATCCGTGAGCGGTGCTCGGTTTCGGCGCGGGCTTTCTCGATTTCTCCCTGACGGATTGCCTCGAGGCGCGCTGCTTCTTCCTTGCGGCGCTGCTCCTCAGCGCGACGCGCTTCCTCTTCCGCGCGCAGACGACGCTCTTCGACCTCGCGGGCGGCGCGCTCGGCACTGGCCTTGGCATCGGCCTCGGCGCGCGCGGCGGCCTCTTTCTCGGCCTCTTCGTCCTTGATCCGATTCTGTTCCAGGCTCATTAATTCTTTGAGCGAGAAAAGAACGGAGCTTTCCTTCTGTTCGGCCATTTTCGAGTGTCCTCAATCCGTCGCGCAGACTCGGCGCTTCACTTTACACCACGCGCATAGCAATCCCGTAAAGACTTCGTCAAGCATTCGC
>JBDTYJ010000009.1:0-37852 GCA_040005755.1 Pseudomonadota bacterium
TTCAAGCTCGCCTCGACGATCTCGTAGCCGCGGTCGATCACGCGCAGCCAACCCGCGTTGCCCGAAACCTCAGCAAAGATTCGATATTGGTGCGGCGCAAAATACGACGGATTGAACACGTTCTGCCCGCGCCAGTCGTCGCCCGGTAGCAGCATGTTTGGGTAGCGGGCGTGGTCGACCTCGCACTGCCAGACGCGATCGATCTGGCGCCGCGCACACGCCATGTAAGTGTCAGCGAGCGCGCCGCGGCCGCCCCATTGCCGGTCCGCCATCACCAGCGCCCAGGCGATGTCCTCATCCGAGTCGGTAGCGGCCCCCGCCGCGAGCGCACGCGAACCATCGGGCGCAATGTACCAGTCCATGAGCCCGCTCTTGTTCTCGAAACACAATGCATAGCGGTAGAAGTCGTCGAACAGCGCTTGCTCGTCGCACATCACCGCGATCAGCATCCCGTACGCGATGCCCTCGGACACGGTCGAGTTGGGCACGCCATCCGGGGTGTCCGGCCGTCGCGCACGCACGAACCCGCGCGCGCCCTCGCGTGTCACGATCTCGGTGCGCCAGGCTTCCAACGCGCGCTGCACGTCCGCGGGATTGGCTTGTGTCGGGTAGCACAGGCCGTCGAATTTTCGGTTGTGTGGAAACGGGAAGCGGCTCACAGGGCGGAGCTTAGCGCGAGCAGAATCACGCGAAAAGCTGCGCGACGCCGACACGCTTTTTTTTCAAAGTGAAATAGAGCGCAACTGACGTCCGCAAGCGAGACACTGTTCGTGACTGCTTTCAGACATGAAATCACGTGCTGTTGTAAGCGGCGTCCCGGCCTGCGACGCCTGCCCGAGAAGTGGGTTTCGACACAGAAACAATCTGTAAACCCGCATCAGCTTTGCGTTTGTTGAGACCGATTTTGCTCACGCTCACAACTCGAAGAGTTGTAAAGAGCACTTGAGTTCTGCCTCAAGCAAACGACTGACAGTTCGGGCATCCGTTTCGCGAGTCAACGTGCATCCCAAATTCTCGTCTCTTCTTACAACCTCGGGGAACCACATCATCGCGCCGGTTGCCGCGCAATCGGCGCAGGTGGAGGTGGCTGAGCTCGTCGTCTCGTGCCTCGAAAACGCGGGAGTGGATTTCGTGTTCGGCGTTCCTGGAGGGGCCGTCGAACCGATTTACAACGCGCTCGCTCGAAGCGCGCGCCGCGGTGGGCCGCGAGCGGTCGTGGCTCGCCACGAAGCGGGCGCGGCCTACATGGCGGATGGCTACGCGCGAGAAACCGGGAAGCTTGGCGTGTGCTTGGCCACGTCGGGCCCGGGCGCTACCAACTTGCTCACGGGCATCGCCTGCGCGCACGGCAGCAGCGTTCCGCTCTTAGCGCTTACTGGACAGGCCGCGCTGCCCCTGTTCGGCCGAAACGCCCTGCAGGATTCATCCTGCGCGGGCGTGGACATCGTCGGAATCTTCGCCCATTGCACGCGCTACAGCTCCCTCGTTTCGCACGTAGAGCAGGCCGAAACCAAAATCGTGAGCGCTATTTTGCAGGCGCTCCGCAAGCCGTGCGGCCCCGCTCACCTGTCCTTCCCGGTCGACATTTTGCGCAGCCTGGTCACGCCGCGGAGCAGCGGGCAGGATCTGCCGGCGCTGTTTCAGCACAAGGCTAGCCTGATCGACGAGCGCACGGTGGATGCGCTGGAGGCCGAGCTGATCGCGGCGTCACGCATCGTTTTCTTCATCGGCGACGGCGCTGGCGAAGCGGTCGACTCGATCATGACCTTGGTGGAGCTCAGTGGCGCGCTATTCGTTACCACGCCTGACGCCAAGGGCTTGGTCAACCCGCAACATCCCGCGTATCGGGGGGTCTTCGGTCTCGGGGGCCACGCAAGCGCGCAGCAAGTTCTGGCCGACGCGCCAGACCTAGTCGTCGCCTTCGGCACGGGCTTCAGTGAATTTGCGAGCAACGCTTGGTCGACGACCGTACTCAACCGGCGGTTGATTCACGTCGATGAGTCGGAAGACAACCTGATTCGATCGCCCCTGTCCAAGCTGCATGTGCGCGGGCACATGCGGGCGATTTGCGACCGCGTGGTCGCTGCGTGGCCGCCGCGCAGCTACGTCAACCGAAGAGTCGTCGCAAACGGCAGTGAAGTGTCTGCCGTAACGTTGCAAGCGCCCGACAAGTACGAGTCGGATGCCAGTCCGATCAAACCGCAGCGTTTGATGAAAGAGTTGTCGGAGCGTTTTCCGCCGTCCACGCGCTTCCTGGCGGATGCGGGCAACAGCATGATGTGGACCGCTCACTACCTGCAGCCTGCGAATCGCCGCAGTGCGGGGCCCCGTGAAAGGCTGCGTTCTGGCGTTGTCGAGCGACGCTCCGGAACGGCCAGCTGGCTGCGCATGACCTTGGAGTTCGCGCCGATGGGCTGGGCGATCGGAGCGGCCGTCGGGGTTGCGCGCGGCAACCCACATAGCCCGGTCGTTTGCATCACCGGCGATGGCTCCTATCTCATGAGCGGACAAGAGATGACGACCGCGGTCGAAGAGCAGTTGCCCGTGGTGTTCGTCATCCTCAATGATCACGCCTACGGCATGGTCATGCACGGTCAGCGCCTCGCGGGCGCCGAGCCGATCGCGTACGAGCTCACGCATGTTGATTTTCGCGGCGTCGCGGCGTCGATGGGCGTCGATGCATACGTCGTCAACTCACCCGCGGACTTCGACGGGATCGACTTCGACGCGCTGCTGGCCCGCAAGGGGCCAACCCTCATTGATGTGCGCATCGACCGCGAAGAGGTGCCGCCGATGGTGATGCGGCTCAAGACGCTCGGCAGCGTTTCGGCCTGAACACACACGAGACGCCATGGAAAAAGCTAGCTACATCCGCAGCCGCATTTGGCTGGAAGAGCCCGAGCCGAACAACCCCTTCGCCTGCCGCGCCGCCTACTGCCACGGCTACGACGTGTACGGCGAAATGCTCGGCAGTGCCGGCTGGGTGGATATGATTTATCTGCTGTTCAAGGGCGAAGCGCCGTCGCTGGCACAGGCTGCAGCGCTCGAACTGCTGGCCGTGGCGCTCGCCAACCCGGGGCCGCGTGATCCTGCCGTGCACGCGGCAATGTGCGCAGGAGTGGGCGGCTCGCCGGCCGCCGCGGCGCTAACTGCCGCGTTGGCGGTGGGCGCGGGCGGCTCGGGCGGCGCCCGCGAAGTTCTCCGGGCCATGCAAGCCTGGGCCGCTTGCGGCAAGGATCTCGGGGCCTGGCAGAGTTACTGGTCTACCCCGGCAACAAGCAAGGACGCCGTCGACGCGTGGCCGGCGGCGGAGCATCCTGCGGGCTTCGAGCCACTCGGGGTGACCACGACCACCCCGGTCAAGCAGGCGCTGGCTCGCTTGGCCTCGCTCGACGCGAATTCGAGGTGCGCGTGGCTTTCGACGAATCTCACGTCGCTGGAGCAGGCGGCAGGCCATCCGCTGTCGATGGTCGGCGTTGCGGCGGCTGCGCTGTGCGATCTCGACATGCTGCCTGAAGAGGGGGAGATGCTGTTCTTGTTGCTGAGGCTTCCCGGCGCGGCGGCTCACGCCCTCGAGCAGCGCGCGAGCGGGCACAAGAAGTTTCCGTTTTACGAACTCGAGCTCGAAGACGCGACCAGTGGAGCCGTGCCATGACCGGCCAAAGCTCGGGGCCATCGTTACTCTCCGCCAACGTGGGCCGCTTGAAGTCGCGCGTGGGCGGTTGCTTCCTCGGCAGCCACGTGATGTTCCGCGACAAAGTCCTGCACGGCGAACTCGCGGACGCGAGTTGGCTCGATGTCTACCTGTTCGGCATCACGGGCCGCCGCTTCTCCGAGCCAGAGCTGCGCCTGCTCGAGAGGATCTGGTCCTACACGAGCTATCCCGACGGGCGAATTTGGAACAATCGAGTCGCCGCGCTGGCGGGCTCCGCGCGCAGCACTGGCAACCTGGCTCTATCGGCCGCGCTCGCCGTTTCGGAAGCTGCCATTTACGGGCGCGGCATCGACATCCGAGCCTGCGATTTCTTGATCCGGACCCGCGCACACGTGGCAGCCGGTGGTGAGCTCGGACCGTGGGTGCGGCGCGAGGTATCAGAGCGCCGTAGCCTTGCCGGCTACGGCCGGCCCGTCTCGAACCGAAAAGACGAGCGCCTGGATCCAATCCTCACCTTGGCGTGCTCTCTCGGCCTGGGCACAGGACCCCATGTGCAGCTAGCGCAGGATGTCGAGCACTTCCTCTTGGAAAGCCGGCTCCGGATGCGCATGAACTACGGCGCCATGGCAGCGGCGCTTGCGGCCGATCTCGGTATGTCCCCGCGCGAGTACTACCTTTACATGTATCCGGCTTTTCTTGCTGGAATGTCGCCGTGTTATCTGGACGCGGCCGAGCGGCCCGAGGGCACGCTGCTGCCGCTACCGTGCGACGGCGTCGCCTTCGTTGGCTCGGCGAAACGTCCCTGGAGGAAACTTTAAGCCGCCTCGTCGTGCGGCTTTGCCCGTTTCTCGTGCTTGATAGCGCGTCGCGTTTTGCCCTCACTCGGTGTTAACGTGCGCGTTTATGCCGCAGGTCATCGGAAGCCGGTTGCTAGCGTTTGCGCGGGAGCTGCAGCGCGCCAGCACCTTTCAAGACCTGCTGGAGATCACGCGCCAAGAGGCCATTGCGGCGGCGGGCTACCCGCACGTCTGGCTGTTCATTTCCGACAAAGAAGACGTGCGCGAAATGCGGCTGATCGACTTTGCCGGCAGTCAGCGCGATCTGACCTGGGAGGTTGCCCCAGTATTGAGGGTCGAGGGCGACGTGTTGATGGAACAGATCATCAACAGCGACGAGCCGATCGTGGTCGAGGACGCCCGAACCGACCCTAGAACCAACAAGTCACTCGTCGAGGCGCTCGGCAACCGCACCATCATCAATATTCCGCTGCGCCTGTTGGACAAGCCGTTCGGCGCGTTCGGCCTGGGCACCTTCGGTGACGCGGAGGGCTGCCGAGCTCCCACTCAAGAACAGCTCGACTATCTGGTCGGCATGGCCAGTCAGCTCTCTGTCGCCGCCAGCCGCATTCGCTTCCTCGATGCCAACCGGCGCGCCACCCAGCAGCGGATCGAGCTCGAGCGCCGCGTGCTCGAACATCACAAGCTCGAAAGCCTCGGCTTGTTGGCAGGCGGCATCGCGCACGACTTCAACAATCTGCTTACGGTCATCCTTGCTGGCGCCGAGCTAGCCCGGATGGCCGGGGGTGAAAGCGAAAGAGTCGTAACCGAGCTGGACGCGGTCGTCGCGGCAGCTGGGCGCGCGCGTGATCTCACGCGACAATTGTTGGCCATGAGCCATTCGCAGGCGCTCGATCTGCGGCCCCTCGATTTGAACGATCGCCTCAAACAGCTGATCGCGTTGTTGCGGCGCATATTGTCTGAGGGCATCACCCTAGAGTTGATCGAGGGCGTGCGCTTGCCGCTCGTGGAGGGGGATGCTTCGCAGCTCGACCAGGTATTCATGAACCTGTGCATCAATGCGCGGGACGCCATGCCGGCGGGCGGCAAGATCACCATCGAGACCGAGCAGGCCCTGCTCAACGGGGACTTCGTCGCAGCGCACCCCTGGGCCGCGACCGGGCGCTACGTGCTCGTCACCGTCGCCGATACCGGCACGGGGATGCCGAAGGAGGTGCTGGAGCGGGTCTTCGAACCCTTCTTCACGACTAAGAAAGACCGGGGCGGCACCGGCCTGGGCCTGGCCGTAGCCTACGGCTTGGTGCGCCAGCATCGTGGTTTGCTCCATTGCTACAGCGAGCCGGGTGTCGGCACGGTGTTCAAAATTTATTTGCCAGTACACGCGCGCGTCGCCGCCGACATCGGCCACAAGATCGAAGGCGCAGCGCCCCGAGGCTACGAAAAGATCCTGCTCGGTGAGGACGACGCTGCTGTGCGAGCCACCACCGTGCGCGTGCTCGAATCGGCAGGGTACTCGGTCGTCGCCGTGGAAAATGGCGCCGAGGCTTGCCTGGCCGCTAGTCGCGATCGTTTCGATTTGGTGCTGCTTGACGTAATCATGCCCGAGATGAGCTGCCGCGAGGCACTTCGAGGAATTCGAGCCCAGCTGCCGAAAGCGCGCTACATCCTATCTAGCGGTTACACTGCCGAATTCAACGTGCACGACCTGCTGAGCGACGGCACGATCCTACTCGAAAAGCCCTATGACCCCGGACAGCTCCTCCGCCTCGTGCGACAGGTGCTGGATTCCTAACCGTCGGCGCGGAGCTGAGTCGTCTGTGCGCCCACGCCTGGCCGCCGATGAGTACGAGCTCGTCGCGTACTGGGGCCCTCCAACCGAGCTCGCAGTCTACGGCACAGAGGCTTCCTCGCAGACAATGTTGAGCGTCACGTAACTCGCGGATAAAGGACCCGAATCGGCGCCGCGCACGAAACGAAGTGGCGAAGAATGTTCGCCAGCCGGACAGAAGCGGTCCGAGCTGAGATCCGGGACCTCCGTCGCGCACCAACCCGGCTCGCAGTCGGCACAGTCGAGCGCGGTTCGACACGAAACGAGCCCCGCTCCGTCCAGTTGCCGCACTTCGCACGTGCGCGTGTCCCCGGCAGCGCCGTGGTCCACCCGGGGCGTTCGCTGACTGTTCGGGCCCACCGGATCGAGCCAGCCAACCTCGGCCGGGCAGGGCTCACTGCCCGCGTAGGTCGCGGTGACGAGACACACCGCCGAGCCCGTGGCGTCGATCGCAATCGGCCGATTCAAGCAACGCGCTCGAGAATCGAATACCCCTTCCCTCTCGAAGAATTGCGGAGTGTCACAGGGCCAAAGTTGTGGAGAGCCCCAGCCCGCGTAGCGCGCTGTGGGCGGCTCGAGTGGGCGTAGGCACGCAGTCGACGCGCTGGGCGCTGCGGCGGGCACGATCAGATCATTCGGACTGAAGGAGGTGTACTGGCTCGCCGCGCCTGGGCTTTGATCCTCAGTGGCCAATGCGACCGAAACCATGAATCCGGTGCGCGATTCTCCTCCGGCTAGCGCGGCCAATAGCGCCCGCTCGTCAGCTGTCGTTGGCGGCCGTTGCCTGAAGACAAGCGCGACCGATTCTTGAAACGCCTCGAGCGCCCGAAAGGGCGCGTCGGCCTGTGCGGGCTGCGCCAGCGCCGCGCGCACGGCGGTCATCCAGCCTGCGTGTCCGTCGGCGGTTTCGTCGTGATCGCGAAAGCGCAGCGCAGCGCTGTTTGCGGGGCTCGAGTAGCGCGCACTGCCCACTCCCGACGGATGCACAATCACGACCGAGCGGTCGACGGCATGCCACGCGGCTGGATCAAACGCTGCCCCGTTCACTCGAGCATCACGCGCCGCATTCAAACCGTCAAAGGCCGATTCGAGGGCATCGCGCAACGAAGCTCCCGAGGGCGTATCGTCGACGATCGCCAGAAAGGTCTGTTGCTCGCGAACCACGTTGACCGACCACTGAACCTGGCTGCCCGACACCGCCGGCGCGTCCCCGTAATCCGTGCTGCCGCAGGCGACGCACCCGGTGAACGCCAACCAGATGCCGTAGGTCCCCAGTCTTGCTTCCATCTTCACCGCTCTCGAAGCACGCGGCGTGCCACGGCGATCGCAAGGCACAGTGCTGCGTTCTCTCGGGCGCACGTCGTGATCGTGGTCGAGCGACGGCTCGGCCGCGGCCAACCGATCGCCAACCGCGCCAACTGTGTTGTCAGCTTCTCCAAGCGAGCGGCCTGCGCGGAATCAGTGCGTGCGCGCCTGATCGCCGGCAAAGACGCGCACGCCTTCGGCCTCGGGTAGCGGGCGCAGAGCTAGCACTGCGCGAGCGTCAGCGGCGCCCGCGACGACTGGCGAGGCGGTGGTGAGGATCCACTGAGCTTCGGGCAACGCTTCGCGAAAGGTGGCCACTAAAGCCTGCTGCACCTGAGCGTCTTGGTGCAAGTCCACGTCATCGATCGCGATCACGCCCTCCGAGGCACGCGGGTCCTGATCAGGATAGGCGGCCCACAAGGTGCGCACCGACAGCGCTGCGAACGCCAACAAATGCCGCACGCGAGTCGGCAGCGCATCGAACGGCACGTCGCGGCCGTGGCCCTGAAAAATGGGCTCGAACGAGTGCGGGTCGAGCCCACGATAGGAAAATCCGACCAAATTCAGGAATGATGCCACTACGTCACGCATTCCCGCGGCCAGCAGGTCGAAGCGACGCTCGGGCTGTTCGCTGCCTGCTGAGGTCGCGGGCTCGAGCGAAGGCAGCGCCGACGCGATCGCCGCGTACGCCAAAGCTTGCTTGGTTTCGCGCGCGAGATCGGCGCGCGTCGCGTCGTCATTGCTGAGGGGCGCGCGCACGTCGTAACGGGCAATGGTGCGCGCGGGCGCGCTCAGCGCGATCGGTTGGCGCGAGAACCAGCGCGTGCCGGGAATAGCGAGGAACGCGAAGCCGCCGTCGTTCGCCAGGCGGTCGAACAGCGCTTGCTCGCGGCGGCGCAGGGCCTCTGCTTCGTCGTTCGCAGAGAGACGCGCGTTGGGGCTAACCAGGGACAAAGGGTGGGGGCGCGTGGGTTCGTCTTGACCGAGCGCCCAATCACACGCCGAAAAGGCCGGCCGAGCCCCTTCGCGAGGTGGCTCTCCCCGACTCAGTTGAACCACGCAATGGCCGGGACGAGTACTAGAAATGGCCGCAAGCACGCTGCTCTTGCCGACTCCGCCAGCGCCGTGAATCACGGTCAGCGCGCGCGGCACGCCGTCCTCGTCCGCGAAGGGCAGCACGAGCTTATCGAAAGGCCCGACGCCCACCAACGCAACTTGCACGAGTTTCATGCGGCCTGATCAGGGTACAACCGTGCCCCCGCGTGCGCCCCCCCAAAAATCAGCGCCTGGCCCAAGCCCTGACCGCGAGCGGGGTCGGAATAGCGGAGCCGGCCGCCAAACACCCGCCGAAACGGATCAAGTAGTATCGAGCGCACATGGAAATCCGCACGGAGCTTGAAATTGCCGCGCCTGCCAGTCACGTGTGGAGCATCCTGACTGATTTTCCACGCTACGGGGAGTGGAACCCATTCATCACGGAGATAGCCGGCGAGCTCGCTGCCGAGCGCACGCTACAGCTGCGCCTGAGCCTCCCGGAGGGGCGGGATTTCAGTATTCGGCCGCGCTTGCTGCGTTGTGATGAAGGTCGCGAGCTGTGCTGGCGGGGGCATTTCCTTTTTCCGGGCCTGTTCGACGGCGAGCACTTTTTTCGGCTCGAGGCGCTGAGCGAAGCGCGCACCCGCTTCATCCAGGGTGAGAACTTCAGCGGCGTTTTGGTGCGCTTCTCCGGCCGAACCATCACTCGTGCGGCGCGTGGCTTTGTGTACATGAATCAGGCGTTGAAGCGGCGAGCCGAAGCAGTAGGATGAGCCAATGGGTATTGCGCGGATTTTGGTTCCAATTGACTACTCGGACAATTCACGGGTAGCGCTCGCCTACGCCGTTGAGTTGGCCGAAAGCTTCGGCGCATCGCTCGAGCTCGTGCATGTTTGGGACCGCCCAACGTACGCCACCGACGCAGTCATGGTGCAGCGCCCAGGCGAGGCTCACAAACCGATCAGCCAGCTGATCCAAGAGAACGCCGAAAAGGACATGGCGGAGCTCTTGGCCAGCCTCAGCTTGCCCAGCGAGCTCAAGGTGCAAAGCCGCCTGCTGTCTGGGGATCCCGCGAGCACATTGCTCGCGGAGCTGAAGAAGGGCGTGCATGATTTGGTGGTCATCAGCACGCACGGGCGAACGGGCCTTTCGCACCTGCTCCTGGGGAGCATCGCCGAAAAGCTGGTCCGCCTCTCGCCTGTGCCCGTGCTCACGGTGCCAGTTCCTCGCGCCCGCTAGGACGCCGTCCAGCCGTTTCGGCGCTGGCAGCGCCGGGTTTGGCCCTACCCCGGGGCGAAAGGCGACGTCTTTGTGCCGATTGCGTAGCGCGCGGCGCGCTAGTATTGTCGCGCGCCCCCCGTGACGAACGAGCTCCCAGCCCATTGTGTGTCGCGTCACGTCGTACGAGTCCGGTTTGGCGAGACTGACCTGATGGGCATCGTCCACCACGGGACGTACATCTCGTATTTCGAGGTGGGTCGCGTGGAGTACATGCGTCGGCGCGGCCTCAACTACAACTCGTGGACTGAGCTCGGTATTCATTTGCCGGTGGTGGAGGCCCACGTCCGATACCGCCGCACTGCCCGCTTCGATGAGGTGCTGTGCGTGGAGTCTCGGCTCACCGAGCTGACCCGCGTAAAAGTCCGCTTCGAGTACCGCTTATTGCGCGGCGGGCCGGGCTCTGACGGCGAACTGGTAGCGGAAGGTTTCACTCTGCTTGCATGTGTCGATGACCTGCACGTGCCCCGGCGCATTCCGCCGAATGCCGATGCCATTTTGCGTGGCCCCGAGCTAAACAACGACGTGTTCCCCGAGGTAAAGGCGTTCGCCGTCCGTTGATCGTCTCGCTGCCGAGAGCGCACAGAACAGTGCTAGAATGACCGCCGAATGAACGACGGGGCGCCCCCTCGACCCGATCCGAAAGCAATCCGCCCCTCCATCGTGGATGCTGGCTGGTCGATGCCTCCGCCACGAGTTGCCTCGGAGCTACCGCCGCCGCCCGCGCCGCCGCCTCAGCCTGCCGCGCGCCCGTTGCCTAGCTACGAAGCACACGAGGCCGCCGTGCGTGAGGTCACGATGGTGGATCGCGAGATCCAAACGCGCGCTCAGGCCATGCGTGAAAAGGATACCCTACCGCCGCCGCGTCGCGCGTCCGCTTTTCCCCCTGCACCACCACCACCCTCGGTGGTGCGCAATCCGGACGTATTGGCGTCGCCGCTGCCGGTTGGGTCGCGCCCGCCGCCGCCGCTGAGTCGGCCACGGCAGTCGGTGCCACCCGTGCAGCCCATCCCGGCGGCGCTGCCCGCGTCGCCCGCGCAGCCATCCGCTGCCCCGCCCGCCCGTCCTTCGATACCGCCTACGCGCGCGGTTCCTGCTCTGGATGGGCACGTGCATGACCTCGCCGCGGAGCGGAGCGCCGCTACGTTGGTGCGGCCTCGCCTCTCCCCGACCCCGCCGCCGCTGCCGTCCTTCGCCGCAGCGCTGGCGCAGCGCGTCCGTTTCGCGGGCGGTGAAGTGCCGTTGTGGAGCTTAGTCACGCCGCTCGTGCTGCTAATGGCGCTGGGCACGGCGTTTGCGGCCGCTGCGATCACTTCCGCTGCGGATCCGAACGCAGCCAAGCCCACCTTGAAAGCGAGCGCAGAGCCGTCGGCGTCAGCGGCGCCGTTGCCACCCCTGCCTGTGCCGAGCCTGACCCCCACGACAGAAGAAAAGCCGAAAGCACTCAGCGTGCTGGAGCGTGCAGCGCTCGGCGATGACGCCGCGGTCAAAGAGCTCAGCGCAAAGCCAGTGGCTGACCTGCGTGTCGAAGAGGCGATCTCGTTGTCGCTCGGACAGAGCGCGCAGGACGTGCGCGCGGCTCGCGCGCTGCGTGACCGCGTCGAGCACGATCCAGGGCTGATCAAAGATCAGGACGTGCTGACGCAACTGCGCCGCTACGCAGAAGACCCTGAAACGGCGCGCGACGCGCTCGCCGCCATGGCCAACGTGCCGGGCCCCATCAGTGCCGACCTGATCTACGAAGTGTGGACGGCCACAACGTCCCGCACGCCCGCGACGGATCTGGCGCGCGCGCTCATTTACACTAAAGAAGTCCGCGCCAAAGCCTCCCCCGCCCTCGCCGTCGCGTTGGACCTACGCGAAGCCACTACCTGCGAGAAGACGCGCGACCTGCTGGACCGCACGAGTGCCGATGGAGATCGCCGCGCGTTTCACCTGCTCGGGAAGTTGACGCGCAAGTACGGCTGCGGCGCGAACAAGCGCGCGGATTGTTACGCCTGCCTGCGCAGCGGTACCGACCTTGATGCCGTCATGAAAGCCACCAAGTCCCGGCGTGAGCCGCGCCCGTTCGGCGGCTGAGCCAGCGAGAGCCGTGCTTGCTAAACGCGAGCACGGATTGCCGCAATCGCGAGCTCAAAAGCGTACGGTAAACTCACCGTGCTCCGGCCCGTACAGCACGACGTCAATCTGAGGCTCTACGTCGCGACTGAGTACGACTTGCTCCAACGTGCCAATCAGCCCGCAGTCGATCCAGCCGGGAAAGCCGCGCACTTCGAAATGCACCGCGCCGACCTGCGGTTCACTGGCGGTCACCGTGTACATGGGGTCGGTCACCTTCCACATCGCAGGCATTCGCAGCAGCGCCTCCCGCGGACCGAGTGTCATCGAGCGCACCACTTGCCCTGCGCGTGAGGCCAGAAAAACCTTCACGGTATCGCGCCCAAGAAGCCGCAAGCTCTCCAGGAGCGGTTCGTTGGGTTGTCGATGGCGAGCTACGGCGTGCAACCAACGCAGCGCGTCCGCGAACGGATAGTCGAGAAATGGCTGGTATTTCCCGTGTCGCGGCGCAGCTTGCAGAGTGGGCCACACCTTTTCGACGTGACGGACATCCAGGCGCGCGACGAGATCAGCCAGATACATGCCCTTCGTCGTGCTTTCCGGAGGAATCGCCGCGACACGCGCTTCCGCATCGACTTGGCCCCGGAGCGGCACCCCCGGCAACACGCGAGCGCGTCGCGGTGTGGGAAAGCGTTTCTCAATCTTCGACAGAGCATGAGCATGACACAGCTTTCCGAGACGCGCGGTGTAGGTGCGTTGGTGACGGTGGCGGGTAAGCGTGTGTGTCGGTCGGTGTCGCGCGCCGGCTCAGGTTTTTGGCAGCGTGCGCGCCGCTTTCAGCTCCTCGAGTTCCTCCAAACTTTTCGGCCAGTCTGCTTTGAGCAAGCGCGAGAGGCCTCGGTCAGCCAGCAACTTTCCGCCTGTTTGGCAGCCAGGGCAGTAGTTCAATTCGTTCGCCGCATAGGAAATGCGTTGCACTTTGGTGCCGCACACCGGGCAGGGCTGTTGAAACCGACCGTGCACCGCCATTTCAGGTCGAAACGCCGTCACCTTCTCGGGAAACCCAGCGCCAACCTCAGCGCGCAAGCGTTCGATCCAGAGCGAGAGGACCGCCTCAGTCGCAGCGTGCAGCCGCGCAATTTCCGGTTCGGAGAGGCTCTGGGTGAGCTTCACCGGCGACAGCTGCGCGGCGTGTAAAATCTCGTCGGAATAGGCATTGCCGATGCCGCTGAACAGCCGTGGATCGGTCAACGCGCGCTTCAGAGTCCGATTTTCCAGCACCAGCGCGTGCATGAAATCCGCGAGGCTCGAGCCCAAAACCTCCAAGCCGCCGCGTGAGAACTCGCGCAAGCTCTCGGCCCCACGCACCACATGCAAGCTCGCGCGGCGCTTGCTGCCCGCCTCGGTGAGCAGCAGCATCTTAGCGACGCCCTCGAACTCGAGGCCGAGCAAGACGTGCTTGCCGGCCAGCTTGTCGCCCTTTTCCTTCAGGTGAAAGCGGCCAGCGATCATCAAGTGGAAGACGAGGAACAAGTCACCGCTCAGCTCGAACACGATGCGCTTGCCAACGCGCCGAAAACCCGTCACCCGCTGCCCTTCCGCCGCAGACAGTGGCGGCTCGAAGCTGCGCACCAAGAAAGGGCTCTTCAACCGCGCGCGAGACAGCACGCGCCCCGAGCACAACGCACTCAAGCGCTCGATGTAGATCGCCACGTCCGGCAGCTCGGGCATCGCGTGAAGGAGGTTAACCAAAGTTTCCGGTCCGCGCACATGCGTCGACCGGTGCCCGCAGAATTGCCGATTTTTGTCGACCGCGCTGAGCAGGCCACAGCCCTCGCTCAGCGCAGAATACTCCTAGGGGGTTGGGCGATCGATGGCGCAGCGCTGCACCTCTCAGCCACCCTGGGCGTCGCGGATTAAACCCTCCAACTCGCTTTCACCCACGACCCGCGTCTCGACCGCACGCACGACGCCGGTCTTGTCGATGACCATCAGCGTCGGTAGGCCGGTCACGTCGAACACGTTGCCCGCGGTGTTGTCGCCATCGAACAAAATCGGATACGCGGGCGCGTGGTCGGCCACGTAATGACGAGCTGCGGTGAGCTCGTCGCTGGTGTTTACGCCATACACGGCGAGCTTCGAGCCGCCTAGTCGGCGCGCCAAGCGACCAACAATGGGCGCCTGTTGCATGCAGGGGCCACACCAGCTGGCGAAGAAATCGAGCAGCACGGTTTTTCCCTGCAAATCAGAGAGCCGCTGCACGGGTCCCGGGCCATCCGCGCTGAGTGTCGGCAGAATGAAGTCAGGCGCGGGATGACCCACGAGCGTTGAATCCGAGCTCGGGTGGTGCCGGCTGAGCCGCGGCAAACCAAACAAACCCAGGCCAACGCTGGCAACGATCACCAACAAAGCGATCACGTAGCCCTGCCGCGCGTCCTCCTTGGAATGCGATCGCTCGCTCATGCCGGCCCCGTGTGGGGCTCGGCACCCGCGCGCGCGGAGTACGCTGGTTCTTCCAGCGCGCGTTCCGCGGCTCTCGTGCCCGGCACGGGTAAACGCACGCGCAGACGCGCGCCGCCCCATTGAGAGACACCCGCGCGAATCGTTCCGCCGTGCTCAATCACGACCTTTTTTACGATCGATAGTCCCAAGCCGGTACCCTCGTCTTTGGTGGTTACGTACGGATCAAACACCGTTTCACGCAGCTCAGCCGGAATACCTGGGCCGTTGTCTTCCACGTCCAGATTCCAAAAATCCCCTTCTCGCCGGAGCTGCACCAGCACTCGCCCCGTGCCACGCGGCCGAGCGAGCAGCGCTTGCGCCGCGTTGCGCACCAAGTTGTACAGCACGCGGCTCAGCATCTGGCGGTCGATCAGCGCTGCACAGGGCTCCGACGGCACGGCAAATTCCACAGCAATATCCGATGCTTTACCGAGCGAAAGGAGCTCGTTCAAGGCGGGCTCCATGCTGTCGCGCTCGCCCTCACGCACACCAAACCGCGCGGCTTGCTCGCGCAGGAACTCGGCTAAGTCCGCAGTTTCCAGGCTCGCTTGAGGCAGACGCGCAAAATCGGAAAATTCACCAACCAAGCGCCGTAACGTGCCGACTTCATCCTCGACGATCTCGAGCGTGGTATCGACCAAGCGCTGGTAATCCGGATCCGCCCCCGTGTAGCGGCGGTGAATCTCTTGCACAGCCAGTTGAATCGGCGTGAGCGGGTTCTTGATTTCGTGCGCGAGGCGCCGCGCCATCTCTTGCCAGGCGCTGATGCGCTGCAAATACTCGATGCGGGCGCGGCTAGACTCTACTTCGCCGAGCATGCGGTTGAACGCGCTAGCCAGGTCGGCGATTTCGTCGCCGCCGCCCTCGGGCACGCGAATGCTCAAGTCTCCCTCGCCCACCAGCAAGGTGGCGCGCGCCAATTCCGCGATGCGCTTGGACACGCCGCGTGCGAGCAAGCTGCCGACGCCAATCGCTGCCACAATCGTGATGCAAAGCAAGGCCGAGAACGCGAGCACGTAGCTGCGCTCATCCGACTCACGCCGCCGCTCGACCTGTTTGTAGCTGTCGACGAATTGGCTCATCTCATCGCGTTCGTCGAAATGGCTCTTATCTGCGGCAAATTGCGCAACAACCTGCGCGGTGTCTTCGCCGTCGGGGACGTCGCTGAGGGGCCTACTGACCTCGAGCTGGTTCTCGCGCGCCGGATCGAGGGGCTTGTCGCGCTTCACCTCGGCCAGCACCTTGCCGTTCGGATCGCGCACCGACAAAGATACCAGGCTCGAGTGATCCGCGAAGGCACGCTGCACGGCGGCCTGAAGCGCGAGCGCGTCGTTGCGCTTGGCTGCGCTCCGCAAGTCCGGGCGCATCGAAATTTCCGCGGCTTCTTCGCGCATCAGCGCCTTCACGTTGCGCGCTAGCTCCAAGTACAGCTCGAGCGAGCGGTCGAGGTGCGAGCCTACGTCCGGAATGAAGAAGCGCGCGGACGTCTGACGCACCGTACTTTCAGCCAGCCAAATCGCGGCCAGCAATGGAATCAGCGCGGTCAAAACGATCGCGAGCGCCAAGCGGCGGCGGATGCGACCGGAAGCGGCCACTCAGGCCTGCTCCCGCTTGTCGCGATCGCGCTCGAACAAGTTGACCAGCACGGCCCAAGGATCAAACCCCAGCACCGCGCTCAGATCCCGCGACACAAACGCCTCGGCGCGACCGAGCATGGGCGAGAGCGCGCCGCCCGCACCGAACCGCTCCGCAAGCCCGCGCAAGCCCGCGAATGCCGCACGGCCAACGTCCAGTCCGAGCGGCACGGCGAGCGCGGGGCTGGCAGGGGAAATTAGCAATTCACGCGAGGCGACCGCGAGCGCGAACGCGCCCGGCGCCGGATCCTGAGCCAAGCTCTGAAAGGTCAACAGCTCGCCAAACGCGCCTAGGGACAGGGGCGCGACATTGCGCTCGGCCGCGGCGGCAAAGTGGCGATAATCCCGCCGGAAATCTCCGGACAATAGGCCCATCTGCGGGCGCAGCTCATCCGGGCCCACGATGCGATCGAAACCGAGCCCGCGGCGGCGGGCGACGAGCCCGGTATACAGCTCGCCGTGTCGAAACACACCGAGCGCAATGGCTTTGCCTTCGCCGCACAGCGTATCGAGCGCAGCGCTGATCACGCGCGAACCGGGGACGGGGATGTCCGCGAAGCGCTTAGGCCACATTGCGATCAGCCCCTCGGCCTCCAGCTCGCGCAGCGCGCGCGCCAGCTCTAGTGCCTGCTCAAGGTACTCCTGGCGCGGGCGAATGCGCTCCGAGAAACGCTCCACCAATTCTTCGAGCGCGCCCGCTGAGAGCTCGACTGCCCAACTCGCTTCATAGCGGCCCGCGAGCTCGGCAAGTTTCATCGGCCACTCAGCACTCGCCAAGTCCAAGCGGCCGCGCTTGGTGTGAACCAGCTTGCGCAGCCGATTGCCGGTCGTGACCGCCACCACCCCGCCACGAGCGCCCGATTGGACCGCTTGCGCATCGTCACTCGCCTCGCCCGGGGCGCGAAAAACGTCCGCCAGGCGTTGCCAATCGGTTGCGGTGAAACCCTCGAATGAGACGTCCTGCGTGATCACGTGGCCCGGAGTATAGTCGCAGGCGATGCCCGAGCAGGATAGATCCCCCGAAGCCTCCGATCTCGCCGCTTTCCTGGATGCAGGCAAGACGCCCTATCACGCGGTCGCAGAGGTCAGACGACGCCTGATGAACGCTGGTTTTCGGGCTTTTCGTGAGCAAGAGGCCTGGCAAATCCAACCCGGGACGCGCGGCTTCACGGTGCGCTCAGGGGGTTCAATCGTGGCTTTTCAGGTCGGCAGCAAGCCGCCGGCCGAGGCCGGCTTCGTGCTGCTCGGGGCGCACACGGATTCGCCGAACCTGCGCCTCAAGCCACTGCCCGACCTGAGCAACGTGGGTTATCGGCAACTCGCGGTGGAGGTTTACGGTGGCGTGCTCTTGTCCACCTGGCTGGATCGGGATTTGTCGTTGGCGGGCCGCGTGGTCCTGGCCGACGGCAAGACAGAATTGCTGGATCTGCAGCGCGCAGTGTGTCGCATTCCCAACCTCGCCATTCATTTGAACCGAGACGTGAACACGGCCGGGTTGCAACTGAACGCGCAAACGCAGCTCGTGCCGGTGATTGGCTTGGAGCAAAGCGACGGCGGCTTTGCGCAGTTGCTCGCTGAGGGCCTTCGCGCCACTTCCTCGAGCGGCGCCAGCGCGCAGGACGTGCTCGGCTTCGACCTGTGTTTGTATGACGTGCAGCGGGCGGCGTTCGCGGGTTCGAGTCGAGAGTTCATATTTTCGAGCCGGCTCGACAACTTGGCATCGTGTCACGCCGCGCTCGTAGCGTTGCTCCACGCCTCGCCAGATCCAGAGGCCACGCGCGTGGTCGCTCTGTACGATCACGAGGAGGTCGGCAGCCAAAGCGCATCGGGCGCGCGCTCTTTGTTCCTGTCTGATGTGCTGGAGCGGCTGGCTGTAGGCTGCTCGCCCGAGGACCCGAGCGCCCTGCCGCGAGCCATTTCCCGCTCGCTCCTGGTATCCGCCGATATGGCGCACGCCGTGCACCCCAACTACCCGGACAAACACGACAAGCAGCATCGCCCGCTGCTCGGCGCAGGTCCCGTGATCAAGCTGAACGTCAATCAATCCTACGCGAGCGACGGCCCAGCGGTCGCTGCATTCAGCGCGGCCTGCCGGCTCGCCCAGGTAACGCCGCAGTATTTCAGCTCGCGCAACGACATGCCCTGCGGCAGCACCATTGGTCCCATCTCCGCGGCGCGCCTCGGCATCCGCGCGCTGGATGTCGGCAATCCGATGCTCAGCATGCATTCATGCCGTGAAATGGCCGCCGTCGCCGACGTGGCCCCGATGATTCATGTGCTCAGCGAGCTGCTATCTACCTTCAGGGGGTTGGACTCGGCCAACTGAGCGGCTTCAGGGCTCGTCAATGGGCCCGTGCCGCCACGATCAGGCCCAGCAGCACGAAGCCGAGGCCGAGCAGCAGCAAGGCGCCGAACAACGGCAACAGGCGACGCGGCGCGATGCGTGACGCGGCTTCCAGCTCCAGGTCGGCGCGCAGATGCTGGGCAATGTTGCGATCCGCGGCGCGCACGCGGATCACGAGCAATACCACGCTGAGCGCAAACGCCAGCGCGATGAATGTCGCGGTCAGCCAGCGCACGTGCGCTCGGCGCGCCTGCTCGCGCGCGAACGCGGCAGGCAAGCCGTCCAGCAGCAGCGCATCGGGCACGTCGAACGTTTGCGCAGGTTCGTTGCTCGGCGTGAGCGGCCAGCCAACGGCAGCGATGCTGTTTTCATCGACCTCACTCGAGACCACGAGCCATGCAGGCTCAGCGGGCGCTGGTAGATCGACGGCAGCCCACGCGCCGCCTCGAGTATCGGGCGTGAGTTCCAGCGCCCGGCCCAGGACGCGACCACGGTCCGTAACCAGTGCACAAAAGGCTTCGGTGCGCGGCGTGGCCGATTCGATGCGGGCGCCGGTTGCCGTGCGCAGGGCCTGAAAACCGCCGGGCACCACCGGCACACCGCTGTCGATTAACCCAGTCTGGTCGGCGGCACGCGCTTCGATGCGAACGGTCGGGTTCAGAGCAAGGGCGCGGAAGCGCACGCGCGCGCGGCCACGCTGGTCGGTGCGCAAATCCTGCGTGAGGTCGAGCTCCGCGCCATCCGCACTCAGCGTCAGGCGCGCGCCCGATACGGCGTTCCCTGCCTGCTGCACGGAAATCAACAACGCATCCTCTGCACCGATCACGAAGGCGCCGCGTTCCGGCGCAATGCTCAGCACGAGCCCTCCCGCGTCGCGCCCGCGAATCCAACCGCCGCGGCGGCGAGCGCGCGCGGCCCAGCGCTCCAAGCGGAGCGCGATTGGGCCTGCCGCCAAGAGCGAGCCCGCCGGGTCACGCACCGTGAGGTTCACGGGCCCGCGGATTGGCGCCGCGAACCCGAGCTCGAAGTCCGCGACGCCGCGTGCGGCCCGCGTGAGCGTTAGCCCGAGCAGCGCGCCATTGTTCGCGCCCGCGGTGACGCGCAGCGCTCCGGGCCAATACGGGGCCTCGTGTTCACCGTCGCGCGTCACGGCTTCCACGCGCAACGAGAGCCGGCTAACCCCCTCCGTCGGCCCGCCATACACCCGCGCGCCCACGACTGGGCGTGGCACGCCTGCAAAGAGCAAGGCGTAGGTGACCACCAGAACGGTCACGACCGGCAGGGCCAAAGACCAGGCGCGACTCATCGGCTTGCCATTTTCCTACTTATGCTAGCCTGCGCCGCGAAAGTCATGCCGGACGTCAAGAAAGCAAAGACCAAGAAGCCCGCCCAGGCCAAGCGCGTTCGCAAAGAGCGGCTGTTCATGCCCGAGGCAACCTACGCTTCTCGGCTGTCCATCGGTGGCGGCATGCTGAGCGCGCTCGTCTTGGGAGCCGGCCTGTATAGCCAGTGGCTGCGCGAGAACCCGCGCGCCATTGCGCCTTACCTGTTCGGCGTCGGCGCGGTGGGCCTAGGTGCTGCGCTGTGGTTCGGTGATGCGGGCGCGCTGCCGCTGCGGGTCGGTGATGCAGGCATCGCCATCGAGCGCGGCAACGAGCTCGTGCGGCTCGCCTGGTGCGATATGGAGCGCGTGTTCACGGAGCGTGCTGAGCTCGTCGCCAAAGGCAAAGAGCTGACGCTCCGCATTCCGATCGCAGCGCACCGCGCGGCCATCGCCTGGATCTTGAGTGAAGGCACGAAGCGCGTGCCCAGCGTGATGGACGTAAAGCGTCAGAGTCTGAGCGGTTTGCCCGAACCGCGCGACAACGACGGTGAGTTCGTCACCATTGAAGGCCTGCAAATCACGGGTCGCCACTGTGCGGCCAGCGGCAAGCCCATCTCGTTCGAGCGCGACGCACGGCTGTGCCCGGTGTGCGGCCAAGTTTACCTCAAGGACCAAGTGCCGAAGAAGTGCGTCACGTGCGAGAGCGAGCTCGGCACGCGCGCGGTCGAGATCTGAAAGCCTAATCCAGCTCGAGCGTCTCCACTTCGACGATGGGGCGCGTACCGGACAAATCCTCGAGCTTGCGGCGCGCGGCGCGACGCACGAATTCAGCGAGCGCAAGCCCGTGCCCGCTACGGAAAGACTCGACCGAACGCGCGATCTCGCGCGCGACGGCGCGCAGCGCGGCCTCGTCTCCGTCAACCAAGGGCACTCCGCGAGTGCGCACCGCGGGCGCTGCTGCGAGTTTGTCGCCGCGCGCGAGAGCGAGCGAAACGAACGCGACGCCCGAGCGCCCGAGTTCGAGTCGGCGCTGATGCGTTTCGCTGGAGAGCTCCTCACCACCCACCGCAATCGCGATGCGGCCATGCGGCACCGCGCTGTCTTTCCATAGCTTTTCGCCATCACACAGCACGGGGGTGCCATTCTCCACGACGCAGGTTTCGGCAACCCCGAGCTCGCGAGCCAGCTCCTCGTGCCGCAGCAAATGATGCAGCGTGCCGTGCACGGGCACGAAGCACTTGGGGCGACACAGCTCGATCATGCGGCTTTGTTCGCTGCGGCCGGCGTGACCGCTGGTGTGCACGGCCGGGTCACTGAAGCGCGTTTTCAGGATCACGCCAGCTCGCAGCAAGTCGTTCATCATCGAGAACACGGGCCGATCATTGCCTGGAATGATGCGGCTGGAGAAGATCACGGTGTCCTCTTCGGCCAGCACGAGCTTCGGATGCTGGCCGATCGACAGCCGCTTGAGTGCGGAATTGCGCTCGGCTTGCGTGCCACCGGCAAGCACCAGCAGGCTCGAGCGGGGCACGCTCGCTGCTTGCTCGGCACCCACCACGAGGTCAGTCGGCCAGGACAACCGGCCAATTTGCCGGGCGATGGCGTACTGCGTCTCCAGGCTGCGGCCGAACAAGCACAGCTTCCGCCCCGTGCGCTGCGCAATCTCGCCGAGCAAAATCAGACGCTGGATGTTGCTCGCAAACATCGCAATCACGACGCGCGCGGGGGCTTCGCGCACCAATTCTTCGAGCGCGCGCCCGACGCCGCGTTCCGATCCCGCGCGCACGGGGACATCGATATTCGTGCTGTCGCTAAGCAGCAGCGAAATGCCTTGATCACCCAGCTCCATCAGACGCGCTTCGTCGGTCGGCTCGCCGTCGGGCGGATCGGGGTCAAAGTTGAAATCACCCGTGTGCAAAATGCTGCCGATCGCGGTGCGAATGTGCAGCGCGCTCGCCTCGACGATCGAGTGCGCTACGCGTACCGGCTCAACCGTGAACGGACCAACCTCGTATTGTTGGCCCGCGTGGGCGTCACGCAGATCCAGATCCGCGGCGGCAAAGTCGTGCTCGAACAGCCGCTTCTTGGCAATACCCAGCGCATGGGGTGGCCCCCACACGGGCACATCCAGCTCGGACAACAGGTACGGCAAAGCGCCAACGTGGTCTTCGTGGCCGTGCGTCAGGAAAATGCCGTGCACGCGCTCACGCCGTTCCAGCAGCCACGTAAAGTCTGGATGCCAAACGTCGATGCCGACGTCATCCTCCGCAAAGGCCGCGCCGCAGTCGACGACGACGATGCCGCCGGGCTGCTCGAGAGCGAAGCAATTCATGCCAATCTCCCCCAGGCCGCCCAGGGGAACGACGCGGATCCGATTTCGCTCGAAAGTTGAGGGAGGTTGCACGCTTTGGCCCGGTGTAGCACGTCTCCCCCCGCCCGATTTGGCAGGCGCAACATCCGGTGATAGAGCCGCAGGTACCTCGCTCTCAAGCCTTGAACGGAGCATGCACCGTGCCAGAACCGAAAGCAGTCACTCCAGCCGAAGCCGCCGCCCTGCTCGCCCAGGGGCACGTCTATATCGACGTCCGTAGTGAGCCTGAGTTCGAAGCAGGGCACCCCGAAGGGGCGCTGAATGTGCCGCTGCTCAACGCAGGCCCAGTCGGCCTGGTCGAAAACCCGGAATTTTTGAGCGTCATGCAGAGCGCGTTCGGCAAAGACGAGCCGCTGGTCATCGGCTGCAAGGCAGGCGGGCGGTCCAAGCGCGCCGCCGCCATGCTGGCCCAAGCTGGCTTTAGCCAGCTGTCGGACCAAGTCGCCGGCTTCGACGCCGGGAAAGACGCTTTCGGGCGTCCGCTCCCCGGTTGGAGCCGCACGCCAGGCCTCGCGGTTGGCAAAGGCAAGCCTACGGGCCAAGCCTATACGGACGTGAAAGGCCGCAAGCCGCGCTAAGCAGCGCTCGCTCAGCGTGAGCCGCGGTTCTTCTGGCGGCGCAGGACCGCTCAACTCGAGCCTAGCGGCAGCCGCCTGCCTCTGTTAGGCACCGGCCCGAGATGATCCCGCGCTACACGCCCAAGGCATTCGCAGAGCTCTGGTCCGACAAAACCCGGTACGGCATCTGGCTCGACGTCGAGTTGGCCGCCTGCCAGGCGATGGAAACGGAGGGCGTGGTACCCAAGGGCACCGCCGCGAGCATCCGCTCCAAGAATATCGCCCTCGATCCGAGCAAAATCGACGAGATCGAGCGCACGACCCGGCACGACGTCATCGCCTTCTTGACGCACGTAGAGCAGCTCGCCGGCGAGCCCGCGCGCTGGCTGCACCGTGGCATGACCTCCAGCGATGTGCTCGATACTAGTTTCGCAATCCAGCTCGCTCGCGCCGCCGATTTGCTGCTGGAACGCACGGACACGCTGATTGCCGCGCTGGCCGCGCGCGCCAAAGAGCACGTGAAGACGCCGCAAATTGGCCGTTCCCATGGCATCAGCGCCGAGCCCGTGAGCTTTGGCATCGTGCTCGCTGGGCACCTAGCCGAGATCAAGCGTGGCCGGCTGCGGCTCGCGCGTGCCCGTCAGGAAATCGCGGTCGGCAAGATCGCGGGCGCTGTGGGCACCTACGCGCATCTGTCTCCCGAGCTCGAAGAGCGCGCACTCACGAGCCTTGGCCTGGGCGCAGAAACCGTGTCGACGCAGGTCGTCGCGCGCGATCGCCATGCGAGCTTCTTCTCGGCGCTGGCGTTGCTCGCAGCCGGCATCGAGCGCTTCGCGACCAACGTACGCCACTGGCAGCGCAGTGAGGTGGGTGAAGCAGAGGAGCGTTTTTCAGCTGGCCAAAAAGGCTCCAGCGCCATGCCACACAAACGTAACCCCGTGCTCAGCGAGAACCTGTGCGGCCTTGCGCGCGTGGTGCGTGGCGCGCTGACGCCCGCTCTCGAGAACGTCGCGCTGTGGCACGAACGGGACATCTCGCACTCGTCCGTCGAGCGCATGCTTGCCCCCGACGCCACCACCACGCTCGGCTTCATGCTCGAGCGCTGCACCGGCTTGGTCGAGGGGCTGGTGGTTTACCCAGAAAACATGAAGCGAAACCTGGACCGCAGCGGTTCGCTGTTTTTCAGCGAAGCGATTCTGCTCGCGCTGATTGGCAAGGGCCTCGGTCGCCAAGAAGCGTACGTGTTGGTCCAGCGCAACGCCATGAAAGCATTTCAGGGTGAAGGTCAGTTCCGCGCGCTGCTCGGGGTCGACCCGGATGTTTCACAGAAGCTGTCCGCCCAGGAGCTGGATGAGTGCTTCGACTTGGAGCACTCACTCCGCTTCGCTGAGCAAATCGTCGATCGGGCGATCCGCGCCTGAGCGCAGGCGAGGCAATACATCCGCGAGCGGCAAGGCGTGGCGCACAGCGCGTTCGCGCGCGCTGCGCCGCGCGATCAGCACCAGAATGGTCAGCGCGTGCCAAAAGCGCACGCCGCTCTGCTCACCGGCATAAACGGGGCGCACCGGCACCTCCACGACCGACAAGCGACGCGCGGCGAGCATGCACAGCAAGTCATTCGGATAGCCGAAGCGCGGCCATAGATCCGAGAGTGGCAGCTCGAGCAGCGCGGCCCGGGAAATCGCGGTGTACCCGCATTGGCAGTCATCGACCCTGAGCCCGGTGGCCAGGCGCGTGGCGAGAGCAAGCATGCGGCCCGCGCAGCGCCTCAACAGCGGCATGTCCCGAGCCCGCGCATGCTGAAAACGGTTACCCTTCACGTAGCTCGCGTGGCCGAGCGCAACGGGGGTGATCACCCCTTCCAGATCTTCCGGGGCCATTTGCGCGTCGCCGGCCATGACCGCGAAGACGTCGCAGCCGGCCGCCAGCGCGGCGCGGTAGCCGCTGACGATGGCGGCGCCGACGCCGCAATTTTCGGGGTGCACCACGAGCTCAACGCGCGGGTCTGCGAGCGCACGCACCGCTTCCGATGTGGCATCGGGGCTGCCGTCATCCACCACGACGATCAGGTCGACGAACGCGGGAATTCCCGAAATCGTGCGCGCGATGAGGCGCGCTTCGCGGAAACAGGGGACGACGACGGCGACCTTCGCCGATTGCCACATGGCAGTCCGCTAACACCTTCCGGATGCGCCGAACAAGCAAAACCGACCCGGCTGGACACTTACGGAGGGCGACCACGCGCAGCGTCCCCTTCCGTTTTGGGCAAATTCGAGCAACTGGGACTAAACTAGCCAGCGAAACATGAAAGCGCGCCGCGTGCTCACGTTCATGCTTGCCGGAATCGGCGCAGCCCTGCTGTTGGCGTTCGTTTGGGCGAAGCTCTCGTTCCCGAGTGATCGTTCCCCGGAGGGAGCCTATTTGCGCGTCGTCATTGCGGTGAATCGCGGGCGGGCCCAAGATTTTTTTGCCTACACAGAGACGCGCGCTCAGCACGCTTGCTACACCATCCGTGACTACCGAAAGCGAGCTCGTGATCGGGTGCTCTCGGCTTTCCCTGAACCCGAGCGCTCGCGCGTGGCGGCGCAGTACGCCGAAGAAGCCGCCGCACCAGACGGCGCGGATGTGCTGGCGATCTACGCTAAACAAAACGGTTGGATGAATAGCCTACGCAAAGACATGTCCGGCATTGCGCGCGTGAACATCCAAGGCGAACGGGCCACGGTCGAAACTGCGCATGGCACGCGCTACCCGTTTCGTCGCCGCGAAAATGGCATTTGGGGGCTGACGCAATTTACGGCTGTCCTCAGCGCTGAAGCTGAAAAGGCGGCGCGAGACCTGGCGCTCATCGATAAAGCCGCGAGCGACTACGAGCACGCTGCCAAGGTGAACCCCAAGTGAGCACGGCAAGCGCGCGGCGCGCCCTGCCTCTGCTCTTCGCCTGTGCTGCGCTGAGCTGCGGCGGCAATAGTGAAGCAAGAAAGCCCGCTTCAAGCGCCGGCAATTCGCTACTAACTAGCGTGGCGATCTCGGCCACGTACCCAACCCCGGCAAGCTTTCGCTACCACCCACGCAAACAAGCCGCGGTCCAGGCCGAACGCCGCCTAGCAGACGGCCGCCTGTTGCTCGCGGGCAAGCGCGGAGAGCGCTGGCTGCTCGACCCCCGCACGCACGCCCTGTCCGCCGGCGCCAGCCTCGCGCCCGAAGACTTGATCGCCGTGCTGACAGCGGACGACGGCTATTGGTTCGTCGGGCAGAGCGGAACGAGTTACGAGGCACGCGACCCGCTCGGCAAGTTCCTGCGCTCCAGCGCGCCGCTCGAACCCCTGGTCAGGGTCAGCGCAGCGCGCCATTCGATTCTCGGCGTCACCATGAATCGCGCGCTGTCCCGCAGTGCAGACGGCGCCGCGTCCTTCAGCAAGGTAGGCCCTGACCATGTCGCGTTTGCCGACGTGGCGCTCGGGGAAGATGGCGCCGGGCTCGCGCTGGCGATCCCCGAAACGCTTTGGGTCACCTCGGACGAAGGCCTCAATTGGGCGGTTTTGCCCGGGAAAACTCGCGGGGTCTACGCCTTGTCGCGGGATTGGCAGGGGCGGGTGCAAGTCGAGACCGTGTTCGGCGCATACCACTTCGAAGCCTCGCCGCCACGGCTTGAACCGGGGGTCGACCCCGCCACCGGGCCAGACCTCGAAGCGAACGCACCGCCGCGCGGCCCCGACGCCGCGGCGCTCGCGGACGGACGCGCCGTCGTGATCGGCTCACGCTACTTTGAAGTATCGGCCCCACCCGCGCGGCCCAGCAGCTATGAACTCGTGCAAGGCCCGCTCGATGGTAAGTTGGAGGCGAGCCCGCTGCCCGAGCTCAAGGATTGCAGAGGCGCGCGCGTCGCTGGCTTCGGCCGCTACCTGGAGCTTGCGTGCTTTCGCGGACCGAGTGAAGGCGGCAGCGTCGTGCTCGCGTTCTTTCGCAGCGAAAACGCCGGTGCACATTTCGAGCCCGAGCCATTCGCCGGCTACGGCACTTGGGCTGGGTTCCACTTTGTGTTGGGGGCCCGGGGTGCGCTGATTGCGACCGGCCTGTGCGGCTTACCGAATCCGGGCTGCAGCACGGGCGGCGTGTTCCTGCGCCGTGAAACACCGCCAGATGAAGGGCGCCTCAAGGGGAAAGGCCACGGCGTCGAGGGTACGCGGCCGAAGTACGAGCTGTTCGCCGCAGCTACCCCCACGCTCTCGGAAAGCGCGCTGGGCGTCACCTTCTCGTTGGACGGGCGCACCGCATACGCGGTCGGTCGCCGGTCCAAAACCGGCGCACTGGCAATGTTCGTGTCGCATGATCGGGGCAAGAGCTTCGAAGTCCGCGATCTCGATCTGGTGCGCGCGGATTCGAACGATGAAGATCAATATTGGGAGCACACCCAAGCCCTCGTGCACTTGGAGTCGTTTGCGGCGGCCGAAGACGGCTCGCTCTCGCTCGTGATTGCGGATCGCCACGGGCGTGCGCTGATCGTGACCGACGAGCAGGGTCGCCTGCTCTCGGCCTCGAAGGCACCGGACGAGCAGGCGCTGGTAGCAGCCGTCGGAACGCGCGCCTTCGCTCTGTCCCCGACCACGCGCAAGACCTGGGAATCGCTGGATGGAGGCGTCACCTGGCAGCAACTCGCGCGCTTCCCCGTTGCCTTGTGCGCGAGCGTGATGGACTGCAACGTAAAGCTGCGTTGTGTCGCGCGCGGCTGTGTCATCGGCAACGAGGTCTCGCGCATTGGTTGGGCCGGCCAGAGCGAAGACGACAGTGAGCCGCTCCCCCCACCCAGCCGTGATGCGGCCCGCTTGACCGAGCGCAAAGTGCGGATGCCGATCGCCTGCACGTTGGATGAAGCTCCGTTCCGACCGTTGCCGGGCGTCACGGACGCGCCCGGCTCGCGCGATGCGGCGTTTGGGAAGCTGAGTTTCGTCGCTCTTTCCAATGATGCCCCGCACGCGGCCGCGAGCATGATTCACGGCATCGGCGGCGCGCACGCGCACCTAGAGTCCATCCCGCTACTTCGCCCACTCGACCACCCCAGTGACTACGCATACAGCGTGCTCGATCAAATCGAAGGCGCCGCTGCGCTGCGCTACCGCCTCCCGGAAGATCCGGCAAAAGACAACCACCTGCGCAATGTTGAGCTCAGCTGGGACAACGCGCTCGCCGGTCAGATCGGCCACGCGCAGCTTGCGGACGGCGGCCCGCTCGCTGCCGGTGACTATCAACGCGGCGAGCCTGCGCAGCGCGCCGATCCGGACTTGCTGAGCATCGGCGAAGGCGGGTTGTACCTGCGCATGCATCACGCCGCCGGTGACGAGCAGGAGACCTGGTATTTCGACGGGCACAGCAGCACGCGCATTCCACCCATCAAGTGGCCCAGCACGGGCAGCGCACGCGGCCGCACGGAAATGGCGCACACCGACAACGCGCACGTTGCGTTGATGTTCTTCGGACATGGCGCCGCGCTGGGGCGCGCCCGCCGCACCGGCACGGGGTTCGAGTTCGACGCGCAAACCACCGCGCTGCCTGACCCGAGCGCGTTTGGGCAGACCGTGAACAGCAACGTTGCGTACGTGGGCAACACTTCTGGCATGTACGTGCAGTCGCTGGATAACGACAGCGACCGTTCGAGCGCGATATTTTACCCATTCCGCGCCGCCGGAGACGTCACGGGCACACCCATCCCCGTGCCCACCCAACAAAGCCTGGCGGATCGGCCCAGCCGCTGCAGCCCGAGTGACCTCGCCGGCACACCGCGCATCGATGCCGCGACTCTGCCTGGAACGCGCCATCCCGTCATCGTGACGGATAGCTCAGACGCGCCGCGGCTCTTCCTCAGCAACTCCGCGGTGCTGCACGGCACGCCCCAAAACGCCTGCGCCGCAGCGTTCGGCGCCGATGAGGTCATTATGGATGGCGCCACTTCACGCCACGAGCAGGTGCTCCTGCTCACGGATGACCTGGAGCACGCCTGGCTCTTCCGCCAGAACCAGGATCCCGCAGGTGCACCAACCGGCGTTCAGTACCGCACCATGAAGTGCCACTTCGATCCGGATTTGGACGTGCCGAGTGAAGTTTACCGCGCGCCGGGCACGCTCGTGCCGCGCGGCGGCTGACTCCCGAGCATGCTTCGTGCCACTCGCAAAGGCGCGCTGCTCGCAACGAGACGTCGCCATCGCCGCGGTCGCGCGGCCGATTTTCATGCGCAATGCGCCGAAAGGCCTGCGCATTCGGACGTAATTTTCGTGTCAAGTGGCGGACCGCCGAGCGGGTGCTTACCCTGAGCGCGTGTTTTTGATGCTGTTGGTCATCGGCCTGGTGGGGCTCGCGGCGATGGCGATCCCGGCTTTGGGTCATAGCCATAGCGCGCACGCTGGCATCACCCACACCACGCCCGGCCCGGTGGGGAGCGCCGCTGCCCACGGCATCAGCCATGCCAATTCCGCGCCTGTCGTCACGGGCGGGCGCGGCGCGCTTCAACAGTTCCTACCCGCCGACACAACGCACGCTGGCGGCTTGCGGTACGTGCCGTCTCCGCGTGCAGTCTTCAGCTTGCTCGCGCTGTATGGTGCGTTTGGCAATGCTGGCGTGCACGCCTTCCACCTGTCCTTCGCGGTCGCCGCAATCGCCGCCGCGTTCCCAGCGCTTTTGGTCGAGCGGCTAGTGGTGCGTCCAGTGTGGAACCTCGTCTTTCGTCTGGAGGCGCCTCCCTGCTCGCCCCTGCAACAATTGATCTTGAGCCCGGCACAGGCGGTCACGCCATTCCGAAATGGGCGCGGCGTGGTGTCCACCGTGCGAGATGGCCGAAGCGTGCAACTCGTTGCTACCCTACGCAAAGACCAAGCTACGCTGCAGGTGCAGGTCGGCACCAGCCTGCTGATTGAAGACGTGGACGCAGCCAACGAGCGCGTGACGGTCTCCATTGCTCGCAACTAAAAGCCTCAGCAACTCGAACGCGCTCGTCGCGTTGCAACGTCACGTGTCACAGGGAGACTGTCATGATTGAACCATCGCTGATTATCGCTGGAGTCGTCGTACTTCTGGTTTTGGTGCTCACCTCTGTGATCATCACGACTTTTCTGCGCAGCGTGGATGCAGGCGAGATCTTGCTCGCCAGCCGCGGGCGCAACCTGAAGATCTACCGTGGGCCGAGCAAGGCCTTGATTGTGCCCGTGCTCACCCAGGTTCGGGTGATTCCGGCGCAAGCGATCAACGTCGACATCGAAATCACCGACCAAACGGCGGACGTAGACGCGAACGGCCGCTCCGCCCCGGTGAAGGTCACCGTGCGCGCCTCGGCGATCGTCAGTGTGGGTGAAGATGAAGCAATGGTAAACACCGCTGCCAACAAGTTCTTTTCCAAGTCTGGAAACGAGCAGCTCTCCACGCTGACGGACGTGCTGTCTTCGGCGGGCCGCCGCGCAATCAACTTGCTGAAGCACGACCAGCTCTTCAACGCACGCTCCGCCTCTGCGCCGAGCCCCGCGCTGGTCGCCGCGGGACCCACGGACCTAGCCGTGCCGAACCGCAGTGAGGACGACGAGCTCGCGGTCATCATCAAAGATGCTTGTTCGCGTGAGCTGATGGATCTTGGGCTGTCGTTCAATAGCTTGAACATCAAAGCCGTGCTGAGTGAGGTCGCCGAGGCGCGCCGCCGCGAGTCTGCCGCCCGCGCCAAGGCGGACGCGGACGTCGTGCAGGCGCAAGAAGAGCAGCGCGCGCGCATCGCGCAGCTCGAGGCTCAGCAGAAGGTCAATGATCAAGAGCGCGCGCTGAACATGCAAATCGCTTCCAACGGCGCGTCGATCGCCAAGGCTGAAGCGGACAAGCAGAACGCGGTACGCGGCCAGCGCGAGGCAGAGCTCGGCGCCAATCAGCTCACGCAAGCCCGCGCGGATGCCGAGCAGAATGTGATTCGACAAGAAGCCGAAGGCCGCGCGCAGGCGTCGCGCATTCGGCTCATCGCCCAGGCTGAAGCGGAAGCCATTCGCATGAAGGCCCAAGCTTTGTCTGAAGTGGGCGGTGCGTATTTGGATTTGAAGCGTCTGGAGCTGGCACCGGAGCTGACCGCACAGGTCGCCGCCGCCCTACAAAATAGCCAGTTCGTGAACTTCGGCGGTGGCGGCGGCAGCAGCGACCACGGCGCCGTCAGCAATGGCTCGGAAGACGTGTTGCGCGTGGTGCAAACCCTGATGGCCGCGCAGGTAATCACCGGTAACGCCGGCCCGAATAACCCGAACGGCGCCAACAAAACTCCACCCAGTGCGCCCACGCCGCCCGTGTTGCGCCGCAGCTGAAAGCTTGGGCGCGCGTCCCAGTTTTGTTTCACGCATGTGAACGGGCCATTTCTCAGCGCGGGGAGGCTAACAAATAGACCGCGATGTCTTGCAAGTTCGTCGGCCACCCCACCCGCCGGAAGACGCGGCTTGCTTATTTCTACGTCAGCAGACGATGCGCAAGCGCGCGAGCGTAGACAATTCGCCCCACCGCGACAAAAACGTGCTCAACCAATGTCGTGACGCGGACGGCAGTTGAACTTTAACCTCGTTTCGCCCCCCCCCCGGCGGCACCGGTCTTGCTTGAGCGTCGACGCTCCCTCGCTGACGCCAGCCGATTTCAAATGCAATGACTTACTTACGTCCCACAGTTGCCTTAGCTAATCGCGCTTTGCACGCAGCGCCCTCCACCACCGCCCGACAGCGCGCACGCCTCAGCAAGGTGAACGCCGTTCTAGCCCTTTCGTTTTTGGCCTTGCACAGCAAAGACGGTTTTTGTCAGGGCGGTTCTGCCTCCACTGACTCGCCGAGCGATGAGTCGATTGTCGAGCAGCGGCGCACTGAGGCAAAAGCGAAGTACGAACGAGGTGCCGACGCCTACACCGCCGGTCGCTTCGGGGAGGCGGTCGAATTCTTTCTCGCCGCGGACAAGCTTGCGCCGAGCGCGCCCCTTTCGTTCAACATCGCACGCGCCGAAGAACACATCGGGGATTCAGCGGGTGCGCTGCGCTGGTACCGCGACTACCTGCGGCGCAGCCCCACGGCGGGAAACGCCGCCGAGGTGCGGCTTACCATCGCGGCGCTTTCCTCGACGTTGGCGAAGAAGGGCGTCCAGCAATTGACGGTCCTGTCCAACCCCGAGGAAGCAACGGTCCAAATCGATGATTTACCGCCCGTTGTCGCGCCGTGGACTGGAGAGCTCAACCCCGGCCGGCATCACCTGTCGTTCTCCCGCGCCGGCTATGTCGATGCGCAGCGAGATATAGAGCTCAGCGCGACCGAGCCCATGGATGTCAGCGTTCAGCTAGACCAGAAAAGCACTGCGGTGCCAGTTCGGGCGCAGACGGATGCTTCGAGTGCGCGCCGTCCGCGGCTCGGTGCGCTGCCTTGGATCACCTTGGCTGCCGGAGGCGCGGCGCTCGGCGGAGCGCTTACCTTCGAACTCCTACGCCGGAGCGCGGAGCACGACGCGGAGCGCGAAAGCCAGGTCGGCTATCAGGCTCAGTTTGACCGCGAGCAGAGCCGACAAACTACTGCCCGCGTTTTCCTCGGCGTAGGCGGCGCATTGGCCGTCGCGGGCGGGCTGATGTTGTTGTTCGATACCAAGCCTCAGTCGCACGTTGCCGGCGCCGGGCTCGTGTGTCTGCCGCAGCTGTGCGCGGCCTCTGCGGTCGGTCGATTCTAATGACTCGACCTCTTCGAACTTGGTTCTCGCTGGTGATGCTGGCAGCCTTTGGCGGACTGCTGTCGTGCCAGAGCGGCCTTTCACCTAGCTTAGATGGCAGGCCGTGCGGGGCCGCGCACGAATGTCTACCGGGTTATGCCTGCGATCTCGCCTCGAACATCTGTGTCCGACCATTGGGCGGCGCCTCGGGCTCGAGCGGCAGCACCGATGTCGATAGCTCCGCCGGCTCAACGGATACGGTAGTCGCAGGCGGCGCGGGCGACGCGGGCAACGTGGTGAGCCCGGGAGGCGTGGCCGGCGGGGCGGACACGAGCGGCGCGTGCCGTGATGGCGAAACAGTATGTGGTGGCGCCTGCGTCGTCGCCAGCAGTGACGCAGCCCATTGCGGAAGTTGCAACGCCGTGTGTACGGCTCCTTTACACGCAGCGCCCGTGTGCGTCGCGAGCCGATGCAATTTTGCGTGCGACCCAGGGTACGCCGCGTGCGGTGAAACGTGCGTCGACTTTGCAACGGATGTCGACAACTGCGGCAGTTGCGGGAGGAGCTGCGTGCCCAGCGGGGGTGGCGTCGGAACGTGTAAAAACGGCGCGTGCGGCGTGACTTGCGGCGACAAGCTCACCCAATGTGGCAACGGCTGCGCCGATCTGAGCAGTGACCCCGCGCACTGCGGCGCGTGTCAGACGGCGTGCCCCGCCGGAAGCGTGTGCTCGGGAGGCCACTGCGCCGATACGTGCCAGACCGGCGCGGTCAACTGCAGTGGCGCCTGCGTCGACACCGCAACCTCGGCCGCTCATTGTGGCGGTTGCGACAAGGCGTGCCCCACACCACAACATGGCTCCGCAAGCTGTGTCGCTGCCACTTGTAGCTTTAGCTGTGACAAGGGGTACAAAGCCTGCGGCGCGAGCTGCATCGATACCAACTCCGACCCGCTGAATTGCGGGGCGTGCGGGCATGTTTGTGACGCACCCGCTGGCGGGATGGCCACTTGCAGCGCGGGCACTTGCGGCAG
Source organism: Pseudomonadota bacterium (assembly GCA_040005755.1). Taxonomy (GTDB): domain Bacteria; phylum Myxococcota_A; class Polyangia; order Polyangiales; family Polyangiaceae; genus PMG-095. The sequence continues at coordinate 33,403 of JBDTYJ010000009.1, forward strand.
CACCTGTAACCAGGGATTTGCCAAGTGCGGAACAGCATGCATCAGAACCGACAACGACTCCACCAACTGCGGGTCGTGTGGCCATGCTTGTGCGGCGGGCGAGGTTTGCTCGGCGAGCCAATGCATTTCCAACTGCGCGGCGAGTGAAAAGAACTGCAGCGGTTCGTGTGTGAACGTGAACACCGATCCCAAAAATTGTCACGCCTGCGGTGCTGCGTGCCCGACGCCGAAGAATGGTTCGCCCGCATGCGGTGCCGCCGGCTGCGGAGTGAGCTGCTCGGCAGGGTATTCACCGTGCGGAAACACCTGCCTACAACTCGGCACCGACATCGCAAACTGTGGCAAGTGCGGAGTCGTCTGCCCGATGCCAGCTAACGGCTCTGCAATATGCACGGCGTCCGGGTGTGGCGTCAGTTGCAACCCAGGCTACACCCCTTGCGGCGCGTCCTGCATCGACCTGCAGTCCGATTCGAAGGACTGCGGCAAGTGCGGCACTGCATGCGGCACGGGCTCGGTATGCAAAGCCGGGCTATGCACCACCGATTGCGGCACGCAGACAAACTGCAGCGGGTCCTGCGTGAATCTCGGTACTGACACCTCCAACTGCGGCAAATGCGGCGCCAGCTGCAGCGCTCCAGCAAACGCCAAGCCCGTGTGCGCGGGCAGCTGCAGCTTCCAATGCACGCTCCCCTTCATTCGCTGCGGAAACGCCTGCGTAGACACCAGGAATGACCCACAAAATTGCGGCGCTTGCGGGACCGCGTGCCCCAGCACTCCGAACGGCACCGCTGCGTGCACCAGCAGTGGCTGTGCAACCATGTGCAACGCCGGCTATACGCGCTGTTCCGGTGTATGCACCGACACGAGCAGTGACAACTCCAACTGCGGCGGTTGCGGCATCACGTGCCACGGCAACAAAACCTGCCAGGGAAGTGTCTGCGTCAAGGACAAGGGCAACGGCTCACAAGGCTAGTGCCGTAGAATGCGGATGCGCGTCTGGCTGCAACGCCGGGTCGCCCGAGCGCAAGCGGCCGTCAGCCGCTCGAGAACGCTCGCTACTATCCGCCACCACGACGCAACGTAATCAACGCAATCTCCGGTGGCACGGCGAGGCGCATGGGTGGGCCCGTGGTGCCGAGGCCTGCGTTGACGTACATGGCGGCTTTTCCCGAGTAATAGAGGCCGCGGGAGAGCTGGCGCGTGAGGCGCGCCAAGTTGAAGCGACGGCCGAAGAAGGGCACGCCGAGCTGCCCACCGTGGGTGTGTCCCGTGAGCACCAAGTCCGCGCCTGCGCCCGCTGCCGCTTCGAACGTCCACGGATAGTGAGAGAGCAAGATCAGCGGTGCGCCGGTCGCACAACCCTGCACCACGCGCGCTGTTTGCGCCGGCGAGGCGATGCGGCCATCGAGCCCAGCAATCACAAGCGCCGCGCTGCCGCGGCGGATGACACGGGCATCGTTGCGCAAAACGGTCGGGCCAAGCTCCGCAATCAGCCGGCTCAGCTCGTCGTTGTTGCTCTGATCGTGGTTACCCATGGCCACGAACACGCCGTCTTTGGCGCGCAGCGCCGCAATCGCCTCGGCGACATCGGCGTAAAACCCGGTGCCGCTGGTCACCAAATCCCCCGTGACCGTTGCCAGGTCGGGCTCGAGTTCGTTACTCAACGCCGCCCACTGCAAGGCGCGCCGCTTCGGGTCGAAGCTGCCCACGTGCAGGTCACTCAGCTGCGTGATCCGATAGCCGTCGAATTCGGCTGGCAGCGCTGCAATGTGCACGTCGAGCCGGCGCACACGCACGAAATGGCGTTCCACCCAGATCGCCCAGATCGAGAGGCCGAGCCCGACGACATACGCCCCTGCGAGTGCGCTCCGCCAAAGTTCGAAGAGCGAAGCATGCGAAAACGCCAGCTCGAACAGAGCAACTGCGAAACACAGCGGCGCCAAGAGCAACGAGACCACGCTGGCGCCGAAGTGCGCGAACAACGGCTGATCCACGAAACGCGTGATCCAACGCGGCCGCGGTCGATCCCGCATTTGCGCGATGAAACGCGGCACGGTCGCGAAGTACAGCAATGCGCCGAGCACCACTGCCAAGAGCGGTGGCAGCGACCGCGAGACCGCTAACGCGGCAGTAAGGTTCGCGCACGCCAGCACGCCAAATGGCAGCCAATACAGGCGTCGACGAAACCTGGGCGACCGCCCGTGACGTGCTTCGGCTGCCGGCTGCGTCATAGGCGTTCGGGAGCCGAACCCCAAACTCGGGGTTCGGGCCCCGCTGAATTGCCAGAGCCCGAAAAGGCAGGCAGCTCAGCGGAGCGGCAGTGAAACCGCCGAACCCAGCTACACGAGGCGAATCGACTCAGATTTTCACCAAGTCAGCGAGCTTGGCTTTCGTGGTCAGGCCGACGTGCTGCGCAGAGCGCTCGCCGTTCTTGAACACCATCACGGTCGGAACGCCGCGCACGCCCAGCTTCCCGGCGGTGATCGGAGAATCATCAATGTCGAGCTTGCCGACCTTTACTGAACCGTCTAGCTCGGCAGCCAACTGATCGACGATCGGCGCGAGCGCCTTGCACGGTCCACACCAGGTCGCCGTAAAATCCACCAGGACCGGAACAGTCGATTTCAGGACTTCCTGCTCGAAGTTGAGGTCGTTGAATACATGAACCTTATCCGATGCCATTGGGACCGCTCTCCTATGATTTAGTGACGCCAGGCAAGATAATGCTTGTTGTTGGGTGGCGAAACCCCCTCTGACGTTCCAGCTAGCCCCAGCCCACCCGTGACGGCGGATTTCGCCCCGGCCTGCTGCACATTCATCGCCCAGTGCCAGGCAGACGCCTCTGCCGCCACAAACCCCAAACCGTTCAGATCGCATAGGAAAACCTGTTTGAGACGCGCGCATGAAGAAGTCGGCGCAGAATTCGCCGAAAGTTTACCGGGAGAGCCGTGGGCTGCAGCGTGGACGATCGAAGGGGTGATCGAGACGCTCGAACCCCTCGCCACGGACGAGCGGCGTCAGCGCATCCAAGCGGTGGTCGGACAACGCCTGGGTAGCGTCACGGTGTTGCTGGACGCGCCGCACGACCCGCACAACGGCTCGGCGGTGATGCGCACCTGCGACGCCTTCGGAGTGCCGACCGTGCACGTGCTGCCTAGGGTCGAGCGGTTTCTGATCGCGCGCCGCATCACCAAAGGGACCGAGCGCTGGCTCGAGGTGCACCATCACGCGTCAGCGGATGCCGCGGCAGAGCACCTGAAAGCGAGCGGCTTCGAGCTGATCGCGACGCATCCGCAAGGAGAGCTGACCCCGCCCGACCTGGCCCACATCCCGCGGCTCGCGCTGCTCCTCGGCAACGAGCATGAGGGGATCTGCGCAGAGCTCAAAGCGCACGCTCAGCGCGCGGTGCGTATCCCCATGCGCGGCTTTGTCGAAAGCCTCAACGTCAGCGTCGCGGCGGCCGTGCTGCTCTCGGCCGCTACCCAAGGCCGAACCGGCGATTTGCCGCTCGCAGAACAGCGGCGTCTGTATGCCCGCGCGCTGTTTCGCTCCGTACCGCGCGCCCAAGAGATCTTGGCCGCCCGGAAGCCCTGACACGACTTGACCGCGCGGCGCCGTCGTCCGCTGCGACCGAAACCAGCCCATTTTGGCGTCGGATGCGTGACCCAGCCGCCGCAAGCTGTATTCAGAAAACGCGCGCAGAATCAGGGGCTTGTTCCCAACCGGCTCGGGGCGTATTAGCGTCCGCGAACTTCGATGCCGCGTCCCCCCCATGAGATCAGCGTTGTTGGCGCCGGCACCCGCGTGACCGGTCGCATCAGCGGCACGGGGGCCCTGCGCATCGAAGGAGCCGTCAAAGGCGACGTCAACGTCAACGGCGACACCGAGATCGCCGAGGGCGGCACCCTGGAAGGCAACCTGCAGGGTGAAGGGCTGGATATCGGTGGCAGCTTGCTGGGCGATGCGCAGGCCCGCTCCGCCATCGCAGTCCGAGCCGGCGCACAGGTGCGCGGCCAGCTGCGCGCCGCGGAAGTTTCGATTGAAGCCGGCGCGCGCGTTTCGGTGCAGCTCGAAACGCATTTCGAGCTCGATTTCGGTGGCGCCACGCGCCGCCGCTGACATTTTCCAGCAACTCAGAGGCGACCCGGATGGCAGGCACGGTGATTGGCGAGGGGCTCGTAGTCGAAGGCGACATCACGGGCGATGAAGAGATCGTGATCAACGGCACGCTACGCGGCCGGCTCACGACGACGGACGCCGTTACGGTGGGCGGCACGGCGGTCGTCGGCGCAGACATCACCGGCGCCAGCCTCAGCGTGGCTGGGGAAGTCACCGGCGACGTCAGTGCCTCCGAACGCGTGGATATTCAAGCTGGTGGCAGGCTCGTGGGCGACATCAAAGCCGCGCGCTTCACGATTGCAGACGGAGCCTCGTTCAAGGGCAACGTCGA
>JBDTYJ010000010.1:0-33976 GCA_040005755.1 Pseudomonadota bacterium
TTGTCGCCTTCGACTGCGGCCCCTTCAATTTGATAGGACGCTGCGGCCGCGCCCCACACGAAACCACGCGGAAAAGCCGGACTCATCGGGGCGCACTCTTCCTCAACGGGGGTCGAAACGCCAGCGCCGCCTGAGCCAGGCAGCGCTACATTTTGAGGGAACAATCATTACCCGACCCAGGCCGCGACCACGCACGCTCCCCGCCAGTACAGCCTGTCCGCGCTGGCCTGCGATCACCGCCACGGACAGGCTGTGCATAGCGCCGTGAGTTAACGCCCGATGCCCGCCGCCCAGGCAGCCCCCACGCCCGTCAGTCCCCGCAGCGTGCCCGACCGAGTCAGTGCGCGGCTTCGCACAGCAACGTGCTCGGGTTGCAGTGCGTGCCCGTGGCACAGCGCTTCCCGGTTCCACACGCGGCGCCCGCACCGCTGGCCCCAGCAGCAGCCGGGGTTGCTCCGCCTGCCGCGTTGCTCTGACTGAGGGCTTGATTGATGAGCGTATGGAAAGCATCCACCCGCGTGTAAATATTCTCGGAGTTTGGGCCATCACAGTTCGGCCCGCCGCGCGACACGATGCCGACGACGCGCCCCTGCGCATCCAGCGCGGGCCCACCCGAATCGCCATTGCAGCTCAACACCCCGACCTCGAATTCGGCCGCGGACTCGTTTAAAATCTTCACGTTGCTGCGCGTCATCTTCTTGCCCGCGGCTGCCGAATCACCGCGTTTGCCGAAGCCAACGCCACGCACCGCCTTTACCCCGCTGAGCGCTCCCAAGCTGAGCGGAGTGATACCCGTGACCGGGCGATCGAGCTCGATTAGCGCCACATCATGATCGCACAACACGGCGCTGTTGGGCACGATCACGCGCAAGCCGATGGCCACCGGGCGCGCCGTCTGCGCATCATCCCCCACCAAGATAGTGAACGAATCCGCTGCGCGTTCGCCCTGAATTTGCGGCGCACGCGCGGGGCAATCTACCCCTTCCGCGGTTTGGCTCACGCAATGGCGCGCGGTGAGCACCAAGCGCGGGCCAATCAGGCTGCCCGTGCACAACCCCTCTCCTCCGATGTCGATCGCGACGACGGCTGGATCCTTACCGCGATCACTCGTACCGCCCACAATGGGGTCTTCAGCCGATTGCGTCCCGTCAGTGACATCCGAGGCACCCGCCGAGCACCCGGCGAGCGATAGAGACAAGCACCCCAAACCCAACAACAAATGACATTTCATGATGAAACCTCCCGAGGTCGCGCATCGCAAGGCGAGTGCCAAGCCGCTGTGCCGCGAGTTTTCCGCAAATTCGGCAATCCTGCGCTGGCCATCGCCGGCTGGTACGGGTGGCCGCACGCCAGCTTGGGAAAACGCGGCAAACGCGCGGATATTGTGTGAAACCGGCGCGTTGAACGGCGCGCTTCCGCTCGCGGCCCAATCGGGGTAGTTCATAGGCATGCCGTCCTTCGATTCGTCCCGAAACTGCCACATCGTGCGCATCGTGTACGACGGCCCCGGCATGGCCGGCAAAACGACGAACCTGCAGCGCATCTGTGATGTGATCCCGAGCTCGCGGCGCAGTGAAATGTACACGCCTGCCGAGCTCAAGGGCCGCACCATGTTCTTCGACTGGCTGGAGATTGACGGCCCGAGCCAGAACGGCCAAGCGCTCAAATTCCAGCTCATCACCGTGCCGGGTCAAGTCGAGCGCGCGTATCGCAGAAAGCCTCTGATTGAGATGGCGGACGTGGTCGCTTTCGTGTGCGACTCGAGCCCTGCTCAAATACCGGACACCATGCGCACCTTCGCTCGCCTGCGCGCGCTGATGCGCCGCCGCCAAGACAAGCTGCCGCTCGTGGTGCAAGCGAACAAGCAGGATGTGGCGGGCGCGCTAACGCCCGAGAAAATGAAAAAGCGCCTCAAGCTGGACGCAACGGTGCCCGTACTGCCGGCAACGGCGGCGAACGGCGGCGGCGTCAAAGAAACGCTGATGAGCGCAATTCGCGCCGGCGTGCACACGCTGCGTGATTCACGCATCACCCCGCTGGCCAAGGCTTTCGCCAACGCGGATGCCCTGTTCGACCATGTGCTCACTTTCGAGGATGCACCCAGTACGGATGAAATGGTCGACGCCGAAGAGCTGCACATCGCCGCCGAAGAGGTGGATATGGAAACCGCGGCTGCGGCGGCCCAACTACAAGCCGCTTCGCTGGACGACCTGGAAGCGCGCGCTCGTCGCGCGGTCAGTCGCAACCGTACGCGCTCGACCAGCAAGTGAGGCCGCGGGCGCGCACAGCGCTGTGCGCGCTGCTCTTGAGCGCGCTGCTCCCGAGGCCCGCGGCAGCACTCGTGCATCGCCGTCATTTCGAGCCAGATGACCTCGAGCTCGACCCCGTTGGGGTGCTGGATCTCGATTTCCAAGTTGGGCCATTGCATGGCGATTCAGCCGGCAAAAATCGGCTGATATTGCCGGATTTCGAGATCGGATTGGGCCTGGCTCCGGAGTTCGAGCTCAACGTCAGCGGCGCGTTCAGCGTGAACGAGAGCCGCGCCGAGCCACGTCATCTCAGTTCCGATCCGCTTTGGGTCGCGAGCAAGCTCGGGCTACTCGACGCAAAAGACGATGCCGGCAACGCCTGGGCTGGCGGCATCGAGCTGGGACCGCGCCTACCGGTGCTGGACGCCGGCGGGATCGGATTCGGTGTGCTGGCACTCTTTGGCGTGACCCATCGAGCGGTCACCCTGGTGCTCAACGCGGGGTGCCTCATTGACCCTGGCGCGAACCGCGGCGCCGAGCACCCCACCGCGCTCGTGACGGGGCTGGATTTGAACGCGGCCCTAGATACCGAGCGGCGCTGGTCGCTGCAAGCAGAGCTGAGCACGGCCTACTACGTCACGGCTGATCCGGAGGAGCTATCTGCGACCCTTGGCGCGACGTACGCCGTTACCCCGCATCTGGACGTGTCAATCACCGCTCTGGGCGGCGTTTTGCCCAATACGGATCACGCGGGCTTGCTGGTCGGCGTGTCACCCGAGCTCGGGCTGTGGTGACACGCCGCACGCCGGGGATTTCAGGCTAAGTCGAAGAGAAGCACCTCGGCGTCCTCAGCGGAGCTGAGCTCGAGCACAGCCTCTTCACTTGCTTGCACGGCGTCACCAGCTGATAGCTCTTCACCGTTCACCGTGAGCTTGCCACGCGCTACGTGCAGCCAGGCGTGGCGCCCGGCAGCCAGCTCGTATTTGGCACTCTCGCCCGCGGCGAATAGCCCGGCGAACAGCTTCAGATCCTGATGCACGACGATGGCACCGCCGGCACCATCACGCGAAGCGACGAGCCGGAGCTTGCCTTGCCGCTCGACTTTCGAAAAGTGCTTCTGCTCGTAGCTGGGCGTGATGTTGCGCGCTTCTGGTAACACCCAAATCTGCAAGAAGTGCACGGGGTCCTGGGTCGAAGCATTGAACTCACTGTGGCCGACGCCGGTGCCCGCGCTCATGCGCTGCACGTCACCTGGCTTCATCACCGAGCCATTGCCCATTGAATCTCGATGCTCGAGCGCGCCGTCGAGCACGTAGGTCACAATCTCCATGTCCCGGTGCGAGTGGGTCGGAAAGCCCTTACCAGGCGCCACGCTGTCGTCGTTGATCACGCGCAGTGAGCGAAAGCCCATGTGCTTCGAATCGTGGTAATCCGCAAACGAAAAGGTGTGCCAGGAATCCAACCAGCCGTGCTCGGCGTGCCCGCGATCTGCTGCTTTTCTCAGGGTAATCATCGCTGCCTCCAAAGAACAGCACTGAAGGTAAGCGCCTGCGCCGCCGCGCGAAAGGCCGCGCCCGACAATTGATTGTTGTGCCGAGGCAACGGCCAGACGAAAGCCGGTTGGCAACAGTGTTCGGGCGCATATCATGCGCGCGGAGGACACCCGTTCGATGCAGCAGCCCACGATTCTGATTCTACCCGGCCTCGGCAACTCTGGACCCCGGCATTGGCAATCCCTCTGGGAGAACGCCTACGGCTACCAGCGCGTCGAGCAAACCGATTGGGACCACCCCCGCCTCGCAGATTGGTTGTCGAACTTGACCGCGGCGGTGTCGGCTGCGCCCGGCGGTGCAGTGTTGATCGCACACAGCCTGGCTTGCTCGCTTGTCGCGCATTTCGCGCACGCGGGCGGCTCCGCGTGCAAGCGAATTCGCGGCGCGTTCCTGGTGTCGCCCGCCGACGTCGAATCGCCTCGCTGCACGCCTGAAGAAGTGCGCTGCTTCTCGCCCATACCGCTCGCTCCGCTGCCTTTCCCGGCGCGCGTGCTGGCAAGCTCGGATGATCCGTACGTGGATCGCGCGCGCGCAGCGCACTTCGCCGCGTCTTGGCAGGCTGATTTCGTGGATGTCGGCTGCCACGGGCACATCAATGCGAGTTCTGGTCTTGGCGCCTGGCCTGAAGGGCACGAGCAATTTCGTGCCTGCCTCGCCGAGTGGCAAAGGTGTTGAAAGGCTCGTGAGCTTGTTGATGGTCGCCCGGCACGCCGCGCTTCGGCAAAGCCTTCGGCGGCGCAGGCGCGCTCGGGGGTGAAAACTCAGAGCCCGGAAGCAGCGTGCGGGTCGCTTCCGGGCTGCACAATTGCGCCTGGTGTGGAACCGGTTCCCGTTTTCTGAATTAGTGTATACTGCAATGATGCGACGATTTCTGCGGGTTTCTGCAGTGAGTTTGGCTGTGCTCTCAACGCTGCCGGGCTGTGACGCCGGCTCCAGCTCGAACGGTGACGACAGCGCGGGCAGCATGCCTGTGGCTCTCAAAGGCTGCGCGCCGGGCGATGGCGTCAATGTGGTTACGGCACCGGGTGGCTACTACACGAATCTCGCTACCGTGTGCCGCGCCGACGGCACCGCGCACCTGTTCCACGGCTTAGATCGCCCATCCTTGGAGTGGGATCCTGCAGGTGAATGGCACGATTCCGAGGGCATTCCGCGCTCGGACTTTGCGGCCATGGCCGCGTGGCACGCGAACGTGGTGCGCATCGCGTTGAATCAGGATTTTTGGCTCGCCGGCGCCGCACTCTACGATCCCGCCTACGTCGACACCGTTGACCGAGCCGTGAAGGACGCCGAAGCCTCGGGTCTCGACGTGATCCTCGATCTTCACTGGTCTGATCGCGGTGATTTGACGGCTTCCGTGGCCGGCCACGGCCAAGGCAAAGCGGGCCATGCCGATCAGCAACAAATGGCCGACGTGAACTCCAAACAATTTTGGACTGAAGTCGCAAGCAAGTATCAAAACGACGGCCACGTGCTGTTCGAGCTGTACAACGAACCCCACGACATTTCCTGGGACGTGTGGCTACACGGCGGCATGGTTGGCACCTACCTTGCAGTCGGCATGCAGGATCTTTACGACGCGGTACGCGCGACCGGCGCCGAAAACGTGGTCATCGCCGGCGGTACAAATTGGGCGTTCAACCTCTCGGGCGCGGAGAGCCATAAAATCGTCGGACATAACGTCATGTACGCTACGCACCCGTACTTCCCACAAGACCCGGCCACGCAGTGGGATGGCATGTTCGGCTACCTAGCGAAGCGCGACATTGCGCCGGTGATCGTTACGGAGTTCGGCGATCACAAGGACAACTGCACCGGCGCTTGGAACACGAATCTCACCCAGTACGCCGACCAACAGCACATCTCGTGGACCGCGTGGGCCTGGTGGCCCGGCGACTGCTCATTCCCCTCCCTGATCGCTGATTGGGATTACACGCCCACAGTGCAGGGTGAAGCCGTCAAGGCCGCGCTCGCCAATTACCCCTACGAACCCGCCGGCGTACCGAGCGGAAGCGGCGGCGGCGGAGCGGGCAGCGGCGGAGCGGGCAACGGCGGCAGTGTCGGCAACGAGGCCGGCAGCGCCGGCGCTCTCGGCAGCGCCGCGGGAACTGCTGGCTCGGCTGAGGGCGGAACGCCGAGTCTCTAGTAGACGGCTCGGCGTAACGCCTGCGCTAGTAACGAGGGTGTGCCCCCCGCTGCGGTGCAGCCCGCTGTGCGTAGCTCACTTCGGCACGTCGACCACTTTGCACTTTCCATCCACGCAGTCGGTGAGCCCACCGCCTGCGTTGCAGCAATCTGTCGCTGCCGTGCACGCATCACCGACCCCGGCGCAAGCCAGCGAGGTCTTGTCTACGCATTGCCCCTCAACGCAAAAGCCGGAGCAACACTCGAACCCTGAGCTGCAAGCCGGGCCCTTTGCGGGCGGCTTCGGCGTTTCGATGCACTGGGCGAGGGCCCAGAAGCCGCGCATGTTCGGCGTGTCATCCTGGCCTTCCACGTAGAAAGCGGGGTGGCTCGGGTCAACGGTGCCGAGTACCTCATCCACTGCGGCCACCCACAGCCGACGTTTGGCGTTGATCACCGGACCTACGTGAGCGTTGCCCCAATCACGCATGCTGGTGAACACGACCCACGAATAGCCGCCGCGGCTGACCGGGCAGAAGGTGGGCTCACGCTGCGTCATGTGGTCAGCAGCGGCGGGCGGATCGTCGATGTTCACCATGCGAATCGGCGCGCCGCCTGCGGTGGGGCTGACCCAGAGCTCGCCGCTGTCGTCGGTGGAGTCCACGCAATTGCCGGTGAACGGAGGCGCCGCGTTGTGGCACCCCGTCGAGTATTTGCCGCTGTGATACGCGATGTATTTGCCGTCCGGGCTGAATGAGGGGTAGCCCAGCCCCTGATCATTCACCGGCAACGCGCTGGCGTTCACGACCTCGTGAATGTTCGTCGCGTCGAACTTGGTGGTTGCCTGCTTGAAGTCCAAATACAAGATGCGGGCCGACGCCGGCAGTACATTGTCTATCAGGTTACCGCCGCCCTCGACCAGCGCGAGCTTCGTTCCGTCTGGGGAAAAAGACGGCATCATCGCGCCGTTGCCGGCGCCGAGGACCAGCGAGTCGAGGCCGCTATCCGCGATCACCTCGCCAGTGGCCGTGGTGGCCAGCGAAATGTACTTGGAGCCCGGCGTAGACGGCGAAGAAGCGCCGCCGAAAACGACGTACTTTCCATCCGGGGTCAAGGCCGAGTTGGCCCCATATTTCGTGGTCTGTAGGGAAAGGTTGCCGGACGGAAGCGCAAACGACGCCCAGGCGCGAACGTTCACCGCCTCCTGCGTCGCCGGATCGGTTCTGGTGATGACGCTGGGGTAAGGCGGCGCGGTCCGACCGGAGATGTCGTCGACGGAAGCCACCAGGGTACTGCCATCAGCGCTCACCGAGTGACAGCCCATGCAGCGCCCTTGGTTCAACTTCACCGGCTTTGCGCCGACGCCGGGATACAGCTGGGTGATGCTTCCAAAGCGTGTGCTCTCGTCATTCGGATCCGTCTGCGACGCGGTCCAATAGTAAATCGCACCGCGCAAACTCTCGGGAGCAATCGTGAACGTTTCTTTGACGGAGCTGTACGCCTTGCCCGAAGCCGCATCCCAGCGCGAGACGGCGACTGTCAGCGGGTCACCCACGTTCGATGAGGTCACGCGATCCCACGCCTCTTGCGGGATGCGCACCTGCGCGGGCGCGCTCACTTTCGTGAAGTAATCCAGCGCGTAGCCCGGCTGTGCTAGTTGCACTCGATACACGTCCCCGCTCGGATGGGGCGCGTTCCACATCATTAGCGGAGAGGCCAAGCCGAGCGGGAAAACCGTCTTATCATAGGGGTACAGCAGCGTGGTGAGGGCCGGGTCCTGCGGCAACGCGCCCGCAATCAGCGCGTCGACCGCAGCCTGAGCGACAGTGCTCCCCCCTTGCGACTCGAAGATGTTCACCCTCAGCTCCGCCTTCGCTTCCAGACCGCCGAACACCGCGTGCAGCACGCCCGTGCCAGCTACCGCGCCGGTGGCGGTCACCACCGCTGGCGGGCCGAGCGAGAACGAGGCCAAGTCCGGGCGATCGAACTCCAATGACTCCGCCGTAACCACGCGCTTCGCGCCACCGGCTATGGTTGCCTTCAGCGTGTACGTCGCCGTGTTGACGGCGCCCGCGGAATCCAGATTGAGCGTGATCGACGGAGGGTCGAATGCCAAAGCGATGGCCACCACGTGCTCACCGGCGCCCGGCCGATCACCACCTTCACCCACTGCCAGGTTGCCAGTGGCGGCGCTGCCGCCGTTGGCGACGGCGGCGGTGCCATCACCCCCTTCCCCTGCGCTGCCTCCCGGGTCCGGAATGGCGGGCCCGCTGGCGAGTGATGGTTCGCCCCCACACGCAGCGGCGATTGCCCCTGCGGCCGAAAAGATCAGAACCCAAGTTCCCCGCTTCACTCGCACATCGAACCACGACATAGGGCGCATATTATTGCTCAAGATGGGCGCTGCACAACGTTTGTCTGGATTTAGAAGCCAGACGCGCTGAGCGTTGCCCCGCTTGGGTGATGTCACACGCTGGCGCGATCGATCTCGCGCCGCCCCGCGCTCGCCATCATGGGGCATGGAGTTTCAACCCGGAGCGGCCGAGCTCAAAGTGAGTTCAGCGACTTTACCCAGCCGTGCGACGCCGAGCTCCAGATCGCTCGCGCTCGCGCCCGCAGTGCTGATGCGCACGAAAGAACCGGGCTTTTCTGCGGCAAACCAGGCTGCGCCGGGCGTGAGCGAAATGCCCGCGCTCGCCGCAGCGCCCACCAGCACGAGGTCGTCTAACCCCGGGGGTAGCTCCAACCACAGGCTGAAGCCGCCCTCCGGCACGAGGCCGAGCCGGGCTTGCGGCAGGTGTCGAGCGAGCGCGCGCACAGTGATGTCGCGCCGCTCACGCAAGGTCTGGCGCAGGCGCTCCAGGTACCCCCCCCAACCGGCCGCGTTCACGAGTTCGAGCGCGGTGTCTTGAAGCAAGCCGGATACGAAGAAATCCTCGCTAGCGCGCAGGGACCGTAGTCGTCCCAGCACCGGGCCCTTGGCCACGATCCCCGCAACGCGCAGACCCGGCGCGGTCGATTTCGTGAGCGAGCGGATGTACACGACGCGGTCGCCCCCGCTACGAAACAGGGGCGCGGGCGGCGCGCTGCCAAAGGCCAAATCACGCGCATAATCGTCCTCGATCACGAACGCGCCGGCGCGTTCGGCCAGTCGCAACACGTCCCGGCGACGCTGCTCGGACAGAGTGATGCCCGAGGGATTGGAAAATGCGGGTTGTAGATACAAGGCGCGCGCGCCTGTGGACGCAAATGCCGCCTCCAAGAGGTCGGCGCGGATGCCCCCGGCGTCGTGCGGCACAGGCACAGGCTTCAACCCAAGTGAGCGGGCGACGCTCAGCGCACCGAAGTACGTCGGTGACTCCACCAGGATGGGTCCGCCGAACGGCACTAGAGTGCGAAAAGTGGCCGCCAACGCGGCTTGGCCTCCGGAAACCAAGATCACGTCTTTGGCGCTGGCATTCCCGCCTACATCGCGCGCGAACCACAGCCTCAGCTCCGGATGGCCATCGGGCGGCAGACGATCCCAGGCTCGCGCGTTGGCAGCCGCTCGCCGCGCCGCCTTCGCCAAGAGCGAGAGCGGTTGAAGCGACACGTCGGGGTAGCCACTGCCGAGCACGAGTGAGCCGGCCGCGGGTAGCTCGAAGGCCGCGTTGGTCAGCGCATCCGCTGGTGGGCCGAGCACCGTGAGCTGCCAGGAGGAATCGGTGTGCGGGGCTTCCTTTGGCCGCTCCGCCACGTACGTGCCATCACCCGGGCGAGTCACCACTCGTCCTTCGCGCGCGAGCTGCACCATCGCGCGGTGCACGGTAACCGGGCTCGCGACGTATTCAGCGCTCAGTTCACGGACTGAGGGCAGCAATGCGCCGGGCGCAAGCCGCGCGAGACGGCTGCGCAGATCGCTCGCGATGCGCACATCAGCTTTCTCGGACTTGCCGTGGCCCGGAAAAGTGTTATCTGTTTTCATGTCAGCCCAGAGTAACGATACTCCTTCGTTCGCGATAACGCTACGACGCCTACGCGGCCAGTTCACTGCGCAATTTCAGGGCCTAGGAACGGCCGCGCTCGGCGTGCTGTGTTTCAGTCTCACGATAACGGCCACCCGCGCGGCGGTCCCGGAGCTCGGAGCGTTACTCGTTGGAGCAGGGCGCTCGGTGCTGGCCGGCGTGCTCGCCCTTCTGGTGCTGGGCGCGCGGCGCGAGGCGTTGCCGGCTCGTTCGGATCTTCTGCCGCTCACATTCACCGCGCTCGGCGTAGTGTTCGGCTTCCCGGTGTGCAGTGCGATCGCGCTGCGCTCCGTGCCAGCGGTGCACGCCCTGGTCGTCATCGGGCTCGTGCCGATGGCGACCGCGTTGTTCGCGGTACTCCGCAACGGCGAACGGCCGCCGGCCACGTTTTGGCTGGCATCCTCATTGGGCGCGCTGGCAGTGTTCGGATTCGGCATCCAACAGGCCTCATTGCACATCGCCGCCGCCGACGGCTGGCTGCTCGCGGCCGTGCTCGCCGCCGCGTTCGGCTACGGCGAAGGCGCTCGCTTGACGCGGCGGCTGGGCGGTTGGCGCGTGATCTCCTGGGCGCTCGTGTTGTCACTGCCGATCACGCTCGCGATATCGCTGTGGGCGCTGCGCATCCAGCCCCCGCGCTTCCCGCTCTCATGGCGAGCGCTGGCGGGCTTCGGCTACGCTGGCGTAGTCAGTATGTATCTGGGCTTTTTTGCCTGGTACCACGCGCTCACGCGCACCACGATTGCGCGCGCCAGTCAGGTGCAGCTCGCGCAGCCCGTGCTCGGCATGTTTTGGTCCTGGCTGCTGCTCGGCGAACGAGTCACGACCGGAATGGCCGTGACCGCAGCTTTCGTGGTGCTGTGCGCTGCCTGGGCAAGCCGAAACCGCGCGCGCGTGCTTCCAGCCTGTAATGTCGTGCCCAGCGTTGCGAATGCGCGCATTTCCTAGTGGACTCTACCCACCTACTGGGGCATTCACCCCCCGGGCATGATTCGGACTACTGATCTCGGCAAAGCTTACGGCGCTCGCGCCTTGTTCGAAGGCGTGAGCCTGGAGCTCAACGAAGGCTCGCGCTACGGGCTCGTGGGTGCCAATGGCTCCGGCAAAACCACGTTCATTCGCATCGTCGCTGGCGATGAGCAAGCCACCAGTGGCACCGTCAACATCCCGAAGCGCGCGCGCGTGGGCGTGCTGCGCCAGGATCATTTTCTAGACGATCAAGCGCTGATTTTGCACGTTGCCATGATGGGGGACACGCTGGTTTGGAAAGCGCTCGAAGAGCGCGCCCGGATCATCGACCACGGCGGGGACGCTAGCAAACTGGCTGACCTGGAAGAGGTCCTCAGCACCCATGATGGCTACACGCTCGAAGCGCGTGCTACCTCCATTTTGGAGGGTTTGGGTATTCCGATCGCCTCCCACCAGCAGAAGCTCGCCACGCTCTCCGGCGGCTTCAAGCTGCGCGTGCTCCTGGCGCAGGTGCTGATCGGCGGCCCCGACTGTTTGCTGCTGGACGAACCGACCAACCACTTGGACATTCTGTCCATTCGCTGGTTAGAAAAGTTCTTGGCCGCGTATCGCGGCACCGCTCTCGTGATCTCGCATGATCAGCGCTTCCTGGACAACGTGGCCACGCACATCCTGGATGTCGATTACGGCACGGTGACCAGCTACGTCGGCAATTACGCGCGTTTCGTGGTCGAAAAGGCCGCGGTGCGCGAGCGCAAAGAAGCCGAGATCGGCCGCCAACAAAAGATCATCGCGGAAAAGCGCGCCTTTGTGGATCGCTTTGGGGCCAAAGCGACCAAAGCCAAACAAGCTCAGAGCCGCCTGAAGCAGATCGAAAAGATCGAGGTCGAGGAGCTCGCAACTAGCTCACGGCGCGAGCCCTTGTTCCGTTTCATCCAAGAGCGGCCCAGCGGCAAAGAAGTGCTGGAGCTCGAAGGCATCTCCAAAGCGTACGGCGACAAGGTCGTGCTGAAAGACGTGTCCCTGACCGTGCGGCGTGGCGAAAAGCTAGCCGTCATCGGAGCCAACGGCCTCGGCAAATCCACCTTGCTCAAGATCATCATGGAGCGGCTGAAGGCAGACCAAGGGAAGATCCGGTTCGGGCATGAAGTGCGCCTCGGCTACTTCGCCCAGGACCATCACGAGCTGCTGGGCAATCACAAGCAAACCCCCTTGGATTACGTCTGGGAAACCGTGCCTGCCGAGGGCACCGCCACTGTGCGCGGCATGCTCGGGCGCGTACTGTTCAGCGGGGATGACGTCATGAAGCCAGTGGGCTCGCTCTCCGGCGGCGAAGCCGCACGCTTGATTTTCTGCAAAATTATCGCGGAAAAGCCCAACGTATTGGTCTTGGATGAGCCCACGAATCACTTGGATTTGGAGGCCATTGCCGCGCTGGTTGCCGGCTTGAAAGCCTTCGAAGGCACGGTCATCTTCGTCAGTCACGATCGCTCGTTCGTGTCTGAGCTCGCGACGCGTATCTTGGAGGTGACCGCCGAAGGCCCGCGCGAATTCTCGGGCACGTATGCCGAGTACCTTGCTCGTTCCGGCGACGACCACTTGGACATTGACGCGGTCAGCCTCAAAGCCAAAACCAAGAGCCAGGGCGCGAACACCGGCGCGGGCAAGCGCTCGGATCCGCCGCCTGGTTTGTCTTGGGAAGAGCAGAAGAAGCGCCGCAACAAGCTCGGCACCCTGCCCGCGCGGCGCGATAAACTCTTGGCGCAGATTGAAACCGCCGAGGCGCGCAAAAAAACGATCGCAAACAGCTACACCCTCGAAGGCTTCTTCGAACGCACGAGCCCCGCTGACGTTCAGACGCTGGAGGCCGAAAGCCTCGCTCTGGGTAAGCAGGTCGAAGCGTGGCTCGCCGAGTGGGAAACCATCGAGACTGAAATCGCGAAAATCGACGCGGGCTGAACCCGTGACTGGCGTTCCCCCCACTCGCCAGATCATTCAGGCCGAAGCCCTGGCCTGGATGGCCGCAAATGCGGCTCCTGCCGGCACAAGCGTCATCACCTCTTTGCCGGATCTGTCTGAAGTGCCCGAACGCGGGTTCGAGGGTTGGAAGGTCTGGTTCGGTTCAGCAGCGCGTGCGGTGCTGCGCTGGGTGCCGAACCCAGGTTTGGCGATCTTCTTTCAGAGCGACATTCGCCACGCTGGCGCGTGGTTAGATAAAGGCTACCTGGTGCAATGCGCGGCGGAAGCCGAGGGTCGCACGCTGCTCTGGCACAAAGTGGTGTGTCGCGTGGCGCCGGGGACAGTGACGCACGGGCGAGCCAGTTACTCGCACCTATTGTGTTTCGCGCACGCGCCGCGTAGTTCAATCACACATCCAGGTCCGGACGTGCTGCCGGACGCCGGGCACAAGCCGTGGAGCAAGGCCATGGGGGTGAACGCGTGCCGGCTCGCCTGCCGCTTCCTGCGTGAAGAAACGGAGACGCTCGTCGTCGTCGATCCGTTCTGCGGGCACGGCACCGCCCTGGCCGTGGCCAATCACTATGGCTTCGACGCGCTCGGTGTGGAGCTTTCAACGCGCAAAGTGCGCGCGGCCAGGCGCTTGCTCCTAGACCTCGAAAAGCCGTAATCCCAAGCGGACAGAGCAGCCCCTGCTGATGCGCGAGTTCGACCATCGGTGCTGGCCGCGAAGCCGTGCCGTAGCCCACCGTGCCCGGGCCTGCGTGCCCCGCCGTCGCGCGATGGTCGGACGCCAGCACATCGATTGGGCCATGGCGGCTAGGCGCGCAGCAGCGCGGCTTCAACACGCTCGGCGTTGCTTCGGATGTACGCGATGTCAGCGGCGTAGAGCAGCTGATGCCCCCCGCTTAGGTTCGCCGCAAACACCCGGTTACCCGCGCGCGCCTCTGCAAACATGAAGTCAACGAGCACCTGCAAGCGATCCGCCACGAGTGTGATCAACCCGCAACGCGCGCTGGCCTCCAGCCCATAGGCATTACAGAACGCGACCGCGCGGCTGGCCTGCGCCGTGACGTCACCGAACCCGTCTAGGTTGTTCGGGTTCGTAAGCGGCGCCCAACGATACAGCGCGTACGCGATATCCCACACCCGCGGGGCCGGGTGCGCAGTGTCGAAATCGATGATCCCGATGGCTCGACTACCTGCCAGCACCACATTATACGGCGCGAAATCGCCGTGACACACGACCTCGAACGGTGGGCGGGGCGGCAACTGCCACGAGCTGAGCGCGCCCGGCAGAGCCAAAAATCCGACCGTTGCGTCGTGGTAGCGGCGCAGCAGTGTCGCGGCGGACGTCAACGCTGCGAGCGACGAGGCAGACGCGCTGAGAGGATAGTTGCTCACTTCACCAGGAATGTGGCTGACCATTTCACGGCCGTGCTCGTCAAAGCCTAACGGCTCTGGCGCGCCCGCAAAGCCGTTGTGGCGCACGTGTTGCAGTAAGCGATGCACCTGTCGCGTCCAGGATCCGGTCGGACGATGCACGGCGCTGCCCGCCCGGAGAATGCCCTCCCGGCCACCCGTCAATTTCTCCATCTTGACAGTAGCTTCCGTGCCGAGCGCGTCAGCCTTTGGCGGTTTCGAGCGCGCGCTTCACGTCACTCAGGTGCTTCGCTGCCGATAGCTCGTGGTGGAACGCGCCCAAAATGCGGCGATTCGTGGCGATGACGTAGGTGACGCGCAGGGTGCGATGCAAGATCGGCATGGAGGCACCGTAGGTTTTTATGATGCGGCGCTCGGGATCCACGAGTAGCGAGAATGGCACGGCGTGCTTGTCGCTGAACCGGTGGTGCGAATCCGCATCGTCGCCGCTCACGCCAATCACGGTGGCCCCGAGCGCAGTCAGGCCCTCGGACGCATCCCGGAAAGAGCACGCCTGTGCCGTGCACACCGGGGTAAAATCCTTCGGGTAAAAATAGAGGATCAGGCGACCACGCTCGAGCGCACTGCTCAAGGTTATGGTCTTCCCGTGCTGATCTTGCGCAGAAAATTCGGGCGCGAGGTCACCTATTTTGAGCATTAGTCTTCCGCTCCTGTCGCGTGCACGCGGCCATCAGCCAGATCGAACTCGCCTGGCCCTTTGAGGCGGAACAAGCGACGCAGGCCATTTGAGAGATCATCGAACAGGGAATATGCGACCGGTGTGGCGAGCAGCGTAAGGGCTAAGGACAAGAGCTGACCGCCGACCACGACGCCTGCCGTAGCACGGTTGTACCCGGCGCCTATGCCTTGCGAGATCACGAGCGGGATCATACCGGCAACGAAGGCTAATGTGGTCATCAAGATGGGCCGCAAGCGATCGCGATTGGCCTGCAAAATGGCAGGTAGCCGAGCCATACCGCCGCGCCGCAGCTGATTGGTGTGGTCGATTTGCAAGATCGCGTTCTTCTTCACCACGCCGAACAACACCAAGATGCCGAGCATGGAATAAATGTCCAGCTGCTGGTGGAACACGATCACGCTGATGAACGCGAAGGGTAGCGTCAGTGGCAAGGAGATCAAGATCGTGATCGGGTGCAACCAAGACTCGAATTGGGCGGCGAGCACCAGGTACATGAAGACGAACGACAGGGCGAACGCGAGCAAGAAGTTCTGCGCGGTTCGCGCCATCTCGCGCGTGGTGCCCGCGGTCGCAGCCTTGTACTCGGGCGGCAAACGCTCGCTATCGATGATCTTTTTGAGCGCATCTGAAATCGTACTTTCGCCCACGCCGGGGGCCGGGTTGGCGCTGATGGCCACCTGCCGCTGGCGGTTCAGGCGATTGATTTGCGACGGGCCAGCGCCGTTCTTGAGCTCCACCACGTCACTCAGCGGCACGAACCCAAGCCGCGAAGAAGGCACCGTGAGCAGCCGTAGGCCTTCTTTGTCGGCACGGTATTGCGGTTCGGCGCGGACGTGCACTTCATATTGCTCGCCACGTTCTTCGTAGGTGGAGACCTGCACGCCCTCCACCAGCAAGCGCAGCGCGTTGGCCACGTCCAAGACCTGAACGCCCAGGTCTGCCGCACGGGCGCGATCGATGTACACGCCAATTTCCGGCTTGCCCGTGATCAGGGACGAATCCACGTCCACCGCGCCGGGCACTTTCTTCAGCTTGGCGATGATGGTGTCAGAGTACGCGGATAGCTTTTTCAGGTCCGGGCCGCTCAAGGTGTACTGAACCTTGGCGGTCGAAAAGCCGCCGCCCGAAAATGCGCCGACTTCAGACACGACGATGCGCAGCTCTTTCCCCTGCTTGGACGTGATCTTCTGCCGCACCTCGTCCATCACGTCGTCTTGCGTTTGCTTGCGCGCGCCCGGATCCACTAGCCGGACGTAAACGTGGGCTAGGTTTTGGGTGACCGCGTCGTCGTCACCAACGGTCGTGAGTGTGGATTGTACGGTGGGCAGCTTACGAATTTCACGCGCGATGCGCTCGCCGATGATTTGGGTCGCAGCCAGGCTCGTGCCTTCTGGCGTACGCACCGACACGTTCATCTGCGCCTCGTCGTTGCGCGGCAGAAAGCCCTTGTCCGCAGCCTTTACCAACGGAATGCAAGAACCGAGCGTTCCGATGCAGAGCAGCACCACAACCCAGCGGAAGCGCATCACGAAGCGCAGCGCGGCGGAGTACAGGCGCTCGACGGGCCCGTACACGGTATCCACCACCCGCTCCAGGATCGGCTTGGTTTCGCCGCGCTCTTTCTTGGTCTTGAGCCAGCGCGAAGCCAGCATGGGCGTCAAGGAGAAGCTCACGACCAACGAGACGCCGATCGAAAACGCCATGGTCACGCCGAAGCTCTTCAAGAAGCGCCCCGGAATGCCGGCCATGAACGCCACGGGCAAGAACACCGCGATCAAAGACAACGTGGTAGCCAAAACGGCCAGCCCAATTTCCTTGGTGCCGCTACGCGCCGCCTCAATCGGCGACATGCCCTTTTCGTCCACGTTGCGGAAGATGATTTCTAGGACCACGATCGCGTCGTCGATGACGATGCCCACGGCCAGCGCCAAGGCCAAAAGCGTGATGGTATCGAGCGTGAAGCCCTCGAACCACATGCAGGCGAAGGTGCCCACAATGGACGTTGGAATGGCGATCGCGGCAATGATCGTGCTGCGAACGTTGCCCAGGAACACGAGCACGACCAGCGCCGCCAAAATGGCGCCGATGACCAAGTGCTCCTTCACCGCGTCCACGCTGGTGCGGATTACGCCTGAGTCATCGCGGACGATCTCGACCTTGTAGCCGGGCGGCAACGTCTTCTGAATGTCTGTCAGGCGGTATTTGATCTCGTCCGCGACTTGAACCGTGTTGGAGCCCGACTGCTTGCGAATGGCCATGACGACGGTCGGCTCGCCATTACGCAAGGCAGAACTCTTGATCTCTTCCGACCCATCTTCGACGCGAGCCACGTCTTGAACCAGGAGCGGGTGGCTGCCCTGCTGTTTGACCACGAGCTGACCCAGCTGCGCCGCGCTCTCCACCCGGCCGTGCACGCGCAGCGTGAGCTGCTCGGGGCCGGTATCCACGTGGCCGCCCGGCATGGTCAGGTTTTGGGCGTCGATGGCGCGCTGCACGTCACTGGCGGTGATGCCGGCGGCACGCAGACGCAGCGGATCCAGCCAGATGTTCACCTGGCGTTGACGACCGCCCAGAATCTTCACGCCGCCCACGCCGCCAATGGTCTCCAGCTGGCGACGCACGCGCTTGTCTGCATACTCCGTCACTTCCGTGATCGGCCGGCTGGATTTCAGCGCAATGTACATGACCGGCGCTTGGTCCGGGTCGAGCTTGGTCACGACCGGCAAGTCGATGTTCTTCGGCAGATCCGGGATGACCGCGTTCAGGTGATCGCGCACTTCTTGCGCGGCAACGTCCACGTCCTTCTCTAGCAAGAAGGTGATGAACACTTGCGAGACTCCTTCGGCAGAGACGGAGCGGAGCTCGTCGATGCTGCTGATGGTGTTGACCGCCTCTTCCACCTTATCCGTGATTTCGGTCTCCACGTCCTCGGGCGCCGCGCCGTTGAGACGCGTGGTTACGGTAATGATTGGCAGGTCGATCTTGGGAAAGCGATCCACCCCGAGCTTGCTGTACCCAAATAACCCAATCACGGTCACGAGCAGCATCAACACGGTGGCGAAGATCGGGCGTTTGATGCAGATTTCAGCTAGCCACTGCATGGTTCACTCGACCCGCACGCCGTCATGGACGGCGTTAGTGGGATTTTGCACGAGCATGTCACCGGCCTTTACGCCGTTGATCACCGCCACCACACCTTCAACCTCTTCACCCAGCTGAACCACGCGCTCCTCCACGTGCCCGGCAACCACCGCGTAGGCTCGCGGCGGATCCAAGTCTTTGCGGATCGCGCTGAGCGGCGCGACGACCGCCGGCTTTTCACCAATCTTCAAGCGGACCGTTGCAAACATTCCGGGCCGTAGCTTGGCATCCGCGTTCGGGACCAGCGCTTCCACCACGAGATCACGCGAGGCCTGGCGGACATTCGGGCTGATGAAGCGCACTTTACCGGAAAAGCTTTGCTCGCCGAAGGCCGCGACCTGGAAGTCCACTTGCATGTCCGGACGAACCAAAGCCACGTTGGCCTCCGGCACGCTCAGCTCCAAGCGCAGCGGGTCGACAGAGTACAGCGAAACGACGCGGGTGCTGGGCTGCACGTATTGCCCGACATTCACGTAGCGCTCGCCAATAACGCCGGCAAAAGGCGCGCGAATCGCGGAATCACCCACCATTTTCGCGGCGGAGCCGTGCTGGGCGGAGGCGGCGGCGACCGACCACTGTGTCCCGGTGCACTGCGCGATCGAACGATCGTACTCGGCTTTGGAGATCGCGCCCGACGCGAACAACTGTCGAGAGCGGTCGCACTCCGTTCTCGCCTGCTCCGCCTGAGTCTTCGCCAGTTGCTCTTGGGCAAGCGCGGCGCGGGCGCTGAGCGCCGCGGCGCTTGCGTCCAACGTGGCCAGCAGCTCCCCCTGCTTCACGCTCTGACCGCGCTCGACTTTGGTGGTCAGCACCTTGCCGTTGGCGTCGGCGGCGATATCCGATTCTCTATCGGCGAGTAAGCTACCCGTCAGTGTGAGAAACTCCGGCATTGGCCGCTCACTGGCGGCGGACGTTTGCACGTGCACCGGCGGGTCTTCCTTGACCACGGCAGGAGCTGCGGCGTCCGACTTGTTGCACGCAGGCAGCGCCAATAATGCGGGCAAGCACAAATAGAGCGGCAGAAAACCGGTGCTGAAGCGAAGCATTTTGGGACCAATCAAGTGAGTCACGCGGCGGACCATTGTCCCGCCTGGGAGAGAACGCAAACCTGGAAACGCAGCGGCGCGGGGCGTGCGACCTTGATTGAGCCGGTACGGCCGGCTGCCAACCGCCGGGTCTGATGTTTGGGAAAAAAACTATCCCGGCATCCACCGGCTAGGCTCTGGCGAGCACCAAGCGTTTCAAAAATCGAAGCCCAAACAGCAGCAGCATAGGCGAAAAATCCATGCCGCCCGCGCTGGGTAGCACGCGGCGAATGGGCGCGAGCACAGGCTCCGTCAGGCGGCTCGTGAAGGCGACCACCGGGTGATCGGGTGCCAGGTTGATCCAAGAGCAGATCACCGCCGCGAGCACGACCAGCGAATACGCATCTAAGGCCAGCGCCAGCAGCGACATCATTCCCACTCAGTAAGTCCCTGTCTCGGCGCCCGCAATCCCGCATTACCCGCTCGCCCTTCTTGTGTGTGCGCATTCCCTCTGGACCCGCGCGAGCTTTGCTTTATACTGAACAGATGGCCAGCGAAACCGCAACTCCCGTGAACTACGAAAGCCCAGCCATCGTCGAAGTGGCGATCGACGGCACTGATTACCGAATGGATTCGGGCAAACAGGGCACCGCCCTGTGCATCTCGACCCGTCCCTCCGGCACTTGGGATTGGAGCTTCGGAGGCGAAGCGCGCTGGGACGTCAATTACCTGCGCTCGAAAGCGTTCGACCGGCGAACGCTGGAGCAGCTCTCGCGCGCCTTCGCCCAAGCACTACAGAGTCTGGACTGAAGTGTGCGTCAGC
Organism: Pseudomonadota bacterium; assembly: GCA_040005755.1. Lineage (GTDB taxonomy): Bacteria > Myxococcota_A > Polyangia > Polyangiales > Polyangiaceae > PMG-095. The sequence goes on from JBDTYJ010000010.1 coordinate 19,964, forward strand.
GGTGTCCAAAGAAATAGAGCGCGAGTTGCACTGAATACACGAGACCGAGCGCAATCAACGTGGCGTTCACTACGCGATCCACCTGCTTGCCGAACGCGCGCAGGCGGTGCGGCGCGAAGATCTTGAGCGCCAACAGCGCTCCGGCGGTCAGAAAGATCAGCCGGGCCAGCATGCGCTCATCCGGCGGACATGACGTCGCGCAGCGCTTGCGTCAGGTTGCCGACTGCCTTGTTATTGGAGGCGATGCTGGCTTTACGCGCGTTTCTTATGAGCATGCGCAGGCGCTGACGATCGCCACGCGGGTGTTCTTCGACGAACGCCGCCAAATCCAGCTCGCCGCCGTCCATGAGCCGCTTGCGCCATTCATCCACGGGGGTGGATGCGCGCCGCGCGTTGGGATGCGATAGGTCCTCTAGGCGTTCGCGCAGTTGGCGCAGGTCCAGGTTACGCAGCTCTTGCCGGACCAAACGCAGTGCGCGCGCTTTGGCGGTGGGGCTGGTGATGCGCCGCGAATCCTGGACGACGCGGAGCACGGCCTCCGGCAGCTCCATCCGCAGCAATAGGCGCTCGCTGATCGTGATCAGGGTCTTCGAAAATTCCGCCCAAGCGGCTTCCGAGCGCTTGCGCTCATTGCGCACGTCGGTTCGCGACGTCAGGTCTTCGTCTTCTTCAGCCGCGGGGTCCGTCGCGACGTCGATCAGTTTTCGCACCCGAGGACGATAGCGCGCTCGAAGCGCGGCTCAAGCGCCCATTTTCGCAAATCTCAGGCCGAGCGCGCGGCAAACGCATGCGGAATTCGGCCAATTGGTGCTATGAAAGCGCAAGCTCCCCGATGGTTCCCTCGCGATTGTTCGGCCTTTTCGGCTACGCCCCACTGCTTCTGTCGAGCCTGCTCGCGTGCGGGGGCTCGGCTCCTTCCGCTGCCACGCCGTCCGAGGCTGAAGTCACCGGCGAGCCACGCGCCCCGCGCCCCGCCAAACGGGTAGAGCTTGCCGCGACGGACATCGTGACGCGCCTACGCGGCAACGAGACCGACCTGCGGCGCTGCTTCTTCGCAAACCCGAGCTCGCACGGGGCGGCGCGCTTTTCCTGGCAGGTCGATACCGAGGGCAAAGTGCACGGCGTGCGCCGGGAAACCTCCACACTCGGCGACACTCGCATCGAGACGTGCCTCAGCAAGCGCCTGGGCGAGATCGACTTTGGAGATTTCGCCGAGCCCGCATCGGCGCGCTGGACCTTCGTGTTCCGCCTCAGCGATCCGAAATCCAGGCGCGGCACCCGCGGCGGCAGCCGCAATGCAAGCGGCGACGAGCGCGGCTTGGTGATCGAACCGAGCTCGCCTGGCAAGCTCGCGACGGACGCCATCGATAACGTGGTGGAGGCCGGCTACCCGCTGTTTGCGCGCTGCTACCGGGACGGCGTCAGCCGCAACGATTCCCTCGGCGGGACGCTGCGTCTGCGTTTCGCGATCAGCCCAGCGGGGACCGTCTCGGAAGTATCCGACGGCGGGTCGGACCTGAGTGATCGACAAGTCATCGATTGCGTTGCCGAGGGCTTTTACGCGCTGCAATTTCCTCAGCCCGAACACGGCCAAGTGAACGTGCTCTACAAAATTCGCTTCCAAGCGGGCTGAGCGGCAGCGCGCGCATTCCGCGTGCTGCGCCGTAAACCTGACGGACGGCTGCGGTGGGAATTGAGCGCTCGCGCGAGGTGCGCGGCGGGACCGCGGGCGCCCTTCCTCCGCCAGGTTCCCTCGCTCGCGAATCGCTGCGCGAAGCGACGGCGATTGTCGTTTTCTATTGGGGGCGCACGCTGGGCCGAGCGCCGCGGCCGATCCGGGCGCGTGACGGCGTTCAGCGCGGACGCGAACGCTAAGCGCTCGGTTTGCCGTAGATTTTGCCGCCGCGCGCCACGTAGTGCGCGAGGACGCGCTGGGCGTCTGCGCGCTGGAGCTCTTGCGTGACGGCGATTCCGCGCTGTTCCAGCACGCTCGCCCACGCGGCAGGCTTGGGCCCCTCATCGAAGCCGACCGCTTCTGCGTCTTCGGTCGTCGCCCCGCACACCAAGCGGCGCACGCCCGCCCAGACCAGCGCGCCGAAACACTGACAACAAGGCTCGGTGCTCGAGAAGAGCGTGAGCGGCGGCTGCACCAAGGCGACGCTGCCTAGCCGAGCCTGGGCGCACATCAAAGCCATGATTTCTGCGTGCGCGATGGAAAAGCCGCTGCTCAGCACCAAATTCACACTGGCAGCAACCAGACGCCCGTCGTGAAACACGCTGGCCGCGAACGGGCCGCCGCCGCGTGCCACGTTCTCGGCCGAAAGTGCCACGGTGAGCGCCATGCACGCTTCGTCGTCCTCGAGCGGGCGGCCAAAGCTCAACACGAACTCATCCACCCAGGGCGGCAGAGCAATCTGCAAAGTGCGGACAGGCTCGGTCATTTGCCGTGAAATACGGCTTCGATGTTGTGCCCGTCGGGGTCGAGCACGAACGCGCCGTAATAATTGGGGTGGTAGCGCGCGCGCAGGCCAGGCGCACCGTTGTCGCGGCCGCCGGCTGCTAGTGCTGCGACGTGAAAGGCATCCACCTCCGCCCGATTGCGCGCGCGGAAGCAGACGTGGATCGGCGTGATGACTTCGAGCTGCGCCTCGCTCTGGAAATCGGCCTTCATGCCACCGACCCATAATTCGGGCTTGTCACGACCGAAGCCAGCCGCGGGCCCGAACTCCATCATTAGCGTGATGCCGAGCGGCGCCAACGCTTGAGTGTAGAACGCCTTGGAACGGCCGTAATCCGTCACATTGAGGCTCAGGTGATCGATGATCGGGTCCATAGTGCGCAGAATCTAGCCGAAGGCCCGCGTTGCGACTAGCCGCGCCGTAACCGGCACGAGCCAGGAGGCTCCGCCTGCTTCGCCCGCTCCGCCCTCAACCGAAGTGAAAAGCGGACATCTGAGTTTCCAGGACTTTACCGTGAAATGCGAGCTCGCCGCGGTCGGCGAGGGCCGCGCCTGCAACGACCATCAGCGGCAGCAGGTGCTCTTCACGCGGGTGCGCCGCGCGTGCCGAGGGAGCGTGCGCCCAATCGATCAAGCGTCGATCACGTTCTGGTTGCTCCGCTCGCGCGGCATCGACCAACCAACGGTCGAACTCCGCAGACACGCCGGCCGATTGTGGCCCGAACGCGCGCAGGTTGTGGAAGGAGGACCCGCTGCCCACGATGAACACGCCCTCATCCCGCAGCGGAGCCAGCGCTCGCCCGAGCGCCAAGTGCTCGCTCGGGTTCAACCCACGCTTGAGCGACAGTTGCACGGTGGGCATATCGGCGTTTGGATAAGCCAGCTTGAGCGGCACGAACGTGCCGTGGTCGAAACCGCGTTGAGCGTTCTCTGCGCTCTCGATGCCCGCGGCGCTCAGCAAATCGCGAACGCGCTGAGCCAGCACGGGCTCGCCCGGCGCGGGCCAGGTGATCTCGTAGGATTCGGCTGGAAAACCGTAGTAATCATAGAGCATGGGCGGGCGCGCCCCGCTCATCACCGTGGGCACCGCTTCCTCCCAGTGCGCCGAAATCACCAACACGGCCTTGGGCGGAGTCTTCGGCACGCTGCCCAGCCCGCGCAGGTAGCGGGCGAGCTCCGCCTGCTCCGCCTTGCTGCCGATGCGGAGTTCCACGAACGGCCAAGGGCCCCCGCCGTGTGGCAGGTAAACAACCGGCAAGCGCCCGCTGGTGCTGTGCGATGTAGTGACTGCTGCTGGTGTCATGCTTGCTCTCGCCTCCTGCCCCGAAGATTCAGAACCCGTTCAATATGCGGAGCGCGCCGGCACGGCACTAGCGCTCGCCCGGGTTCAAACTGTTGCGCGAACGCAACGACATTCAGCGCCCGTGCTGGTGGTTGAAGGCCACCGCGTCCGCGTAACGCACGCCCGTGCCGCCGAAGATGTCCAGCGCAGAACCAATGGTGAGGTCGATGCGACCGTGGCCAAGGCGGGTCACGAGCTCCAAGTCCGAAAGGGAGCTCGCCCCGCCCGCGTAAGTCACGAAAATGGGCGACTCCGCCGCGAGCCGCTCGACCAGCTCGGCATCAATGCCTCGGCACAGGCCCTCCACGTCGACCGCATGCACCAAGAACTCCGCGCAAGACTCGGACAGCTGGCTCAGCGTTTCACCGCTAATGCGAACGTCCGTGAATTTCTGCCAGCGGTCGGTCACGACCCAGTAATCATCGCCGCGGCGGCGGCAGCTCAAATCCAACACCAAGTGCTGCTTGCCGACTTTGCGTTCCAGGCTAGCCAAGCGCTCGGAATCGACACGCCCCGCCTGGAACACCCAAGAGGTGACGATGACCTGCGCCGCACCGGCGTCCAGCCAGGTTGCAGCGTTGTCCAAATTGATGCCGCCGCCGATTTGCATCCCGCCCGGGTAGGCCGCCAGGGCTTCGCGCGCAGCCGACTCGTTACCGGGCCCGAGCATGATCACGTGCCCGCCGCGCAGGCCGTCTTTTCGATACAGCTCCGCAAACTCCGCGCTCGATTTCTCGGACACGAAGTTCGTGCGCAGGTGGTTCGCAGACTCGCCCAGCGTACCGCCGACGATCTGTTTCACCTTGCCTTCATGCAAATCAATACAGGGGCGGAACACGGGGAAACCATAGAAGCCGTCCGCGAAAAGCGCCAGCGGCGAGGAAACGCAGCCCGGTTACTCGCTAATGCGATTGAAGCGCAGGCTGAAAACTAGCCGCGTATCCGGCCCCACGCGCCACAGCCACGGCGCGCCGACCGTCGCGTCCGAAACCATGGGCTTCAGACCCGGCGACGAGAGCTGCGCCAACAGGCGTTCGGGTGAATGTTTGAGGTGCAGCGAACCTTCATGCAACGCGGCATCAATGAACCCTGCCAGCCGTTCGCTCGTTTTGCCGTGCTGAGCGCCCAAGGCAGGCGTGTCTTTCGACGTGGCGGTGTCGAAAAGCAGCAAACCTTGGCCGCCTGGGCGCGTAGCGCCAGCCAGTGTCGCGAGGTGGATGGCGTTGAGCGCGTTCAGTAGCTCACCCCAATTACCACGAGACGTGATCCACGAGCGTTCAAAGGGCGCCACCAGCTCACTCAGCACGCAAGTGGACACCACTGCCGGGAAACTCTGTCCTAAGCTGCGAACGATGCTCTGCGCCGCAAGCACGGCGCTGCGGCCGAGCTCCGCACGGTCCGGAAACTGCTCGCCCCAGCCGTCCACATGCTCGATCAGGCCAGACAGATCCAGCTCGGCGTGCAGACGCAGCTTTGCGCGCACGGCTGGCGATTGGCGCTCCCGCGCGCGCTCCAGCGCTTCACCGTCCAGATCTGCCAAGTGGATTTGCGAAAACCACGCGCTAATTTGCTCGAGATCGAGATCGTTGCAGTTGCCTGCACCGAGGACGCACAGCTCAGCCCCCCGTGGCAAGCCGCCAATCAGCGCCGTCACTTGCTGACGGTGCTCGGCGTAACCCGCCCAGCTGTCCGCCAAGCCGCGGTTCAGCTCATTCGCGTGAGCGTGTGCGCGCTCCGCACTGCTCCTCGGCTCGAGCTCAGGATGCTCGGCCGAAAGGTGCTGGGTCAGACACGCGAGCGAACACGCTCGATAAGCGCGGCCCGCGGCCTCGCACACATCGCAGATGCGCCGGGCTCTTGCGGCGTGCGCGCAGCGCTCGGGGCGGGCCAGGTCATCGGGGTCTGAGCGCTCGGAGCCGTTCACGCGCCCAAACGTAGCAGCACTGCCTCGTGCTTCCGCGCAAAATCCTGAAATAGCTGAGGCTGGATGCAAGCCGCGAGGATCTCCAGCGATTCGACCAGTCGCGGTCCAGGGCGGTTGAAGAAAGCATTACCGTCCGCGGCGTAGACGCGCGCTCGCGGCGATACGGACCCGAGGACCACGCGCTCGACCACAGCTCGCTCACGCAGCGTGCGACGCAGGTCGAAACCGCACGGTTTCACGACGACCACGTCCGGAGTCAGCGCCGAAAGCTGTGCCGGCGACACGGTTTTCGCCAGCTCCCCTGGGGCGGCCCCAACCGGCTCACCCCCCGCCAGCGTGATCAACTCAGGCATCCAGGTGGCGCCGAGCATCAAGGGTTCGAGCCACTCTATCGACGCCACGCGGGGTCGATTGGTGAGCATTGCAGACCCGTGCCTTAGCACGGGCGCAAGCTGGCTTGCCGGGCACCGTCGACCGCGCAGCACGCGGAAGGGACCATCAGCGCGCGACCAACCGTGATTGAACGCGAACCGGCATGGAGCGGTTCCCCCATCCCGGCCCGCGGAGTAGTGTAGCGGCTTGAACTCAGTGTTGTTCCTCGGTGTCGGTGAAATTGCGCGTGCTGTGCAGCGCGCCCTGCCGGACGCTCGCGCCTTCGGCACCACGCGCCGCGCACCGGACGCTCGTTTCGGTGTCATCACGCCGCTCGCCGCCGCCGACAACAGCGCCATTCGCGCGGCTGCGGAGGGCGCGAACGTGGTGGTTTCGTTTCCCCCTGACGGCCGCTCGGACCGCGAGTTTGCCACTCTGGTGGCCGACGCGGCGAGCATTACCTATCTCTCATCGACCGCAGTTTACCCGACCAATTCCGGTGTTGTGAACGAGTCGAGCCCGGTCGCTGCACAAGGTGAGCGTGCGGCACTTCGCCTGGGCGCCGAAGAAACGTGGCGCGCTGCCGGCGCAAGCGTCGTACGCCTACCTGCATTCTACGGCGCGGCGTGCGGGCTCCACGTCAGCATCGCGCGTGGCAGCTTTCGCATGCCGGGCGCGGGCACGAACTTCGTATCGCGTGTGCACGTCGATGACGCGGCGCGCTTCGTGCTCGCAGCGCTCACTGCAGCGCCGGGTTCCATGCTGCTCGCGGGTGACGCGGAGCCCGCGCCGATCGCCGATGTCGTGCGTTTCGTGTGCGGGCTGTTCGGACTGCTTCCGCCAACGGCGAGCGAAGGGAGCGACGTCCCGCTCTCTCTGCGGGGCAATCGCTGCGTTGACAACAGCAGTACGCGCGACCGCTTTGACGTGCAGCTCACTTACCCCAGCTACCGTGAAGGATACGGCGCGATTCACGCCTCGATGTAATTTACCCGGGTGTTATTGACAAGCGTTTTTTTACCCGGGTATAATCATCATCTGATGACTAACGAAAGCAGCTACGTAGCCTTTGCTGGGGAGCGGCTGGTCGCTTCGGGCACGCTGCGCGACACGCTCACCGCCAGCAAAGCCTTCGTGGACAGCAGCCCTGACCCACGCCTGTTGATCTTCGAGGATCAAACGGGCCGGCAGGTCGACTTCAACCTCCAAGGCAGCCTGGCGGAAGTGCTGGAGCGCGCGCTTCCGGCACCCCAGCGAGCCGGTCCGGGGCGGCCCAAACTAGGCGTCGTTTCACGTGAGGTGTCGCTGCTGCCCCGCCACTGGGCATGGCTGGAAGAACAACCGCAGGGCATCTCTGCTGCGCTGCGCCGCTTGGTGGATGAAGCGAAGAAGCGCGACCCGGACGAGCAACGGGCGCGGCGTGCGCGCGAAGCGGTCAGCAAACTCATGACTGCACTAGCTGGCAACGCGGAGCACTACGAAGAAGCCAGCCGCGCGCTGTTCGCCAAGGACAACGCACAGTTCAGCCGGCTCATTCGCACGTGGCCGAAGGACGTGCGGCAGCACTTGCTGCGTTTGCTGGAAGCCGCGAACGCGCCGGAAGAAGGCCAGCGCTAGCTCATCCAGCGCCAAGTTCAAGCGTGTACTCGAAGTTGTACAAGTGCTTGCCGTCGATGATCTCGATCGTCATTTTCCCGGCCAGGCCCCTGAGCTCGGCGCTACCGGTGTCCGGCACCACGGAAACCGTGAGCTCGCCCTTGCCGCGCGTCATTGTGCCGCTGTGTTGCAGGACGAAGCTCCCGCTCTTTCCATGCAGCGTGCCGACCACGCGTTCAATGGCCACGTAGCCTGCGGACCCTTTTTGCTCGAGGCTACGTGCACCGATCATCTCGACGCTACTCGTCGCTTCCAGATCGCCTTTGAATTGCTTCTTGATCGAAACCCGCCCGATGCTCGCCGTGGCATCCACGTCATACGGGGGCTCGGGGTTCATGATGACTTCGAAGGTGCCGGCCGCCGGAGAGCTCATGGCGCGATCTTACACCGGAGCGCTGCCCCGAGCACCGCCGCATTGCGACGGGCGCTCAACCCACGACCCCGCCCACCCAGTGCCCGATCAACGCCGTGACGCTCATTGCCAGACTGCCCCCAATGAACACGCGAAGTGCGGCGCGAAAACGCGGGGCGCCGCCCAGATGAGCCCCCAAGGCGCCCAAAGTGGCCAGGCTGAGCAGCGAGAGCCCGGCAATGCTCGGAATGCGCCAAGCGCTCGGCGCAAGCAGCAGAGCGACCATGGGCAGCAACGCAAACGATCCAAAACTGAGTGCGGAGATCCATGCGGCTTGGATCGGACGCGCGAGTTCGTCTGGATCGATACCGAGCTCATCACGCAGGTGCGCGCTGAGTTGATCATGCTGAGTGAGCTGTACCGCGACTTGATGCGCCAAGTCTTTGTCCAGCCCACGCTTGATGTAGATGAGCGTGAGTTCTCTCAGCTCGGCTTGCGGCTGACCCGCGAGCTCACGCTCCTCGATCGCGATGTCGGCCTGCTCAGCGTCGCGTTGTGAGCTCACCGACACGTACTCACCCACCGCCATCGACATCGCCCCCGCGACGGCCGCCGCGAAGCCAGCAACAATCAACGATTGTAACGACGCTGACGATGCCGCGACGCCAATCAACAAACTCGCTGTCGACACGATCGCGTCATCGGCACCGAGCACCGCCGCGCGCAGCCAGCCCGCGCGCTGACTGCGGTGCGCCTCAGTGTCTGCTGCCCAGCGATCGGGTTTGCGTTTTGAAGCATCCGGCATACGGCACCTAAACCCGAGCAGCGGGAATCGAGCAAGCAATGCCGCCTCATCGCTCGCAACTAACTGAAATCATGCGTGTGTCGACTTTGCGCATTGCAGATCTGCAAGACTGCGATTGACATTCATCACTCCGCACTTGAATTCCGGCCCGGCGACGGTTATCTGACGGCCATCTAACTTCGAATAGCGGAGCTGAATCCCTTTGTCTTTTGCACGAATAGCTAGCGCCGGCGGGTGGTCCGTCGTCGACCGTTTGCATCGCGCCATCATGGCCGCGTGTGCCACATTCGCGATCGCGCTTTGGTTCACCAGTTTCGCGGGCGCGGCAGCCCCGTCGCTCATCGAACGCTTGATTAAAGCGCAAGCGCCCTTGGCGTCTAAGAAGGACGAGCCGGTCGACCCACGAGTGCTCGCGGAAGCCATCGCCGCGGTGCCTAAAATCAGCCGCGAATGGGCGGCACTCATCTTGACGGTAGCGGCCAACGAATCTGCATTGAGTAGCCGTATTGCGCGCGGTGAGTATCGTGATTTCGAGGGTGACTCTTTCCGAAATCGCGACGGCAAGGTGCAACATCGCGCTTGGGGTCTTTGGCAAGCGCACAAGAACCGGCTCAATGAAGCTGCTTGGGGCTCGCCGGACATCAACGTGCAAACTCAAGAGGCGGCTCGCGCGCTGCGTCGCGCCTTCTACCAGTGCAACGGCGGCAGCCACCCGCACACCGATTGGGTACGCACGACCCTGACCGCGTACGCCGGGCGTGCCTGTGACGCCTCGTGGCCTGGCCTCGAGAAGCGCATGTCTACCTATCAGCAGGTCCTGCACGCACTCTGATTCAAATCCCGGCTGGGTCTCGCTCGGGCCTAGCGCCGCGGGCCGAAAACCCTCAGCGCAGCGTCAGCTGCATCACCTCGATACCGCGGTCCATCATTGATGCAATGGGCGTCGCGAGTTCATCAGGGAGCACATCAGTAATCCAAACGATGCGCGCACGCTCGGCACCATCGCTAAAGACCTGCACCGAAGCGTTGTGATGCGAGGCACGCCCGCCTACCGATGCATAGCAGATGCGCCGCAGCTCCGGTTCACAACTCACGAGCTGTTCGCGCGCCACCATGCCGTTAAAAAACGTCACCACGCGCGCCCTGCCCTCCGCCACGCACTCGGTAACGAACCCGGGCACCAGCCGCTCGTGCACCGCGGAAAAATCAGCGAGCGCGTCCCAAGCGCGCTGCGCGCTCTTCGCAACGACAAACTCTCGATAGACGCTGGCCATGCCTAAGATTGTGCCAGCTCAGGCCAAAGCCTTCCACTCCCCGCCCGCGCGGGGACCGAGGGACTGCGTTCGACGCTGGGGTCGCTCAGCTCGTCGAGCCAGTGCGCGCCGAACGGCTTTTTGGGCGCCGCTTAGCGGGCAACACCGGCGCGGAACAGCCCTCGATGACGCTGCTGCACGGTGTCCGCTGGCAGCGCACGAAGCGCGTGCTCGATTGCCGGCGGTAGATGCGCTAATTTCTCGAAACTTATGGGCCAAGACCCCGACATTTTGCGGCGCCTCCTGCGCGCCAAAGACCGAGTGGATGGCGCCTCGCAGGAGGAGTGGCCAATTCGTCGGCTGGCGCGCGTGAGCGGCGTGTCGGAGGCGCACTTCGCGCGCTCCTTCAAAGAGGCGTTTGGCTTGCCGCCGCATCGCTACCTGCTCACGCGGCGCATCGAGCGAGCGGTGGCACTGCTGCGCGACACCGACCTCCCGATCACGGACATTGCGTTTCAGACGGGCTGGGGCAGCCTGGGCACGTTCGGGCGCACCTTTCGCGATGTGACGGGGGAAAGCCCGGGCGAGCTGCGCGCGCGCGAGCGGGCGGCCACGCACGAGCTCGCCCCCGTGCCGGCCTGCTACGTAGCCGCCGCGCACCGTCCGGACCTCACGATCGCAGTTTCGGAGAAGCGACGCCTGGAAGCGGACGGTAAGAACGATCCACACGAAACGGAGGTCATATGAATCAAGGCGTGAATGTGGTTGGGTTGTACGTGCGCGATCAGGACGAGGCGCTGCAGTTTTACGTGGAGAAGCTGGGTTTTAGCGTGCACACGGATGCTCGCAACGGGGGCTACCGCTGGCTCACCGTCCAACACCCGGACCAGCCGTCGTTTCAGCTCGGGCTATGCACTCCAGAGTCGCCGACGCTCGACGCCGCCAGCGCGCAAGCGCTACGCGAGCTGGTGGCGAAGGGTGCCATGCCTCCGCTCGTTCTAATGGTGGACGACTGCCAAGCCGCGTACGACCGCATGCGCGCGCGCGGGGTTGAGTTCACCCAAGAGCCCATCGCGCGCTACGGCAGTGTCGACGCCGGCTTCCGCGACCCCTCGGGCAACGGCTGGAAGATGGTGCAAAGCCGTGGCTGAAGCGTTCCTAGCTGAACGAATAGAGCCTGTGAAGATCACGCGCAAGGGCGGCTCGCGCTCACGTGGGCTACTGATTGGCTACTGGATCGCGACGGCGCTGTTCTGCCTACAAATCGGCTTCACCGCCTACGCACAGCTTCAATTGCCGCAAGTGTCGGAGGCGTTCGCGCACTTGGGATTCCCTGCTTACTTTCGGGTCGAGCTCTCGTGGGCGAAGTTCGCGGGCATCGCGGCCCTACTCGCGCCCCTCCCCGCGCGCGTAAAAGAATGGGCCTACGCCGGGTTCGCAATCACGCTCGTTTCCGCGCTCATCGCGCACTTTTCGGTGGGTGACGGCGTGGCGGCATGGGGCTGGGCCGTCGGCACCTTGGTGTTGTGGGCTGGCTCTTATGGTTTGTGGAGAGCAGTGGGCGAAGCGTGATGACGTAGCCCCGGCCCGCGCATAACGCGCGGGCCGTTGCACGACGGTACTTCCTGACGGAAGACCTTAAGAACCGGAGCCGCCGGATGACGTTTTGGTCGTCGTGCAGCTCGAAGAGCAATCGTCCAGATCCGTCTTGCACGACGCCTTGCAGGTGTCGTCGTTGCACTTTGCGACGCAGGTGGTGTTGCTGTCGTCGCACTTCGTCACGCACGCTTGGTCGGTGCTCTTGCCCGTTTGATCGACGGTCGGGTTTTCGACATTCGCGGTACAGCCCACGAGTGCCCACAGCGCGATGCCGGCAAGAATCTTAGTCGTAAGACGGTTGATCATGGATACAGGCTCCAGTGAAGACGGCGGATTTGCCGGTTAGCGGAACCAAAGCAAACTGAATGCCAGTTACGCGAACTTCACCAGAATCCACGCGAAATGCTGGCCGCGGGCTTAAGGGGCCGGCTGGCTGTCTCACAATTGCGAACTGAAAGCGGCAACATGGTGCGCGACTGTGCGGGCCGTGCGCGAGCAATCTCGCCAATTCGTGGCGCCGTGCCTCGTCCGCGTTCGTGTCGCATCAATGTCGACTCGTCGCCGTCAGCGAAGCTCGCTACGCCAGCTGCTGAGTAGCGCGAGCAGGCGCGACGCGGCGAACGCCTGGCTCGGCGCAACCACGAAGGTGAGGAGAAACAGATAGTGCCCCCACGCGGCAAGCAGGATCAGGCTGAAGAGCGCCCAGAGCACGCCGCGCAACAATGCGGAGCCGGCGGCCACGGCGCCAGGACGAGTAACCCAGCGCCTCGCCGATGCGCCCACCGCGAGCGCCACCGCACTCGACGCAAGCGCGCACAATACGTCGCGCTCCATCCAGATCGGCGTTTCGGGCGTGCCACTCAGGTGAGGCGTTTCATACCAATGCGCAGCGCACCCTGCGAGCGCGACTGAAGCCGCAAACCCCGCCACGGTCCAGGCAACCCGAACTCCCAATTTCGACGTTGCACGGTCGGTCACCAAGGACGCAGTGTACCTCTGAATCTCGAGTCACGCTGCATTGCTTCAGCGTCAGCGTATGGCATCGGCCGAGCGAGCGCGCGTGATAAGCTGCCCGGGAAATGTCCGAGGAAGATCGTCCGCAGCGCGGCACAGTGATCGGCGAGGCGGATTCAACGTTAATGGGCGTCGCGCCGCCGCGCATCGACAGCTCGGCGGATTCCCCGCAACGGAGCCCGGTGCTCGTGCGTGCAGGCACGTCCAGCGTCGACAGCGAGCCTGAGCTGGTGTCGCGCGCAGCAGTGCCGCGCCGCCCGCCCTCCGCCAGCGCGGCCGCGCAGCCTTCGCCCGCGCAGCCACCCCACAGCGGGCTGCGCGGCACGCTCGAGACCGCGCGTGACTACGTGGGCGCGCGACCGGTGATCGGCATGGTGTTGTTCCCAGTCTTGTGCGCGCTGTCCTTGATTGCGCTCGCGCGGCACCCAAACGTGCATCGAGGAAGTGTTGAGACCGCGCGCGCGGTCAACTTGGCGCCGAGCGCTGCGACGGGCGTTCCTGCGGCGAGCACCGTGGCCGCCCCACCCAGCGCCGACACGATTGCCGAGTTGGAACGGCGCCCGCCGAATTCGTTGCACGCTCGTGAGCTGGTCGCGCTGGCCGAGGCTCACGATCAGCGAAAGCGCGCGGCCGCCAGCGCCCTACGTGAAAAGCTCGCGCGCGACCCGGCGCTCGCCAAAGATCCCGGAACCGGGACTCAGTTGCTCGCGCTATGCGCTGACCCTGCCACGGCGCCGGATGCGCTGTTGGCAATGACCGAGCTCGGGCCAGCAGGGGCTGATTTGCTCTATGAAGCGTGGACCAGCACCGTCGTGCGCACGGACACCACGGAGCTCGCGCGCGCGCTCTTGTACAGTCCGGAAGTGCGGCCGCAAGCCTCGCCCGCGCTGGGCGTGGCGCTCGATTTGCGCGTCGCGGAAAGTTGCCAACAGTACCAAGCCGTCTTGCCCGATGCGCTCAAAGATGGCGATCGTCGCGCGCTACATTTGCTGGCCAAGCTGACCTCCAAGCGCGGCTGCGGTCCGAAGAAGCGTGAGGATTGCTATGCTTGCCTGCGCGGCAAGACGGACGAGCTCAGCGCGACCATCAATGCCGCGAAGAGCCGGCGACCACCGAGCTTCGTCAGCGCGCAGTGATCAGGAACAAGTCGTGCACACCGTGGATGTCCTCCTGGGCGAGGACATGGGCTTGTTTCTTGAACATGCGCTCGTATCCGCGTGTGGTACGACCCGGCGAGG
>JBDTYJ010000011.1:0-33626 GCA_040005755.1 Pseudomonadota bacterium
GTCGCGAAATTTCCACCTTCGTCGATCTAAACGCTGCTGACAGGTTGGACCCTCCGCCGGACGCGCGCAGCTCGCCGAGGCCAGGCACGAGCCTCGCTCAATCACGCGGCAAGATCTCGATCGCGCCGCCCTCCGCGTCGGGCTCGACGAGCTCATGCGGCTCGTCGCGAGCGGGGGCTTCGAAGTACGGCTTCAGGTCGTGGAAGCCTTGCTCGGAAATCAAAAAGCTACCGGGCTGCCCGTTCCGCGCGAGACACCTGGCGATGGCCAACGGATCCGGGCAGCGCAGCCAGTGCAGTCGGACGCTTGCCCCAACGGCGCGAGCTCGATCGCGGACTTCATCGCGCAGCGAACGATGCCAAAAGCCAAAATCGAGCACGACGTTGCTTCCGGCTTGAGCGAGCTCGGGCCACAAATCGTTGAGCACAGCCAGCAAGCGTGTCATCGCCTCACGATCGAGCTCGTAGGTCGGACCTTCAGCGAACAAGCGCAGGTACCATTCGTCCACCGAGAAACGAATCGCGGCCTCACGCGCCGTCAGCGCCTTGGCAAACGTCGTTTTGCCAGAGCCGAGAAAGCCGCACACGAGGTGAACGGTTGCCATCAGCGCAAGGTACGAGGTGTGAGCCGCAAACGCACCCAGCAAGCGGCGCGAGCGCGCGCGGTCCGCCGCTGCGCCTTGCGCGACGCCGAGCTCGGAGCCGAAATTCGCTGATTTCTCACACTGCCGATCGTGACGATCTTTGTGCCTCAAACCAAGACTCGAATTGGCTCACGCGCGCTGCGTTCCACGGATCGCAGAATGGAGAGAGTGGGCGCCCGAGGGGCGCGCACCGCAGCTCGCTGCGCGTGTAAGGTGCCCGCGCTTCGTTCTCACGCTCAGCCGTGCGGAAAATCTGCGGCTGGTACCGGTTCCAGCTTGTCGCGAGTTTTACGATCGCAGCGATAGCAACGGTCTCATTCGCAGACGAGGCTGGATTTTTCCACACGCGCAAGGAAGTTAAGCGATCCTGACTAACCGAAAATGCGAGCTCCATTTCTCGCCATCGCAATCGCTGAATGGTATCTGCACTGGCGATGGCTCACGCTCGCTTGCTTCGCCTCAGTGTTGTCTTCTCTCACGTGACGGTCGCCGCGTTGCTCTTACCCGCATGCGACAGCGGCGCGGTCGCTGAATCGCCAGGTGATTCAGGCGGCACGAGTGCCGGCACGGGCGTCGGCTCGCTGACTGCGGGCTCGCCCAACGCTTCCTCGGGTGCTCCCGGCAATGTCGGCGTGGCGGGCAACTCGAACGCTGGCGCGCCGAGCGGCGCCGATCCGAACAGCGCGGGCAGTATATCGGGCGCCACTGGCGGCGCGCCGAGCACCGGCGGCAACTGCACCGATAAACCGCCGAACAACGGCGACACCTGCGCGCACGCCGTAGAATACAACTGGTGCGCAGCATCTTGGATTGGGGACTCTTGTCAGGCCTCCTGCAAGAAGTGCACGGCAGGAACTGGAACCGGTTCCGGTGGCAGCTCGTCCGGCGGCGCTCCGGGCAGCGGTGGCTCGCTCTCGGGTGGGCCCACGTTGCCGCCCGTGCAAGGCGGCAAGGATGGTTGGGCGTCGCGCTACTGGGATTGCTGCAAGCCCGCGTGCGACTTCGGGAACCTGACCTGCGGCAAGGACGGCACCACGCGCGGCGGCGGCGATAGCGCCTGCACGGGTGGCTCAGCGTTCATGTGTTACAGCTTCGCGCCCTGGGCCGTCAGCGACACGCTGTCTTACGGCTTCGCGGCGGCGTCGGGCAGCAACTACTCATGCGGGCGCTGCTACCAATTCACCTTCACGGGTGACGGCTCGGCGAGCTCCGGATCGATCAAGGGTAAATCCATGGTCGTGCAAATTCTGAACACCGGGGGCGACGTGGCCGAAAGCCAATTCGACCTGCTGATTCCCGGCGGCGGCGTGGGCCTGTTCGACGCTTGCTCCAATCAATGGGGCACCTCCGACCTGGGTGAGAAGTACGGCGGCTTCGCCTTAGCGTGCAAGAACGACAAGACTTGCATCAAGAACAAGTGCAACACCGTGTTCGCGGGCAAGCCAGATCTGATGGCCGGCTGTGATTGGTACCTGAATTGGTTCGGGGGCGCTGACAACCCCAAGTTCAGCTACAAAGAGATCGCCTGCCCCGCCGCCATCACGCAGAAGTCTGGTCACTGACGCCGAGCGGCACGCCTCGGAAAAGACGCCCATTGAGGGCCGCGTGCCGGGCTGCGTCACGACCCGCGCCGCTTTCGAATCGACGCGGGCGCGTGACCGCGGTATTCGTCTTCCACGATGCCTCGCAAGAAAATTCTAGTTGTTACCGATGATGCCGGTGAATCCTTTGAAATTCTGTACGCGCAGCAACGGTTTCGCGAAGCCGGCTATGAGCCGGTAGTCGCGGCAACGCAGAAGAAATTGCTGAACGGGGTGATCCACGACTTCAACCCCGGGTGGAATACGTACATTGAGCGGCCCGGCTACCTGATCGCGAGCGACATTAGCTTCGACGAAGTAAAGGTGGATGAGTACGTTGCCGTGCTGCTCATTGGCGGCCGCGCGCCGGAGTTCTTGCGTCACAACGCGAAGCTGATTGAGCTCGTGCGCGCGTTCGAAAAACAGGGCAAGTGGCTGTTGGCAATCTGCCACGGTATCCAAATTTTGCTGGCCGCGGGCATTGGGCGGAACCTAAAGCTCACCTGTTACGAGAACGTGCGCTTCGAGCTCGAGAGCTGCGGCGGTACTTGGCTGAACCAAGAATGCGTGCGCGACGGCAAGATCATCACCGGACAGACTTGGAATAGCCAAGCGGACTTCTACCGCGAGGTTTTTGCACAGCTAGGCTTGGCCTAGCCCGCTGCGCCGGCAAGTTCCGCCGCGCACCAGCGGCTCACGAGCTCGACCATGCGCGGCGTGAATCCGGGCTGAAAAACATGATCTGCGCCTTCCAGCACTTGCAGCTGCTTGGGCTGTTTCGCGCGGGCAAAGGCGTCGCGGGTGTCGGCAATGGGCACCAGCTCATCCTGCGTGCCGTGCACGAACAGCCAAGGCACGGTGACCTGAGCTGCGTGCTCAACGAGCGAATCGATCGCGCGAAGATCATCCAGGTACGCCTGTGTCAGGACGCAGCCAGGCTTGTCGAGCATCAGATCCTGTCCGGGCGTGAGGGCGCCGAACGTGCGGTCCGCGAAGGCTCGTGTGTGGACAATCGCGGCGAGTGACACGAGGCAGCGGATGCGCCCATCACGGCTTGCGCGAAGCAGGCCCACGGCACCGCCCATGCTGTGTCCCGCGTAGCCGATACGCCGGCCAGAAAGCGCGTCCAGTACGGCGCCGAGATCGAGGACCTCCTTCGAGATGTTCGAGTCGGCAAAGCGGCCCTCTGAAGCGCCGTTCCCGGAGAAGGAGAGGCGCAACGCCGCGATGCCGGCGCGCGCCAAGCCCTCGGCCAGCGCGACCAAGAAAGGACGGTCCTTGTGAGCGGTCACGCCGTGGCCGATCACCACCACGGGCGCCGCGTCAGTCGCGCCCTGGTGGAACGTAAAATCGAGGCGCTCGCCGTGTGCGTTGCGGATGACATCGAGCATGGGCTACCTTGGCTCGAGTGAGCCGCAGGTTTGGGGCAGGAGTCAACTCCGCGGCTGACGTCGAAAAACGCGGGCAGGTCGTGCGCACGTTGAAAGACGGCTATTGGGACCGCACGCAGGTGGTGCAAATGGCCGATGGCTCCTTGCGTGTGCGCAAGAGCTCCAAGGGCGAAGCGCCGCCGGGGCCCTGGGGAGTGTCGGCGCTGCGCCGGGAGATCGCCTATCTGTCGGCCCTGGCGGCTGAGGCGCGCGGCTCTTTTCCGCCGCTCCTAGCCGTTTGGGATGAAGCGGGCGCGACGCCATCCGTCGGCTACGAAGTGCCGTTCTACCCCGATCACGTGGACGCCGGTGAGCTCGCGCGCAGCTCCAGTATGACCCAGGCCGAAATTGACGAGTTCCAGGACGCCCTGGCCAGTGCACTACTGGATGAAGTGCAGGTGCCACTCGGCGCGCTGGAGCAACCGCTGTCGGAGCACGTGCGCGAGGTGGTCGAACACGCGCTACGCACGCTGGAGCAGGACGCAGCCTTGGCCGGCTTGATTCAGGCCGAACAGGTCCAGCTCAATCAGCGGTTAGTCGCCGGGCCCCGCGCTGCTTTCGCTCGGATCATCTCCGAAGCGCGCACCTTGGCGGCGCTCGACGCCGAGCCTCAAGTACGGCTACACGGCGATTTTTTCCTGGAGAACGTGCTGTGGCGGCGTCAGCAGCCGCTCGCTGCCCATGACCCGCCGCGGCTCGTGCTCATCGATCCGGTCTCGGTCGCTGGCGTAATGCGTGGCCCGCCTGTGTTCGATCTCGTGAAGTACATTTCCTACGCAACCGGGGAATTGCCCGCGCTGCGCGCCGAGTGCGTCGAGGTCGCCGGGTTCGACGAAGGGCAGAACAGCTACGGGTACCGAATCCGCTTTGAATCGCCTTCCATAGCGCCCTTTCAGACGCATGATTGGCACACCGGCTTGCGACGCGCGTTCCAGAGCAAATACGGGCCGTGGTCAGCGCAGTTGTACGCGCTCATTGACGGCTACTTCAGCGTGGCCATGGCGGTAAACACCAGCGGCGTTCAACGGCGTGCTCGCCTGCTAAAGGCGACCCAAGATTTCAACGCCGTGCTCACGCCCGAGCCCGCCATTTGATCCGTTTGGTAAGATCAATCGCGGCCTGATGAGCCGCGGAATTTCGAACCCGGGCGATCGTGGCGTCCAACTGGACTTGGCGGCTGAGCCGAATTTGTTCGATACTTCGGCAT
Organism: Pseudomonadota bacterium; assembly: GCA_040005755.1. Classification (GTDB taxonomy): domain Bacteria; phylum Myxococcota_A; class Polyangia; order Polyangiales; family Polyangiaceae; genus PMG-095. Next base: position 4,861 of record JBDTYJ010000011.1, read on the forward strand.
GTCACCGAGCTTTAGTCGCGCGCGCGCGCGCCGCGATTTTTTTTCCGCCGCCCTGCTGGCGAGTGCCGGCTGGCTCGCGGTCGCCGCGGTCGCCGCGTGCGGCACGGCGAGCGACGGCACGCGAGTCGGTGGCGGCGCCTCCGGTCATGGTGGCGGAAACGCAACCGGTGGCAACGGCGGGACGCCAGCGGCAAACACGGGCGGCGCGGCAACGAGCGCTGCCGGTGCAAGCACGGCCAACGGCGGCAGCACGGCCAACGGCGGCAGCACGGCCAACGGCGGCAGCACGGCCAACGGCGGTGGCACGGCCAACGGCGGTAGCACGGCCAACGGCGGCAGCGCTGGCAGCGGCGGAGGCACTCATGGCGCCGGTTGCAGCGCGAGCGGGCTGCTGTTTTGCGACGATTTCGAGAAGCTCGCCGCGGGTCCGGTGCAAAGTGCCGGGCCTTGGACGACCGCCTCCAACGGGCCGGATGCGCCGACCATTGTGATAGACGCCACCACGCCGGCCCACAGCGGCACGCATTCGGTCATGGTGCATGCGCCTGTCACGGACTTTCAATCCTTCTTGGTCTATCACGATGGGGCCGTGCTGCCGCGGGCCCAAGGCGGATTCTACTTGCGCGCCTACGTGCGCTTGGGCCGCGAGATGGCCGCGGGTCACAATGCCTACCTGGTGATCGATCGCGCTGCCGCAGCGGGGGCGGGCGCGGCGGTGCGTCTCGGCGAACAAGCGCAAATGCTGTCACTGACCGTTGGCGGGGACGCGCACGGCTCGCTCTCCAACAACCAATTTTTCCAGAACCAGCTGCTCGGTGCGCACTTCAGCGCGAACGCGTGGGGCTGCCTCGAAGGCTACTTCAATAGCGCCCAGCCGGAGCTCGACTTCTGGCTAAACGGCGCAGAGATTGCCGACTTTCACCACACCGATTGGCCCTCGGATAACTACGACACGCTTCGCTTCGGCTTCGAAAAATACGCTGGCCCCGAGCTCGACATCTGGTTCGACGACATTGCGATCAGCGCCGCGCGCATCGGCTGTGAGTGACTGCGCTGCGTTCTCGTGCACCGCTCGCCCGTCTAAGCCCGCGCGCGGGTCAGCGGCCGCTGAGCTGCCAGGTCGCGCTCGTTTTGTAGTCGGCAGTATCGGCAAAAGGCGTGAGCGAGATAGTCGTCCCGGTACGATTCCAATAGCGCCCCGGGAAGTTGACCGACTCCAGGGCCTTGGCCAGGGTGCTGGAGCCGACGAACGGCTGATCGTAGCGAAATGTGGCATCGAGCTTGAAAGTGGCCGTCCCGTCGTTGGTGTCGCTCCACAGGGAGAAATGAGCGTGACGCAAGTACCGCCCGGGGTCATTCCGCGATTGAAATGAGACGAGGGATGCATCGTTGAGCCCGGGCACCACGATCCACTGCGCGTTGGTCAAGTCATCACTCGCGAGCGTCACCACTTCCGCGCTGTGCTGGATGCGAACTCCGAGCTCGCCCGCAGGCGAAAAGGTAACGTACGAAGCGACGCTCCGCCTGCTCACTCGCCACTGAGTGTCGGCACTGTTGTCCACTTGGCCTTGAACGATGGCTTGTCCGTCCTTGCCGGCGCTGTCACCGGCGACGTTCAAGGACAAACCACTGAAATGCGACGTGAGCGCCATCAAGCTCGAATTGACGAGGCTCGGCTTCCAAAGCTGGTCGAAGGCAAAGCTGCAGGTCGCCTGTTCGATGACGGCACCGCCGGCTGTGCTTGCTCCCCGCACGTGCAGGCATTTGCCGCTGAGCGCATTACGGAGCGCGAAATAGCCATCCGTTCGGGCCACCGCCCAGAATGTTTGCCGAAGCGCATCCTGGCAGGCATGAAGCAGCACCGCGTTACCATCGGCGACTGAGTCTTTCTCGTCGTCGATGCAGTTGGTCATGCCTTTGGCTGGCGATAGCGAATAGGGGGTATTATCGACTAGCAACGGGCAACCGGCGACCAGCACGCCGTCAACGCACGATCTCGATTCGCAAATCCCGGCCTTGCAATTCCCCGTGCTGCAGTCCGCGTCCTTCGAGCAGTGTTTGCCCTGATCGCACGCGGGACAGCTGCCGCCACAGTTGAGGTCGGTCTCGCTGCCGTTGAGGGCGAGATCGGTACAGCTTGGCGCTTGGCACTCGACGTTGGTGCAGATCGCGCTTTGGCAATCAGTGCCCATGGTGCAAGCATTGCCTGCGCCGCAGGGCGCGCAGCTACGCCCGCCACAATCAACGTCCGTTTCCTCGCCATCCTTCTCCTGGTCGCTGCACTTCGCCGCCTCTGCTCCGGCCCCGGCCGCGCCTGCAGCATCCGGCACGCCACCTGCCGCATCCACGCCGCCGCCCGCCGTTGCGCTCACCCCACCGTTTGAGTCCCCGCCGGTTGCGTTCGGGTCCCCGCCCGTTGCATTCACATCCCCGCCCGTCGACGCGTCTCCCGCAATCGAGCTCGCGCTACCGCCAGCACCAAGGTATTGGAGCGAATGAAGTGAGCACGCGCTCGTCACGCACAGCAGCCCGCCCCAAATGAGCGCTGGGAGCGAGCGCGTCAGAATGCCTCCCGATACGTCGCGCTAAAACCGTGAGCGTTCGCCTGCACGTCAAGCGGAGAGCCCTGCGCTGCAGACCGCTCGGGGCTGGCGCGCAAAGCGAAATACGTCGCGAGCCCGAGGCTCACGACACCGACGGCAAGCGAAGCATCCGCCGCTGTGTATTTGGTCCGCACGCTCGCGATCTGATCCTTGCTGCAATGAGGTGAGCAGGTAACTTTCAGGCTCGATTCGCCGGCATGGCCCCAGGCGCCGAACGCACCAAAGCCCGCCAGACCAAGGGCGCCAAGGCCGCCAAACACCGCTGGCAACACCCAAGAACGCGTCGGCGCTGGCGACGCGAGCTCTGTGTCGGAACTCGGCTCCTTCGAGTTCGAGGGCGCGCCGAACTCCGCACGGAGTAAGCGGTTGCGCTCACCGCGCGCGAGCAAGACGTGCTCCGTCACGGGCGGCATGCCTTCGACAGCGAACTCGAAGTCGTATTCACCGGGGTCGAGCTCGATTGCCTCGCCGTCGATGTGAGATGCGAGTAGGCGCTGCCCGAGCGAAACACGAACGGCGCTCAAGTCCCGTCCGGCGCTGCGGGCGGCGAACACCACCGTTGGAATTTCGGTTCGAATCTCGCCGTCCCAGGTCACGCAATCGTTGCGAATGAAGTCCGGGCAAACATCCTGTGCGCAGCTTTCCAGCTGCACACGGGCCTGGAGCAACTTGCCGGATTGGCGGAGCTCCTGAGCTTGCTCGTACGCTTGCGCGCAGACCGACCCCGCTGAACCGCTCGCGGAAGGCGGTTCGGCGCGTGCCGGGCGCTGCGCAAACGCGCTGATCGCCAACAGCGCCAAGGCGGCCGAACGGGTGCTCAAAGACATTCCAATTTGACCCGCCGAACGCCCGCCGCATCGATTCGATAAGGCGGCGTGCAGGACCTTGGCCGCGCGGGGCGCGCTTCCGTCGCAACGACGGTGTGTGGCTTGATCGGCGTGCGCTTGGCGGGCTCACTAGTCGGAACGGCGAGCGGCAGTGAATCAACCTCCAGGGCTGCCGGTGGCGCCGTGCTGGTGGTTGCTGTTGGCTGTTCGACCACCGGCACCGGGGCAAGGACGACCTTGGCCGGGGGTGTAGAGGACACCAGGCCTAGCGGATGCTTGGTGACGATCGCCCACGCGATCAACATGGCGGCGAGGCCCATAATGGCCGCTCCGAGAGGCCCCCAACGAGCGCCGGCTGAGCGTCGACCGGTCACCGGAACCGCCCGCGTGGTCGCGGCCTGCGTCCCCGTGCTATCGCCCCGCGGAAACGGCACGACTAGAGGCGCTGAACCGGTGACGCCGGACAGCACCGCTTCCGCCTGTGCATGGACAGCACTCGCTTCCAGCAATTCGAGCAAGTCGAGCCGTCGCGCGAGGCTGTCTTTCGCGACCCGGCCGACCCAATCTGAGACGTCGCGCCGTGAGCCTTCACGGACAGCCTTGCGCAGCGCCTCAGCAAAATCGTGGGCGCTCTCGAAACGCTGATCGCGGTCCCGCGCCAAAGCCTTGAGCACCACGCCGTCGAGTGCGCGGGGTAAGCTCGGCACGATCTGGCTTGGCGGCAAGATGGGTGCATTCAAGAGCAAGCTGACCGTTTCCCGCGGATCGGGAGCGAAGAACAGCCTCTTGCCTGTGAGCCCTTCCCACAACACCACGCCCGCCGCGAAGATGTCAGTGCGCGCATCAACCGCCTCGTTCTGGACCTGTTCCGGCGACATATACGCGATCTTGCCTTTTACCGTCCCGCTCGCGGTCGCGCGGGAACGCATGGCTGCTTGCGCGATGCCGAAATCCAGCACGCGCGTGTTCCCATCCGCGCCAACCATGATATTTTGTGGGGAAACGTCGCGATGAACGATGTTCAAGCAACGCCCGGCCAGACTTGCCTCGTGCGCGGCATGAAGGCCCTCGAGCGCATCACACATGATGCGTATCACTACCGGAAGAGGCGCCAGCTCGGCCGTTTGGCGCGCGGTTCGCAGCAGCGCAGCCAGCGTCTCGCCATGGACGTACTCCATGACGACCAAGAGCTGACCCTGCTCAGCGACTACGTCCAACGAGGCAACTACATTGGGGTGGTGGATCGATGAAGTGAGCCGTGCCTCATCGAGAAACATGGCCACGAACTCGCTCTCGAGTGCGAATTGCTCGTGCAAACATTTGATCGCCACGAGCTTCGAGAAGCCCGCTGAGCCCAGCATGCATCCGAGATGCACGGTGGCCATGCCCCCGGACGCGAGCTCCGAATACACTCGGTAGCGTCCGATCGTACGGTACGCGGGCGAGTTCGGCTGCGTTCCGTCGCGCGGGGACATCCAGCTCGAGCATAGCAGCTCGGCGATAATCCGCGCAAACCACTGGAATTGCTACTCGGTATGTTGAAGTACGACATGCCCGCAGCTCTCGCCCGTTTCGATGGGCCGCGCGCGCGTGCTGCAAGCGTCGAATGCCCGAGCGCGCTTAAGACGCCTCCGGCATTTTCTTCAACAGCCACACTGATCAAGTACTATTAAAAGGGAGCCACGATGCTGGCGTTGAGCCCATGCTCGCTCGGCGATACCTGAAGTGCAGCGACCGATCGCCGTTCGCTCAGAGAAACCAGGTAAACGGTCACGGCCGCGGCAACCGCGGCAAGGCTCACGCCGAGAGCGACGTCAGAAATCATATATTTCTGACGAGCGTTGTCCACGGCGGACTGCGTGCAGGTCGGCTTGCATTCGCGGTCCAACGCGTCGAAGCGGCTCGCGCCTGCCATTCGAAACCCCACGAATGCTCCAAGCCCAACCACGCTGACCGCGCCCAGAACGTAGCTCGCCAAAGGAACGCTACGCGGCGACTCCTCGTCGCTCGGCGGTGCGACTTGCCCGTTGGTCGCCCTCCGCAAGACCGCATTGATCGGGCGCAGCTGTTCACCGGCACGAATCAAGACCGCCTGCTCGGCGCGCTGGTAGCCGTCGCTCGCAAACGCGAAGCGATGGCTCCCTGGGTCCACGCTCACTGGCTTGCCGTCGAGCAGATTCCGACTCGGCTGACCGTCCATCGTCACGATCACGCGGGTCAGTTCCCCGCCCGAGTCATCCCGCACGCCAAACACGACCGAGGGCAGCGCGGTTTGCAGCTGGTCGTAGATCTTGGAGCATTCATCGAACAGAGCTTCACCGCACTTGGGGTTGGCGCACTTCGCAGCCTCGTCGCTGGCGGCCACGTATTGCGAGCCATTGCGCAAGCGCTGGCTTTGCTCGAACGAGCGGGAGCACGCAAGCTTGAACTCACTGACCTTCTCGCGAACCGGCGCGGGTTGATCGGCACCGGCGGCGCTCGCTCCACCCGCTCCCAGCAGCGATACGCAGACCAAGGCCGTCGTCGAGCTGACCTGCGACCACGTCGATCCGGCGCGGCTGCGCAGGCAGGGCTCAAGGTCACAGCGGCTTGGGCGTCTCATCCACATTTGCTTACGGTCGGGAGTTTAGCGCAAGATCGCCACACATTGTCAGCGGGAGGAGCGGGCAACGGTCCACGAGCGGCGGAACGGCCCGCACACGTTCGCGGAAAATCCGGAGCGTTGGCCAAGAATCGCTAACCATGCTGACACGATGTGCGGAGGGCACCGACCACGACGCTAAAGCGATCCGCTGATTGACCGTATCCCTCCCCGGCCGCCTGCGGGGAGCAGAGCCGGCGCGCACCAAGGCAAGTCATTGGAACAGAATCCGGCCCCGAGCCAAACCGTCGCCTTATTGTGCAACGCTTTGGGCGATCCTTATTCGCTGTCGACGCTCCGCAGCGCCATCGGAGCCCTGAGTCGCGCGGGGATCCATTCGGTCGCCTTTTGCGGCGGTTACCCACAGGCCCCCATGTTTCGGGGTGAAGATGGCGAGGTCACCGTGCCGCAGGTGGCTGACGGGCTGATCGTGCTCTCGTCCACGCTGCGCTCCTCCGACGTCAACCTCAGCCGGCTCGTATCCCGGGCCGAAGGGCCGGTGTTGAGCATCGGGGACCGGATCGCGGGTGCCGCGAACATCGGCGTCAACGACGAAGCCGCGGTATTTCAATCGGTCGCCCACCTCGTCAAGCGGCACGGGTGCAGGCGCGTCGCTTACATCGCGGGCCCCGAAGAGAGCGTCGACAGTGAGCGGCGGCGCTCGGCCTATCGCATCGCGCTGGCGCACTTTGGGCTGCCCTGTGATCTCGAGTTGGTCGCGCGGGGGAATTTCGAGGCTTCGTCGGGACGTGAAGCAGTGATGCAGCTGCTCACGAACGGCAGCTTCGACGCCATTGTCGCAGCGAATGACTTGATGGCGATCGGTGCAATCGAGGGCCTCTCCGCGGCGGGTATTGCGGTGCCCGAAAGCGTCAAGGTCGTCGGCTTCGACGGCATCGAAGAATCGCCGTTTGCGTGCGGCGGTTTGACCACCGTTCGCCAACCCGTGATCGAACAAGGCGTTGCCGCAGCAGACTTGATGCGCAGCCTGTTGGCGGGCGAAGAGGTAGAGGAAACGCCTACGCTAATTTCCGCCTCCCTGCTGATCCGGCACACGTGCGGCTGCGGTTCCCACGCCGAACGCTGGCGCGCGCCGCCGTCCGGGGTTGCACCGGGCGTCGACTCGTACGAAGAGCTGGCTCTGATCGACGACGCCCTGCGCGAGACGATTCGCAAACAACTCGCCATGAAGCGGCTGCAACGTGAGCTGGCTCGGGTGGCTGGGCGGCTGCTCGGTGTCAACGACTACCGAGAATTGGCAAGCGTGCTAACTTGCGTCGTGCGGCTGTTCGATGTGCGTCGGTTTGCACTCTGCACGTATGCCACCGAGCCGCGCTTAGCGCGTGTAGTGCTGGAATCCTCGGGCCGGGACGTGTTGTTTTATCCACAGGCTGAGCCACAACCGCTCGCGCAGTTGCTGCAATGTAAGTTGTCGCGACACGATCGACTCACCAGCCTGTTCATCGAACCGCTGGAGTTAGCCGACGAACACTTTGGGTTTCTCGTCATCGAAGGTGACTTGAGCTTCGGCGCGGTACAGCTGGAGCTGCGCAGTCTCATCGCCGCGGCGCTCAGTCGCTTGGGCATGCTAGGTGAAATTCGGCGAATCTATTCCAGGCATCGCGAGCTGAAACCAGCGCAGCCCGCGCAGGCCGTCCGCCCGGGTGCACTCACGGAGCCTGCAGCCGCGGCAACGCCTTCCGCATCGCGAAGCTCGCGGGACTCCAGTAGACCGGCACGGTGAAATTGTTACGAGTTCGCCACAGCGCCGGATGCTGGCACTGAATCTAAGGTGAGCGCCTGACTCCTAAAGGCCGGAAAGCGGGATAGCAGCGGCGAAACCCTCCGTATCCACACGTTCTCTTACAGAGCACGCTGGTGTGGGGCCCTTGCCGCGCTTCGATAACTATACGGGCGATCGCGAGGTTATCGAAGAGGCTCTTAGCTGGCAGCAGGCCCGGCCGTTGTTTCTGAACGAGAGGACCCATCGTTCCGCCGATGACACATTCGTTCATGATCCCTGAATCCGCACTGCCCCCCTGGGCTTTGCCTGGTATCGTAGAGAACGAATGACCTGGGTCCCGACAACCTGGCGTGATGGCGACGCAAGCAGCGTGTCGAAGATGGCCAGGGGCCTCGCGCCGGCTCTGACGAACGTTGGGAAATACCACGTTCTGTCCGAGCTCGGGCGGGGCGGCATGGCCAACGTCTACCTGGCGGTAACGCGCGGGCCGAGCGGCGTGAGCAAGCTCGTTGTGCTCAAGGCCCTGCTCCCCGATCTCGCCACCGAGGCCAGCGCGCTGACGGCGTTTTTGGATGAAGCACGGCTCGCCGCGCAGCTCAATCATGGCAACGTGGTTCAAACCTACGAGGTAGGAACTCAAGGCGAGCGGCACGTCATCGTCATGGAGTATCTCGAGGGGCAATCCCTTGGGAACGTGATCCGACGCAGCGCAGCGGCGGGCAGCCCGCTCTCGCTCGCGTTTCAACTCCGCATCATCATCAGCGTGCTCGAGGGGCTGCAGTACGCGCACGAGCTGAGCGCCTATGGTGGCCTACCCCTGCTGCTGGTACATCGTGACGTTTCGCCACAAAACGTGTTCGTCACGTACGACGGGCAAGTGAAGGTGCTCGACTTCGGCATCGCCAAAGCCGCAAGCTCGACGATTCACACCGCCACGGGCATGATCAAGGGCAAGATCTCGTACATGTCGCCCGAACAAATGGTGGGCGAGAGCGTGGATCGCCGCGCTGACGTTTACTCCGTCGGCTGTATGTTGTGGGCCGCCGCCACCGGCATGAAGTTGTGGAAGGATACGCCTGACGTACAAGTCATGCGCGCCGTGATGAGCGCGGAGCTGCCCTCGCCGCAAACTGTCAATCCAGAGTGCGATGCGGAGCTCAGCCACATCGTCATGAAAGCCCTCGCGTTCGATTGCAACGAACGTTATCAGTCGGCGCTTCAGCTCCAAGAGGAGCTCGAGCGCTACTGTGAGCAGCACTCGATCCAGAATCGGCCGCGGGATCTGGGGCGCTACGTGTCCACATTGTTTGCCGACACGCGAGCCGCGCTGCGGGCCCGCGTCGAGCAGCAGCTGTCGCTGGTCGACCTGGTCGACGCCCCGGCCCCCGCTGCGGACTACGTCGATCCCTCACTCACGACCCTAGTCGAGCTCGCGTCGGATGCCCACGTGGTGGCCACAGGCACGTCGACGGCGCTCTCGTCTTCCACGAGAAACCCAGGGACCGCGCCAGCCGCGAGGCGCACGCCGGCTACCGCTTTACTCGTCGGCCTCGGTCTAACGCTCATCCTCGCGGCGCTGTTCCTGTGGCGGCTGGGTCCCGGTGCGCGCGGCGCCGTCGCCGCGTCGCCCCCGTTGGCTGTGCCCGCCGCGCAAGTGATCGCAAGCCCCAAACCCGACAACGCGACGGTGGAACTGCGTTCCTTACCAGGTAACGCTCAGCTGTTCCTCGACGGAGAGCCGCTGTCGGGCAATCCTTCCACTCACATCTTGCCGAACGACGGGAAGATCCACGTGCTCCGAGCGGAGTCGGCGGGCTATCACCCGGCAACAGCCGAGTTCACGGTTCCCAAAGACGACGGCGTCGAGTTGCGCCTCGAAAAGTTGGAAAAAACCGCGCCCGCCCCGCCCGCTCCAACCGCTGCCCGCCGAATGGCCGTAGGTGCCAGGCCCAAACTTGCGCCTCCCGCGCCAAACTGCGCACAACCTTTCTTTATCGACAAAGATGGCATCAAGAAACTCCGCCCAGCGTGCCTGTAAGCGATCCGAAATCGGCCGCGCCCAGCTGTTGACGTTCGGGCGCGCGCTCTTTCGCGGCTGCAGCCTCGCCACCTGCGCCTTCTCGTTGCTCCATTGTCACCCTGATTTCGACTCACTTTCGCGCGGGACAAGCCTCGACGCAGCAGGCGCGTCGAGCGGCGGAATGAGCGCCCTCGGCGGAACGAACCCAAGCGCGGGTGCAGCCCCAGCGGGCGCGAGTGGGGGCGCGAGTGGTGACGCTGGCTACGGCGCGGGTGGTGACGCTGGCCACAGCTCCGGCGGGGCGGCGCAGGCCATGGGCGGTGCCCCGGCGGGCGCCGGCGAGAGCTCAGGAGGCACAGCGCCCATCACCGACGGCGCCGCTGGGGAAGCGGGTTCAATGACGGTCGAGCCATGTGTCTCGAGCCACCCGAACGCACTCGCCTTTGATGGCTTTGACCAAGGCTTGACTGGCGAGGGCTTCGCTCCGGTGATGGGCGTCGCAGCGCAAACGACCAGTAAGGGGAGTACCGCAAGCGTTGCGTGGGACCCAGCGGTAGGTCGAACGTGCCTGGGCGCTTTTCGCGTGACGGGTGTGTTCAAGGGCTACGGCTCAAGCGCAGAAATTGCCATCGGAGACGTGCGCTTTCCGTCTGCCCATTGGAGCGGTGCTATTGCCCTGCACGCTTGGGTAAAAGTCGATCCGGCGACGGCACCTCTGCAAGGCATTCAACTCTTCGTTGTTTCGGGGAATGCGGCGCAATTCTTCCTGGGTACATTCGACAGCGCGTCCTTCAGCTACGGGCTCTGGTATGAAATGGTCGTGCCGCTCAAAGCGGGCGGTGATTACGACCCGACAACCGTGTCCCGAGTCGGCCTGCAAATCGCGCTCAAGACGGCAGGCTCGCCGGGCATTCCCGCGAGCCCTCCGACCACCTCCGCGTGGCTCGAGGACGTCTGGGTCGAACGGTAGCGCGGACATGACCCCGCAGCGCGCCGCCCGACGCGAGCCTTCGCCCGTCGTTACCCGGGCGCGCCTGCCTCATCGTGCGCTGGGACGCGCTCCCTGTGCTGGCGCTCTGTCTCGCGATCGCGCCGCGCGAATTGCGTCACTGCCAGAAGATTCCGTCAGCGGCTTTCAAGTACCAGTGTGCATATTGCAGGCGTTCGATTTGCGGATGGAACTGACTGCCATGCTTCCACTGCTGTCATAGATGACTCGATCAAGGTTGCCGTTGATCCCCGGCTTGGCAAAGCGCGCTCTTGGCCGTTGCTACCGGGCGGAGCAGCTATGAGCGCAATGGTGGCCCACGGGAGTCGAACCAGCTCGGCTGCAAGTTTGAAGCCGTACTCGAGCGTCATCGGGAGCCGCGCGCTCGCGCCAGCTTTCGACAACAGTCTCGCTAGCTCGCCTGGCGCAGCTACCGCGGGCAGCGCCTTGCCCAGCGGCACGTTAGCTGCGGAGCCGCCGGCCACAGACCCTGCGGGCATGCCCAATGCTGATTTTAGGGCGCTGTATGACGCTCACTTCCGCATGGTTTGGGCCACGTTGAGTCGCCTTGGCGTGCGCGAAGAAGACTTGATGGACCTCACCCAAAAGGTGTTCCTCACTGCGTACCTCAAGCTGCCCAAGTTCGAAGGTCGGTCGCTATTTTCAACCTGGCTTTGGGGTATCAGTCGGCGCGTCGCCATCGCGCATCGTCGCTCTGCGCCCATCTGCCGTGAAATAGCGACGGATCCAGCCGCGTTCGAGTTTCTAACGGAAGAAGCCAGTCACGTTAGAAGCAACAACGGTGAGTCAGCACAGCAAGCCCAAGCAATTTTGGCGAAGCTCACTGATGCGCAGCGCGTCGTTTTTCTGCTGTTCGAGGTGGACCGCATGAACGGCCGTGAGATTGCCACTCACTTGGGCATTCCGCTCGGCACCGTGCGCTCGCGCCTGCGCTACGCGCGGGAGGTATTTCGCCGCGAGGTAGTGCGCCTGAAGCGCTCCGAGCAACCGGCACGTGGGCAATGGTCTAAGCAACCGGCACTGCCCAAGAAGTCTACGCAAGCAAGCGGCGTCTGACGCCGTTCGGCGGGCCGCCACGCGCGCGCTGAACGCGCTGCGAACCCGCGCAAGCGGGGCGGCCGCGATTTACTGCTCGGAGCCGCCAGCTCTGTTGTTGCCCGAGCTCGCTAATTGGGCGCCGGCAACTGGCCTCCGCGGGCGGCAGAGCTCCGCCCGCGTTGACCTGAAGGGCCGTGACTACTTCACTTGGGAACGGTGTCGCTCGGCACGGGCGGGATGATCAGTGCAGGCAGCGTGATCGGATCCCAGGCCGGCGTCAGGTTGCTGTATTGGAGGCCCGCGGTCTTGCCGTCCGCGCTCGGAGTCCGGTTCTGGTTCCAGATGTACACCGCCGGGTAGGTCGTAACTGCGCCCGTGGCGTTGTCCACCACGACTGCGGCAAGGTACAGCTGAGACGACAGATTGAGACCCTGGAACGACGACTGCGGATTGGCGCCTAGCTTGAACTGCGCAGAAAACTCGTCTGCGTACTTACGCGCGGAGGAGAAGACCAGGAAGTAGTACGTTTTCCCGTTCGCCGAGAAGACATCCGGCGACCACTTCGGCCAGCTGTTGATGAGCCCGTCTGCCACGTTGTCGCCGCCGCAAGTGTTGGGGTCGTTCGATGCGAGCGGAACGGGCGTGCCGCCCTCCGCGGGAATGATCATCACCTTGCCGAAGCGGTTGTAATAAGGCCCGTCCGTGGAAGTTCCTCCGGGCTTCGGCGCTTGCGTGAACGCAATGAACTTATCGTCACCCGAGTACGACGGGTAATACTCCAGCAACCCGGGGTCCGACGCGCCGGGTAGAGCCTTTGACGTGCCGCCCTTGCGGGCGTTGTAAGGCACCGTGCGAATGTCAGCGACTGTTGCCGTGGCGTCCGGGTGACCATCAGGCGAGTAGTCCGTGGTCACGTACGCGATCGAATCAGTCTTGTGGCTGAGGCTGGGCGAGACGTCACTGATGTTGCTGTCGCCGGTGGCGATCAGACCCCAACCGGTGCCCATGGCTCCCGTCACGGCGGTGTTCCGCGCGGCAAGATTGGGGCTGCCGTAATCGTTGCCCACGGCGATGGTGACCGGGATGGGAGTGGCAGGATTATAATCAGCGTCGATCCAAGCCAAGGAATGCCACTTGACCTTGTCATCGACCGTCGCGCCGGCGGTGCCCGCGTACGATGGCAGCGGAGCCCAAGGCACGGAGCGCACCGCGCCTGACTTAAACGTCATGCCGTAGCTGCTGACGATGGTGTGGTCGCCGTCCGTCCAGTGCGCCTTGACCATCGTTTGCTGGCCCCACCAGGGAGTCATCATGATGGCTTGCGCGCCAGCCGCGATGCCCGTTGGCATGGCGCCCGTATTCAACGCGGCGGCGGCCTTCGACCACGGCCAATCATCACCGAACAACACGCCGCTGCCGTCCGGAATCGTGGTGTGGCAGCCGATGCAACGCACCTGACCGTCCACGAAGCCCGGCAGCTTCATCTTGTCGTAGAAGCCGCGCAACGTGGCGCCGTCTTCGCCGATTTCGCCGGTCCACTTGACTTGCGGCAGGGTGAGCGCGTTGGCGACGCCTTCATCTGCGACGGCGAAGCCGAGCAGCTTGCTCGAGTCAGGCGTGACGTTACCGGAGTTCACGGTCCAGAACACCATGCTGCCCGTGGCGACCACGGGGGCGATGTTGAAATCCCCCTTGATGCCGACGGGCATGCCGGGCGCGCTGGAGTTGATGCCTCGAATAGTGACCGTGAGCGGCTGGCCCGCGGCGTTGTTGGCGAGGCCCGCGCCGGAGGCGGGGCTCTTTGCCGTGGTGGTTCCAGTCCAGATCTCTTTCGGAAGGTACCAAGACGAACTAGCACCCGTCGTTTTGTCTTCCGTGTACTTCGTGTACACGACGAGATCGTTCTTCTCCGCGGGCGAGTGAATGCGGATCTCCAAGAGGTCGATGCCGGCGGGGGCCTTGACGCGGAAGCGCGGGCGCACCCAGTTCGCCGGAATCATTGCGCCGGGCGTGGTGCCGCTCGAGAGCTGTGGTTCGAGCGCGCACAGGCCGCCGGCCATGACGTTAGTCGGGTCGCCGAAGAGCATTGCCGCATTGGGCGGCACGCCCTCACCCATGATGGGTTGATCGGGAAAATCCACACAGGCACCGGCACCGCACGTGGGGTGCGTGATATTCGGGTTTCCCGGATCGACGTCCATCCCGCCCATACCGTCCGGCGGGGTGTTGAGCTGCAAGTCACCACCGCTGCTGAGGGAGCCAGCTCCGCCCGATGAACCGGCGCCGCTGCCGGCCGTGCCGTCGCCTGCGCGCGAGCCCTTTTTCGAACTGCCAGCGCTGCAACCGGCGGCGCAAACCGCACTCGTTAATAGAGCGAGCCCCACGTATTTTCGCATCATGAATACTCCGAACATCCGAGTGTGCCCTCCGGCCGAGCGGACTCAACCTTGAACGAGCCGCACGCGTAGTCAACTAAAACAGTTCCCGCTCGTAACTCAAACACGAGCGCGCCTCGGCAAAACATGGAATCGGTTCCGTTTCGCGGATGCTATACGAGCGGCTCACGCGGAAGGGCCTCGAATTGGCCGCGCGCGCCGCGCACCGTTGAAATCCTAACTCGTAGAAAATCACACACCCTCTTCAAGTACTGGAGTGCCCGGCGTGGTCTCAGCGCGCTTGCAATCGTCGCCGACGCGACGGAAGAGCGCGCGCCTCAGCGCGCCGTCCTGCACATTGCAGCGGAGTAACCGCTCGGCAAGCTGCGGCCCTCGGTTAGGAAGGCATCTTGTCGAGCTTCGTAAGCCGCGTGCGTGGCGGAGTTTCACTCACAGCGTGGATTTATGCGCGCATCCCTTTGTTTGGGTCACGCGCTACTATGCGCTTCACGGAACAGCTCAACCGCGTGGCGCCATGGCGGGTGCCTTCGGCGAAGCTCGGCGCTTATTGGTGAACTCGATGTGGAACCGATTCCTGAAAGAAAATAGCAGCATTCGCGCACAATTCCTCGGCGCCGGGTTGGCGCTCGGCGGCTTGGGATTGTTTGCGGTCAGTTGTTCGTCCGGCAACAGCTCGCCGGGCGGCGGCGGTGGCGCAACGAGCGGGGCAGGCGGCCTGGCCGGCACTGCGGGCAGTGCTCCCGTGCCTTGCCCCACTGCGTGTGGCCCGACCCAAACTTGCACGAACGGCGCATGCACGTGTTCCGGAGGGCTCAGCCCATGCGGGCAGACCTGCGTGAACCTGGCCGCCGACGGCGCCAACTGCGGCGCGTGCGGAATGGCTTGCACGACGGCTGCTCCGTATTGCTCGACCGCGGCATGCACGGCCATGTGCCCGACGGGGACCACCACCTGCAGCGGCGCGTGCGTGAACCCGATGACTGACGCCGCTCACTGCGGCAATTGCATGACCGCCTGTACGGCTGGGCAAGCCTGCACTTCCGGGGCGTGCGTCACGATCGCCACTGGGGGCGGGGGCGCAGGCGGCGCGGGTGGCTCGAGCGGCGCGGGCACTGCGGGCGCAGGTGGCACGAGCGGTTCGGGTGGCGCTGCGGGCGGTGGTGGCACAGCGGGCGATCCCGTGCGACCTGCGGGTTGTCCCGCGGCGCCGGCGCTCCTGTCCGACTTCGAGGAGGGCTCGGGAGTGCTCGTGAAGCAGGGCGGCCGTACCGGCTGGTGGTACGTCTATGCGGACATGGCTTCGGGGATGCAAACCCCCGCAGCTTCTACGGGACCGACCGCCGCAACGCTGCTGCCCGCAAGCGATACGCCGCCGCCGGCCATGTGCAGCAAGTACGCGATGCATTCGACGGCCAGTGGGCACGCCATGTACGCGGGCTTCGGCGCGTCGTTCGTGCCCGGCGCAACACCGGCCGCGAAAATGCCGGTTAGCCTCGCGGCGTACACGGGCATCAGCTTCAGGATCAAGTCTGGTTCCGGCACGCCGCCACCGCTCTGGTTCGAAGTCCTGAACAAAGAAACGCAGCCAGTGGACGGCGGCGGCACTGCCAAGAACGACGCGGTGGACATGTACAACACGCGCGGGCGGCTGCTCTCCGGCATCACCTCTTCGTGGCAGACCATCACCGTTCCTTTCGCGACGCTCGGACCGCGCTACCTACCCGGTGGTTGCGACAGCGGAGTGTTCTGCGAAGCGCCGCCGTTCAACCCCGCGAGCGCCTTGGGCTTCCAGTTCTCGGTCTATGACCAATTCAGCACGACGGGGGGCTACGATCTGTGGATCGACGACGTGACCCTCACCACGGGCGACGCTGGCTTGCCCACGGTGCCAGCCAACGGCGCCAAGTATCCTTTTCCGCTCGACCGGCCGATGGCCAACGGCTGCCTCAAGCCAACCGGCGCAACCGGCAAAGCCTTGGTCGAAGCCTTCACGCACTGGAAGTCGACGTTCGTCACTGCTGATGGCAGTAACTTCCGCGTCAAGTTCGACGAGCCCAGCGCAACGGTGTCCGAAGGCATCGCCTACGGCATGTTGATCTCGGTGTTCATGGACGACAAAGCTCTGTTCGACGGGCTGTGGGGCTATTGGAAAGCGCACCCCTCCGGCGACAGCCTGCTCATGACGTGGAAGGTGCCGGGCGGGAACGGCTCAGCCATCGACGCGGACGAAGATGCGGCGTTCGCCCTGATTCAGGCCGACAAGCAATGGGGCGGGACCTACCTCACCGACGCCAAAGCCATTTTGGGTCAGATCCGCGGCAAAGAGCTGGACTCGGGCACGTATGCGGTTCGACCGGGCAACACTTTCGGGACCAACGCCTCGGATTTGACGAATCCGTCGTACTTCGCGCCCGCGTTCTACCGGGTCTTCGCCACGGTGGACACGGCTGGCGCGGCGGCGTGGAACGGCGCGGCCAGCTCGGTATACACGTACCTAAACAACATCTCGGGCTCGAACGGCCTCGTACCCGCCTGGTGTACGAACTCGTGCGCGAGCCGCGGCGGCGGCGGTTATGCCGACGCCGATAAATACCAGTACGACTCGCATCGCACCCCCTGGCGCATCGCGCTCGATGCGTGCTGGAACAACAACGCCGACGCCAAAGCCTACGTGACGAAGACCACGAGCTTCTTCGCGTCCAAGGCCGGCGCGACTGCGGGCCTTGGTTCACTGTCGGATCGTTACAACGGTGACGGCTCGGTATGCTCGGCGTGCTCGGTGATGGCCCAGCAAAACTCCATGTCGTTGATCGGCGCGGTCACGGTGGGCGCAATGGGCACGGGCAACACTGCCAATCAGGCGTTCGTGGACCGCGGCTGGCACTTCCTGCTGGACGGGGCTTACACCGCCGACCCCACCTTCCGTGCAGGCCCGACTGCGGCTTATACCTACTACAACGCTACTGTGGGGCTGCTGACTGCACTCACGCTGAGTGGGAACTTCGTCAACCTGTGAACGCGCGCGCAGCGGCGCACCCAGCACTGCTTCACGACTCGCTCCGCGTGCGGGCGAGTCGTGACAGTTCGTGATCACGCTCGCCTGAGCCACGCTCGCACGGCGCTCTTTGCGGAGAGTGCGAGCGCCACCTGACGCAAGTTCGCGCGCGCGCGGACGTATCTGAGATGGAAATGGCGGGCGACTCCCACTGCTTGAGTGTCACGCCCAAATTGAAGGCGCGCGGGAGACACTTGTGGGTACACCCAGATTCGAAATAATCACCTTAGCTGCATGCCTTTGCTTGGTGGGCTGCGCCGCCTCCACCGGTGATGCCGACGACAGCGCGGCCGGCAGCTCAAACGTAGCCGGTAGCGTGGGCGTGGCGGGCTCACCGCCCACGGCGGGTAGCGGCGCTGTGGGTGGTAGCGCCACGACAGGCGCGGCCGGGCAACTGGGCACGAGCGGTGCGGCAGGTGCGTACTCTGCTGGCGGAGCATCCCCGGCAGGCGGTGCCGGCGGCGGAGGAGCCGGCGCGGGCGGCTCTTCGGGCAGAGGAGGCAGCGGCGGGCACGCAGGTGGCGGCAGCGCGGGCTCAAGCGGTAGCGCTGGCGCGGGCGGCGCACTCTCGCTTCCGAAGTTCGTCGGCAACATCACCACCGGCAACTCCATCGACACCGGCGGCATGACCTATTCCAAGTATTGGGATCAGATCTCGCCGGAAAACGCGGGCAAATGGGGCTCTGTTCAGCAGTCTGCCAGCGGCGCGTTCAACTGGACCACGCTCGACTCCATTTACGCGTACGCGGAAACCAACAAGATTATTTTCAAGCAACACAACTTCGTGTGGGGCAGCCAGCAGCCGAGCGGTTCGCCGACCGAAGCGCAGGTCGAAAACTGGATCAAGAGCTTCTGCCAGCGCTACCCGAATACCAAGCTCATCGACGTGGTGAACGAGCCGCCGCCCCACACCACGCCAAGTTACACGGCCGCCTTGGGTGCCGGTGAAACCGGAACGTACGGTTGGATCACCAAGGCATTCAAGTTAGCTCGCCAATATTGCGGCAACGCGATCCTGATTCTGAACGACTACAACAATATCGAGAACGGGGATGAGAATCACTTCATCGATATCGTGACGCAGATCAAAGCCGCTGGAGCGCCGATTGATGCCGTTGGCTGCCAGGCGCACGGCTTGGCTGGCATGAGCGCCACCACGCTGCAAACTAACCTCGACACGATGGCAACCAAGACGGGCCTGCCCATCTACATCACCGAGTACGACATCAACAACGCGAACGACGCCACGCAGCTCAGTGTGTTCCAGACGCAAATCCCAATCTTCCGCAAGACCGCGGCGGTTCACGGCGTCACGATCTGGGGCTGGATCGCTGGCAGAACGTGGGAAACCAACAGCGGCCTAGTCAAAGGCACTACGCCGCGCTCCGCGATGACCTGGTTGATGACGGAGCTTGGGCGCCCGGTTCCTCCGAACTGAGCCGGGCTTTGGCGGAGGTATGAGCCTGCTCGTGCCTCCGTTCTCCGGTCGGCTGCTTCGGCAGCGTACCTGATCGACCTCAACTACCCGTCGTGCGGAGGCTGGGGTTGGTCGCCCAGGGAGCTTGGGCGTCGCGAACGGACCGCGACGCCGAAGGCTACGCCGGGTCGCGTTGTCGCGCGTGACCATCAACAACAAATTCGGAGCGCTACACCAAGCAGTCGAGCTGAGCCGCGACGCGCTACCGCTGCTCGTTAGAGCGCGCTGCCTGCCGGTATTGGCAGCGCGTCCACTGCGAGCTGATCTTGGCCGAGGTCGACGGCCCACACGACTCGCTTTGGGTTGGAAGCGATGCTCGTGATTGTTCCCGGGCGCCCGCGCGCAAGCACGGTCGGCTGGCGCGTTTCTTTCGAGACCTGAAACAAGCCTTCCACGCAGCCACAGAAGATGCGGCTCGAGGCGTGAATAGGCGAACACACGAAGTTGTCCAGCACCGTTTGCTCACTCCGAAAGTCGAGCGAGCGCTCGAGTATCTTGGACTGATCGAGATCGTAATAGTAAAGCGCGTTGACGCCGGTGAGCAGTGCGGGGGCGCGGCCCGTGCGCTCTGTCGCGTATTCGGGCGCACCGCCTGATACGTGCACGACACCAAAACGCCAGGCCGTGTCACTCGGTCGCTGCACGAAGTACACCGCGTCCCCGACCATGTTGAGCGCTCGAATCTCGCCCTTGGAGGTAACGAGCGCGCGCGGATGACCTTCGACGAGCGCTTGAATGGAATACATGCCCTCCTCGGTTTGGTCGACCCACGCGAAGGCTTCGCCCGAAGCCACGAAGTATTGCGGTTGGTGTGGAAACTGCGCGAGCCGGCGCGTGACGCCGCCCTGCTTGGGCGCGCGCCAAATGCCGCCGTCAGACCAGAAGACGAAGGCCGAGGCGGTGAGCGCCGGCCCGACGCCCAGCTCCAAGCGAAGCCCGTGTGGCGGCTGGCCTTCGACGAGCTGGTACGCGGCATGACTGGTCAGCAGGTAAACGGCGTCATCATCGACGGCGAGCGTGGTCGCAAAGGCCGAGATCGGTAAGCTTGCTAGGCGCGTCGGCGACGGGAGCTCGGCTGCCTTCGGCTCCGGACTCGCCGGCAGGGTAGCTCGCGCGCTTGGGGCGGGTTCCGGATGCGCACGAGGCGAGTTGCAGCCTTGGCCCAGCGCGAGCAACACGCACCCGTAGAACACGCTCCTTGCTGACATGTAGGCCGGAGCGTAGAAGGCTTTAGCGGCCGTAGCCAGCCGCGACGATGTTGGCCTGAACGGCGTCGTCCGTCGCGTCATCCGGATTGTGTTTCGAAATCGCGCGCCGCTCTCGCTGCTTTTTTCCGCTGTTGTTCGCGACCTCACCTGCTCAGAGCCAACCCGAGACGCGCGCTCGTACCTGGCCATGACCAAGAGGCCGCGTGAACTCGCGTATCGAGTGATGGTTACTTGATCCTCAACAGCGCCGCTGATTCGCCCAGTTTTTTCCCTTGGGCGTCGACGATCGACAGCTTGTAGGTTCCGGCGCTCGCAGGCATCGCGATGGTGGTCGCATCGCCCGCGGCTTTCGTCATCGTGCTTCCGGCCGTGAATTGGGTCGTGCCTGCCGGGGCGAGCCAGATGGCGTTGGTGCCGTCACCGCTGCTGCGAATATCGAGGCTAGCGGTCCCCACCGGAGCGGCGCAGCTGGCTGGAAACACGTAATCAGCGGGCGCCAGCAGACTACTCGGGATCAGCTTCTGAAACGCATCTTGAACGCCCGAGGCCAAAGCCGCCTTGTATTGCGCTAGCGGCCAAACGTTGTCCGCGACCGCGACCGGCGGATCGATCATGCTGCTCGGCGGCGTTGCGCCCATTTTGCTGACCGTCGCGTACGTGCGCAGAATCGTCAGGTCGTGCTTGCCGCCGTACAGCTCACTGTTGATCGTGTATTTAACGCCCGTAGAGATATCCAACACGTTGTCGTTTTCGGTGATGAAGGCGCTGCCTTCATCGTTGTGCAGGCCGTACGTTAGGCCCGCGGGGATGCCTTTCACGTAATTCTGATTGATGGTGGTCATCGGCATCTGCCCGATGGTGTACACGGCGCCGCTGTCGTGCAGTCGGCTCAACGTGTTGACCAAGCGATTGGCATTGACCGAGTTGTTCTTGCACGTGGTGGAGGTTGAAAAATTGCTCCAGCCCCAGCCCAGGTTGATGCCGTTATACGCGGTGCTTTGGATGTGATTGTGGGTGATCGACAGGGTATCGACGAAGAACGCCGTGATGCCGGCATGGCCGCCAAAGCCCGGCAATGAGCTCATGTCGTAAAGCACGTTGTTGCTGATCGAGTCCGCCTTGCACACGCCTTCAACGCCTGCCGCGTACTTCTCATGGGCACCGCCGTCACCGATTACGACGTGTTGCGGGTGGCCGATGGTAATGCCGCTCCCCGCAATGTCCGTGATGAAGTTCCCGGTAATGCTCGTGTTGATCACGTCGTTGATGAGCGAGATACCCTCGGAGCCGCTGTGCTTGACCACGTTACCGACGAATTCGAGGGAATCCGCGTTGCTGGCGTTGATCACACCGGGCAGCGTGTCGACAATTTCGTACTTGCTGTTGTGCCAATTGCCGTCGCCATACGCGATGAACACGGTCGCGCCTTGAACTGACGCTTTGCCGTGGGAGCCTGCGACGACCGCGAGATTATAATCCGTGTTCGCGAAGGTAAGCCCTTGGAACGTGATGTTCTTCACGCGCAGCGTGGTGGACGTGCCCACGATGTCGATGAGCTTCTCGGTGACGGGCGCTTCGACGTCTGCGCTGGCCATGTCCTCACCGGACCGGGGGTAGTAGTACAGCGTGCCTGCGGTCTTATCGAAGAAGAACTGACCGGGAGCATTCAAGAACTCGTAGGCATTATAAATTGTATGCGTGCCCGTCACGCTGAAGCCGGCATTCCAGTTAGGCAGTTGCGCGATGGCACCGTACGGCTGCTGGAACAGGAGCCCACGGTTATTGTCGGTCGTGGTCACCACGTCCCTGACGCACACGATGTTCTCGTTCCAGGTCGTGCCATTGATGATCTCGAGATCATCCTTATTGCTCGCAATGGCGGGCACGTCCGTCAAACTGTACTTCGCGCCGTCACTGCCGCTGCCGCTTGCCCAGGCCCAGGCCGCCTGCCCTGACGTCACTGAATAAGTCAGGTAACCGCCTTTCGAGCTCACGGATTTGCTCGTCATTTGCGCTCTCGCGTCATTGACGTACAGGTTTCGAAGCTTGGTGGTGCGGGCGAGCGGCGCCTTGTACAGGTTGCCCGTTGCCGCAGCCCAACCCGTCACTTTCGTCGCCCCGTTCAAGATCGGCGTCTCACCCGGGAAGGCTTCGTAGCGAATGCGGTGCCCGTTGCTACCGGAATCCTGCGGACCGAAAACTACCGGGCTGGTGATGGGGTACACGCCGCCGCGCAGGTAAACATGGATGTCATCCTTCATTTGCGCGTTGACCGTGCGCACCACATCGCGCGCTTTGGTCAGCGTTTGAAACGGCGCGCTGGCGGTGCCGTCGTTGGTGTCACTGCCAGTCGGCGAGACGTAATAACCAGGGCCGGTGACGATCGCGCCGCCCGCGCCCGCGCTGGCGTTGCCGGCCGAGCCAGCCTGACCACCCGCGCCACCCGCGCCACCCGCGCCACCCGCGCCACCCGTGCCACCCGTGCTGACGCCGCCGGCGCCCGCGTTCGCCGTCCCAGCGCCGGACGCCGCACTTCCTCCGACTGCTTCGCCGCCGGTGCCGATCTGACCGCCGGACCCGGACAGGGAGGAACCGCCGCCCTGCGTCGCGCCGGAATCCGACTGGTTCGAGTTCGATGTGCTCGGGGAGCTGCAGCCTGCGATGAGCAGCGTTAGACCCCAGGTCGCAACCGAATTTTGTTTCACTCGCATGACATCATCCGGCGTCGGCCGGCCTCACAGATGGGATAAAGAACCGGCTCGGGTTCGCCTCGCCTTTTGGAAACCGCGCACGCTCGGCCGCTTCGGCGGAGCACCCCAGCGCCAATCACTGGACCGAAAAAACGCACCGGGAGGAAAACTTCGACCTTGGCGGCACTGCTTTGAGCAGTGGCCCGGAGGCCATAATTCCATCCGACACGCCTCGCTACGAGGCAGCCACTGAGCGCAATAGCATAATCTTCCGTCAGGAATGCATACTCATTGAGGCGGGGTCCAGCCGAGGGTCGCAGCAATCGTTACGTCATCTACATATACCGTGGATTCCGGCGGATTCAATGTGTCGACCAAGTTACCGACGAACCATTGGCCCCAGTTCGTATCGTCCGTCACCACTTTGGTGAAGCGCGCGACGCGCACTCCGTCCTGGTACAAGTCCACCTCCCCGGTGCGATCTTTTGCGCGTTTGAGGAAAAACTCAAAGTGGAACCAGGAGCCGATCGGGACGGGGATCGAGGCCTCGACCGCGTTGCCGCCCGCGGCGCCGGTATAGAGAAAGTTGAGCACTCGCGCGTGGAGCTTTCCGTTCGCCCCAGTGACGAGCGACACGTCCCACAAGCCGTGGGCAATGCCATTTGGTGTGCTGGCGCCCTGAAAGTGGAACAAATTCCATAGCCCGGAGCTGGTCGCATTCGACGGCAGGTAGTACCAAGCTCCGTAGTAGGCGGCTCCGGGGAGCGTGCCCTGCCGGACGCATCGGACCTGACTCTGGTTCCGGATCCCCTGGGCGGTCACACTGAATGCCTCTGCGTAATTACCGCTGTGAACCGGCGCGGTAACCGTGTGGTGTGAGCCGCCCCCGTCGGCATAACAGAACCCGCCGACGCGCAAGTAGTCGCAGGTTTGGCTCTCGAACCCGGTCCACCAGGGCAGCCAGTCCGCGTCGCTGGCGGTCGATGCGTCCGGCTCTACGCAGTTCCATTGGCCCACGACCACCGTCGGCTCGCAGCTGGCGACGCCGCACACACCTGCGATTCCGAGCAGGCAAAGGGCGCGTACGGAAATGGGTCCAGGGGACATGAGCTCGCGCATCCTCGACGTGCCCCTCGGCTTGGCTTGGAAATGGCGGCCAGGGGTCCGACGATCTCCCAAGGCGCTTATTGTCGGCTGCGCCCTACGCTCAGTCAAGGCTTCGTAGGCGTTCTCAGAGCATCGGGGTATGGCGCCAGCTCGCCCAAATGGCTCATTGAAAATGAGCCGCCCCCGCTCCCAAGAAATGCGCATCCGGGCCCGGTTCGCGAGCATCTGTTTGCTCCCCCGGTGCTAGAACCGAGCACACACGGTGCCATGGCGCCGCCCTGTTTCTGGAGGACAACGTGAGTAGCCCTGTGTGCGTGGTTGGCATCGACTTCGGTACGGACTCAGTGCGCAGCGTGGTGGCTGACGCGCACACCGGCGCGGTGCTCGCGACGTCGGTCAAGTATTACCCTCGCTGGGCCGAGGGGAAGTACTGCAACGCAGTCGAGAATCAGTTTCGTCAGCACCCGCTCGACTACCTCGAGAGCATGGAAGCCTCGCTAAAGGAGGCGCTCTCGCTGGCCGGAACCAGCGCCGCCGCCGGCGTGCGCGGCATCGCTGTGGACACCACGGGCTCTACCCCGGTTCTAGCCGACCGCACGGGGCAACCACTGGCCCTCAGCGCGCCCTTCGCCGAAAACCCGAACGCGATGTTCGTGCTGTGGAAGGACCACACCGCGGTCGCCGAAGCTGAGCGGCTGAATCACGTCGCGCGTACCTGGGGCGGGGTCGACTACACGAAGTACGTGGGCGGAATCTACTCGTCGGAATGGTTCTGGGCCAAAGCGATGCACATCCTCGAAACGGACCCGGCCGTGGCAGAAGCCGCGGTCACCGTGCTCGAGCACTGCGACTGGATCCCGGCCGTGCTGACGGGCACGAAGGATCTGACCAAATTCAAGCGCAGCCGCTGCGCTGCCGGTCACAAGGCGCTCTGGCATGCCGAGTTCGGTGGTTACCCCTCGGACGCCTTCCTGGCCAAGCTGAACCGCAAGCTCCCCGCCCTCAAAGAAACCTTCGGCAGCGACACTTTTACTTCGGATTCGCGCTTCGGCACGCTGTCCGCGGAGTGGGCAGCCAAGCTCGGCCTTTCACGCGAAACCGTCGTCGCAGTCGGCGCGTTCGACGCTCACATGGGCGCGGTAGGCGGCGGGATTAGTCGCAATCGAATCCTGAAAGTGATGGGCACGAGCACGTGCGACATCGTCGTTGCCACGCCCGAAAGCGGGCCTGAGAAGCTCGTGTCCGGGATCTGCGGGCAGGTGGACGGCTCCGTGATTCGCGGCCTGATTGGCTATGAGGCAGGTCAATCCGCATTTGGGGACGTGTACGCCTGGTTCAAGGCCCTGCTCTCTTGGCCACTCGAAGCCATTTTGCCGAGCCTGCCGCTCGGTTCGGACGAGTTGAAGAGCCAAATCGCCGACGCTATCGCCGAGAAGATCATCCCCGCGCTCGAACGCGGCGCCGCGGCGTTGAGCATCGACGAAACGGTGCCCTTGGCGCTGGATTGGCTGAACGGCCGCCGAACTCCGGACGCCAACCAACGGCTCACCGCTGCCATTACTGGCCTTCGCTTGGGTACGGACGCTCCGCGGCTGTACCGCAGTTTGGTCGAAGCGACGGCCTTCGGCTCGCGGGCCATCGTCGAGCGCTTTCGCGCACAGGGGATTCGCATCGACGGCGCGATTGCCATTGGTGGCGTAGCGAAAAAGAGCCGCTTCGTGATGCAAACCATCGCGGATGTGATGAACCTCGAAGTCACCGTACCGGCGGGTGATCAGGCGGTCGCGCTGGGCGCCGCGATGTTTGCCGCTACCGCGGCTGGCGTAT
Organism: Pseudomonadota bacterium; assembly: GCA_040005755.1. GTDB lineage: Bacteria > Myxococcota_A > Polyangia > Polyangiales > Polyangiaceae > PMG-095. The sequence continues at coordinate 30,503 of JBDTYJ010000011.1, forward strand.
ACCGTGACGTTGAGGAAGCTCAACGAGCGATGGCATCGGGTACTGAGTCGGTGTACCAGCCCGACCCCGACAGAGCAAAGCACTACGATCGTGTTTACAACGACTACCTTTCGCTCGGCTCCTTCGTGGAGAGCGCGCTGAAAAGCAGGTCGTAGGTGATCGTGAGCCCTACAAAGGAAATGAGTAAGGATATGAGCGCTACGAGCGGCAAAGAAGTTTGGTTCCTGACCGGCAGCCAGGAGTTGTACGGCCCAGAAACGCTGGAGCAGGTCGCTGCACACTCGCGTGAAATCGCGGCGTACCTTTCGACCAAACTATCGGCGCGCGTCGTGTGGAAGCCGACGCTGGCCGGGCCCGACGCAATTTTGCAAACGTGTCTGGAAGCGAACGCTTCTGCACAGTGCGCCGGTGTCATCACCTGGATGCACACTTTTTCCCCGTCGAAGATGTGGATCCGCGGTCTGTCGCAGCTCAAAAAGCCGATGGCGCACCTGCACACGCAGTACAACCGCAGCCTGCCATGGTCGGAAATCGACATGGACTTCATGAACTTGAATCAGTCGGCGCACGGCGACCGCGAGTTCGGGTTCGTCGTCGCTCGGCTGCGCATCGACCACAAAATCGTGGTCGGGCATTGGCAGGACAGCGACGTGGCAGCCGAGCTCGAGAGCTGGTCGCGCGTGGCTTGTGCTTTCGCGGAATCGCGGAACCTCAAGATCGTGCGCTTCGGCGGCATGAACATGCGCGAAGTGGCGGTGACGGGCGGCGATCGCGTCGAGGCCGAGATCAAGTTCGGTTGGTCCATCAACGGTCACGCGGTCGGTGATCTCGCCGAGCGGATTGCTGAAGTGCGCGATGCGGAGGTCGAGCAGCTCGTCGCAGCGTACGAGGACAAGTACGTTGTCACGCAAGCGCTGCTCAAGGGCGGCGCCAAGCGCGAGAATTTGCGAGATGCCGCGCGCCAGGAAATCGGGATGCGGGCCTTTCTCGAGAGCGGCGGATACGGAGCCTTCACCACTACGTTCGAGGACCTGCACGGGCTCCCGCAACTTCCCGGCTTTGCCTGTCAGCGCCTGATGGCCGACGGCTACGGGTTCGGCGCCGAGGGCGACTGGAAAACGGCCGCGTTGGTGCGGCTCATGAAGATCATATCCGCGGGTCGCAAGGGCGGAGTGTCCTTCATGGAGGAGTACACTTATCACCTGGTCAAAGGGGAGGAGCGCGTGCTCGGCGCCCACATGCTCGAAGTGTGTCCCTCCATCACTGAAGGCAAGCCTTCACTCGAGGTGCACCCGCTCGGTATCGGTGGCAAAGCCGACCCGTGCCGTCTGGTGTTCGACGCGGCGCCCGGCGCCGCTGTCGGCGCTTCGCTCGTCGACATGGGCGGGCGCATGCGCCTGATCGTGCAAGAGGTCGACGTCGTCAAAGTCGAGCACGCCATGCCGAAGCTGCCGGTGGCACGTGCGCTCTGGGTGCCGCGCCCTGACTTCAAGACCTCGTGCCACGCTTGGCTACTTGCCGGCGGAGCGCATCACACCTCGTTCAGCCAAGCCGTGACGAGTGAAGAGCTGGAAGCATTGGCTGGCATGTTGGGCGTGGAATACGTGCGCATCGGCCACGGGACGGACCTAGCGGAGCTCAAGAAAGAGCTGCGCTGGAACGAGGCCGCTGCAGCGGGTCGCGCACGCTAGGCACCGGGCACCGCACATGACGTCCAGTTACGCTGACCTGAAAGAGCAGGCCTGGCAGGCGAACTTAGAGATCCCTCGCCGGGGCCTGGCCATTTATACGTTCGGCAATGTCTCGGCGTTCGACGCTGGGCGCGCGGTGTTCGCGATCAAGCCGAGCGGTGTGGATTACGAGACCCTCACCGCGGCCGACATGGTCGTCGTGGATCTCGAATCCAAGGTGGTGGAGGGCGCGCTGCGCCCCTCCTCCGATACGAAAACGCATGCCGCCTTGTACCGTGCGTTTGCGGGCATTGGCGGCATCGTCCACACGCATTCCACGTACGCGACGGCTTGGGCTCAGGCCTGCCTACCCATCCCCTTGTACGGCACCACTCACGCGGATCATCTCGCGGAGGAAGTGCCGTGCACGGCGGTAATGTCAGCCGAAGCGGTCGAAGGCGACTACGAAGCCGAGACGGGCACGCAAATCATCGATTGCTTCCGCACTCGTGATCCGCAAAAAACTCCGATGGTGCTCGTAGCCGGGCATGCGCCGTTCGCGTGGGGCAAGACGGCGGCCAAGGCCGTGTATCACGCCGTCGTGCTGGAAGAGTTGGCCAAGATGGCGTCCATCACGCGCGCGGTGAACCCGAACGCGCGCCCGCTGCCGAGCTACCTCGTGCAAAAGCACTTCGAGCGCAAGCACGGCAAGCATGCCTATTACGGACAATCATAGTCACGTTCACAGATACGATATTTTTGCCAATTCAGTGCACGCAGAGGAAGGTCAATGATGCGACGAGTCGAGCGATTGTTGGGGCTATCGGGATTGTTCGTCATGGGTTTGGTGTCGACCCACGCCTTTGCCCAAACCGCGGACGACGACGTCGACCCTGACGCAGCCCACGCTAGCGCAGCACCGAAAACCGCTGATCCCGCCCCAGCAGCGGCAGCAGCGACCCCGACACCCGCGCCCGCTCCGGCCGCGGAGGACACGGCAGCCACGCCGACCCCCAAACCCAAATTCGGCGACGTCACTACGAGTGGCTACTTCCGAGGCGGTTTCGGCGGCAGCAGCCAAAAAGGCCGCATGACGTGCTTCGCGATCGCCAACCCGCAAGGCTTGGTTTCCAAGTACCGGCTCGGCAACGAGTGCGAGGTCTGGGGTGAGTTCGGGCTGCACACCGTGGTGTACGCAGGCTCAGACGGCTCGGTCGCGCATCTGCATTTCATGCCGACGGCGTTCATCCCGAGCACCTACATTGGCTATCCCGCCACCGGCGTCACGTCTTCGGACGTCGGCTCGCCCGGAACCGGCGCAACGGTGGCTTTCCCGAATCTGTATGTCGATATTCAGGGCATTCCCTGGCTTTCGGGCGGCACGGCCTGGGTCGGCACGCGCTACTACAAGCGCGAAAGCGTCGCCATCAGCGACTTCTTCTATTGGAACCCGT
>JBDTYJ010000012.1:0-33253 GCA_040005755.1 Pseudomonadota bacterium
GCGGACCGAATACGGAATGGAGTAACAAGAAGCGCCCGCTCGTTGCTTGCGATCCCAACGCGACGACGCAAATCATGCGCGCCGATATTGCTTCGATCACCAAGGGTGAGATCACCGGGCCGTCGACTGCCGAAGTGGCGGCTGTCTGTGCCCTGTATCCCTAGCGCGGAGATGACCGCGCGAAAGCTTTCGTGGTTGGCGCTCTCGCTCCTGTCATCGTTGCTCGTCCGGCTGACGCTGCCGACGGTCGACTTGGCGCCGCTCATCTTTGTGGCATGGACACCGTTGCTGATCGTTTCGTGCGTCGCACCGCCGCGAACCGCGTTTCTGCTCGGCCTCGCGCACGGGTTCTTGCTCGGCATAGTTGCACACGACTGGCTTGTCGGCTCTCTGCTGAGGAACTTTCCCATCCCAGTCGGGGCTGCTTTTCTAGCCCTAGCAGCCGTTGCGGCCCTCGTGGCGCTTCGCTCAGCATTGGTAGCGTTTGGTGTCGCCTATTTGCAGGATGCGGTGCCAGTTTGGCTTTCATTTCCTGTACTCCAAATGGCGGCGGAGCAGCTCCTTCCCGGCGTATTTCCTTGGACTACGGCGCTGGCGGTCTCGTCGGTGCCCATGTGGCAGCAGGCTGCGGGGATTGGGGGCGCCGCCGCCGTCAGCGGCTGGCTGTGCCTGACGAACGCCTTGGTCGCCCAAGCCTGGTTGGCCAGGCACCGCAGTTATGCGGCGTCCGGTCGCTTTATGACACTCGCTGCGTCGGTGGTCGCGGCAATGACTGCGCTTGGCGCGTTACTGATGCGCGTAGAAGCTGAACGAGTACCCGGAGCGCCTTCGTTGCGCATCGCTGTGGGACACTACGACTCCTCGGGTGCTCAAGAGGAACCGGTGACGGCGCTGCGCAACCTCGCGCTTGATGAGCAACGCGCTGGCGGTCCGCCCGACTTGTGGGTCTGGCCAGAGACGACGCTAGGCACCGCGCACACGAGCCGCGAGCTAACCACGCTCGCCAGTGACTACCTACGCAGGGATAGCGTGCGGGGGCCGAGCGCTGGCGTGTTGGAAGGTCCGCTCCTCGTCGGGGTCGAACTCGCCGATCGCGGAACACTTCAGAACAGTGCCGTGTTGTTCGGGGTCGGCGGAAACGTTGATGGTGTGTATTCGAAGCACGTCCTCATGCCGGTGGGCGAGACCTCGGCTCTGGTCCCCGGGCTTTCCTTGCCGAACAGGATTCTGCACCGAGCGACGCCGTTTCGAGCCGGATCTGACGCTCTCCCGCTCTCGGTTGCCGGCCACCGACTCGCGTTGTCGATCTGCTTCGAGGATATTCTCCCGGCTTACGTGTTCGAACAGGTTCAGCGAAGTCACGCCGAGCTCCTTGTCAATCTGACTAGTGATCGCTGGTTCAAGGGGACGTCCGCGGTCGATTTCCATTTCGCTCTGGCGCGCCTGAGCGCGGTCGAACACCGCAAATACTTGGTCCGTTCGACTCGGGATGGAATTTCGGGGGTTGTCGATAACGCTGGACGAGTTGTTGAGAGGCTTCACAACCACCGCTCGGCTGTCATCGTCGTCCCCGTTCCATGGCTGTCGGGCACCTCGATTGCTGATTCACTCCACCGCCCGCTCGCTATCCTATGGCCCCTCGTCGCTCTTGTGTTTCTGGTATTGGGTGCACTGAAACGCACGAATCCGCACGGGTGACGTTTGGGAGCTCGTCGCCCGTTACGGTTTCGGCGCGATTCAGCCCAGGCAGGGGGTGACCTCGGTTGCTTGGGCCAGGCAGCCTCATCGGCCCGGGGGCGTGACGAATCGTCCGACAGGCCCCGACGACGTTCGGACGCTCAGAAGTAGACGCCCATCTCCAAGCTCGCTGAGCCATAGATGGTGCTCTTATCGGTCGCGCTGAAGGCGCCAGCGGAGTTCCCCCCTGGCAAGTTCCCCACGCTGCTCGACGCTTGAAAGGCGTAGCCCAACGACGCAGCGGCGCCAAGATAGACGCCGGAAAACGGCAACCGATACCCTCCTTCGACCAGCGGCACGACGTAAGTCGACTTCGTCTCCACCAAGTCAACCGAGTCGTCGACGCGGGATTGCACGAACTCGGCGCCGATGCCCAAGTGTGGACCAGATAGATCGTCGCGAAAGAAATAGCGGCCGCGTAGACCTGCACCGTAACTGAAAGCGAAGCTCTCTTTGTCTTTCAGAAATAGACTGTGCGCCAGCACGCCAGCGTTCAGCCAGCGACCGTAGAGCGTGCCGCTGATTCGCCCGGCGCCTGCTTCCATGCCGAACGTCGGACCAAACAGTACGAGCCCGAGCGGATCAACGAACACCGAACCATGGTGCACGGCCTCCGGCGCCGCTTCGGCCCGCTCATCCGCAGACGCCGCACCTGGACCTCCCGTGGATGGTGAGGCCGCTTCAGTGGCCAGGACAGAACCCGTGGCCAATGCGCTCGCAAGTAGTGTTGCAGTCAGCAGCCAGACCCGGGGCCGACTGCTTTTTGCCCGTCCGATCCGCATGGATTTCATTTGGAACACCTACTACGGGTTCGTCTCGATCGCCGAGCGCATTTGCTGGCGCACGACGTTTCGCCTTGCCGCGGAGGTCCGGTGCCCTCTGTTGACCGCCATGTTCTGGGTGCGCCTTGCGTGTTCTCGCTCACGGCCGAACGCGCTGCGACAGCAGGCCTGAGCTTCCCGTCAGCGCGTACGCGAGCCGTGCCCCAGTCTGAAGATCTTCTGCCGTGTCGTACCCGCAACGTTGCGCGTGATGGCGTCAGCACGCGCAACCGTTCTGTGACGGATTCCGCCGAGCGCGGGCCGGGCGTTGTGAGTATTTTCAATTGGCTGGGCGAGCGTGGCCACACTCTCCCACTCGCTCCGACTCTTGTGAGCTCGCGCGCAGGCTCTTCGTTGACAGTTTTTCGAGAGTCGTCCATTCATCTCAGGCTGACGCAGGTTCGAGCGGATCGCGGGATCGGTCTATCAGATGTGGGCTCTAGGAGGCGGAAGATGAATGCAAAGCTTTGGCTTGGGTTGGCGTTCGCGGGTACGGCTGCTTCGGCGTGCGGCGCCAGCGGTGCTGACCCGGCGGGCAAGGTTGATGAGGCGGTAGTGGGTGCGACGGCGCCCGTGGGCCTGAGCTTGTTTGTTCAGAACGGCGTGGCTTCGCCTTTGAGATTGCTCGGTAATCCGCCGCGTTTCCTGCAAGAAATCGACATCACGGAGTCGGTCCCGTCTGCCACTGATCAAGGCATCGATCCGCTCATTGCTAGCAGCGCCGTAGGCGCTTTGGATTGGCGCGGCGTGAAGCAGGTGGAGGAGATTTGGGTTCCGGCGCTCGATGGCACGTTCACCCGCGAACGCTATTTTCGGAACGCACGTTGGATGGAAGCGAAGTCGGTCTTCAAGGTCGTCGCGCTCGATGCCCACGGGCACCCAGTTGGACCCGAGCTCGCTGCCCATGCCGGCAGCGACGACCACCGTTCGGCGCAAGACGACGAGTTCACGCGCCGCTTCTCAGCACGACAAATCGCCAGCGGATGCGTTGGCATTGGAGACTGCGCGGCTGCAACCTTTACGTGTGAAGCGCTAATTCAAGTGCGTGATGCGCTCCATCCGGAGCGCGATGCGCGCGTGATTCCGGCGTCCGCAACCCGCCTGCGACTCGTGTTTGGGGAGCTCCCGAGTCACCCCTATGACATTGACGTGACGCACGCTTCGCCGGTCACTGAGCCGTTCGGCTACGGGTTCAGCGTTGCTCTCCAGCCCGTGGGAGCTCCGGCCAACCATCACTTCTACGTTCCGGGTGAGTCCGCTTCGTTCAGAGTGACGTTCCGGGACGGGCAGGGCAACCGCCTGTACCCGGAAGGCGCGTTGCCGACATTTGCGGCGGCCCTGTCCGGTCAAGACGCCGCCGGTTTGCGCTACTTGAACCTTCCGCTGCAAACCCGCCTTTACTACGCGCTCAAGCACCGGGAATCGAACTTGCTGATGGTGCTCTCAGGGCCCACCAATAAGCTCAAAACCCCGGCCACCGTCGTCGACCCGAACCTGCTCTTCGGGGCGCAGGTCCCTTTTGCAACACGCGCCGTTGATGGCTTCACGGCCGTCGGCGCCACCATTCCGCCGGCCGGGATCATCTTCGGCGGCTTTTCGGACCCCTCCGTGTGGAACCTACCGGTTTCGGATCTCGTTACCTTCACGATTCCGTCGGATGCTGAACCCGGTACCTACGTAGCCGCTGTCAAAGCGCGCCGCGAATTCGCGGGTGAAGCGCTGAACCGCGCGGGAACGGCCGAGATTCAAGTCGGGCAAGCCGAGCACACGACCTTCACGGCGAAAACTGCCTGCACCGCGTGCCACTCCGAACCCCGCACCGAGTTCAGCACGATCTTGCACGGCATGGGCGACCGCCGCGCTTGCTTCGGTTGCCATTCCTCGCTCGGAATCGAGTTCGATAATGCGCTGGATATCCGGGTCCACACCATCCACGATCGATCCGACCGCTTTGGCGCGAGCGTCTACCGCTGTTCGAATTGCCACCTGGCGACTCCCGACGGGCCTGCGCGAGGCCTTCTGCCGGCCCCCGCACACTAGCGCGTCGCTTGACGTTGGCGCGGGGCAGATGAGATAGAAAATGCCATGGCCCGAGCAGGAGCGGACAAGCCGAGCTGGCGAATCGCGAAGGTGGCCGCGACCGGCACCATCTGGTTGCGGTTCGTCGGGCCGACGCTGACCCGTGAGGTCCCGGATTTCCTCAAGGCGCTCGACGAGATGATGCCGGAAGAGGACGCGAATGTGGTCTTCGACCTGCGCGAGTTGGACGGGCACAATCCCGAAACCAAGGATCCCATCAAGACCTGGTTGCGCGAGAACAAGCCGCGCCTCGCCACCGTCACCGTGCTCGTGCCGAAGGCCAGCGCGATCTTGAAGATGGTCACGGCAGTGATTGGCCTGGCCACCGGAATCAAGATCCACATTCGGGATGACCTCGACGAGAATGCCTCGGCCGCGAGCCTATAGCGCTTCGGCCGTAGTGATCATTGGCTCGACGACGATCAATGAAAAGCCAGCGAGAGAGCAGCGTGGAGAGCGATCCAAGCCGGGAAGATCTGGTGCGGCAATGCGCAGAGCTGCAGCTCATTGTCGACGCCATTCCCGCATTCGTCTTCTACAAGGACACGAAGAATTGCATTCGACGCGTGAATCGAGCGGTCGCTGACTCGTTCGGCGTAGCGGCGCAAGAGCTGGCCAATACTCCAACAGCACGTTGGTATCCGGAGGAAGCGCTCGAATATTATCAGGATGATCTGGACGTGATCCGCTCCGGCAAGCCCAAGTTCGGGATCTTCGAGCAAATTGAGGTCCCGGGCGTCGGCAAGCGTTGGTTCGAAACGGCGAAGCTGCCGCAGTTCGACCCCGACGGGAAGGTGACCGGCATCGTGGTCGTGTCGCAAGACGTAACGGATCGCAAGCAGCTGGAAGATCGCCTGCTGCAGGCGCAAAAGCTGGAAAGCATCGGACGGCTGGCAGGCGGCGTCGCGCATGATTTCAACAACCTGCTGACCAGCATCTTCGGACTAATCGCCGTTGCGCAGCGCGAGGTCGCGGCGGGTTCGATGGCGCACGAGTACCTCGCGCTCTTGAACCTGGCCGCCGAGGGCGGCGCGAATTTGACTAAGCAGCTCCTGGCGTTCGCCCGCCGTCAAATCATCGCGCCGCAGGTCATCGATCTCAACGCGCTCGTCCTGGAAACCTCCGGCCTGCTCCAGCGCGTGCTGGGTGAGGACATCGACGTCAAGGTCGACCTGTCATCGCACGGGCTACGGGTGAAGGTCGATGCCAATCAGGTCTCGCAGCTGCTCTTGAATTTGGCTCTCAATGCGCGGGACGCCATGCCGCGCGGTGGGGCACTGTCATTTCAGACCGCTGACGTCGTGATCAACGAAGGTTGGCGCTGCCCACTCCCCGAGGTCGCGCCCGGCCGTTATGCCGCGCTGACCGTCCGCGACAACGGTGAAGGCTTGAGCGAAGAAGCCCGGGCGCATCTATTCGAACCCTTCTTCACCACCAAAGACTTCGGCAAAGGTACCGGCCTCGGCCTTGCCATGTGTTACGGGATCGTCAAACAAAACGGCGGCCACATTGGCGCCGAGAGCAAGCGTGGTGTTGGGACTACGTTCAGCATTTACTTGCCACAAGTCGACGCCCCGCTGGATGCGCCGCCCTCGGCGCGGAGCAACGTGCCTGTCCAAGCCGGCAACGAGACGCTGCTCTTCGTCGAGGACGACGATCTCGTGCGGCACTTGGCCGTAACGGAGTTGTCGAGTCACGGCTACCGCCTGATCGTGGCATCGAATGGTGAAGAGGCGCTCAAGGCCGCTGCCGCGCACGCGGGCGAGATTCACCTGCTCATCACCGACGTGATCATGCCGAAGATGGGCGGCGCAGAGCTAGCGCGAGCCTTTCGCCAGACGCGACCGCAAACTCCGGTGCTCTACATCTCCGGTTACACGCACGAGGCGTTGGCGGACGGCGTACAAGTCCTGCACAAGCCGTTCGCCCAGGACGTGCTCTTGGCGCGCGTGCGGGCGGTGCTCGAAGTCAGCCGCATCGCCTAACGAGGCGTGTCGCGCTGCGGCGTCGCGGTCGAACGACGCACCGCGACAAATCCGCGGTTTTAAAGCCCGTTCACGAACGTTGGTACGATTTGGTTGGTGCTCTTGAGGCTTCCGGAAGCGTATCCTGAACCCCAACACTGCACGCCGCCTGTTGCCAGCGCAGCGCAGGATTGAGAGAGGCCGGTGCCGACCGCAACCGCGTTGCTGACGCCTACGACCTCAAGCGGGATGGATTCAAATTGATTGATCGTGATCGTCGCCGGTTGATCGCCTAGCTGCCCGTTTTGGTTGTAGCCCCAACAACGAACGGTGTGATCTTGCAGCAACGCGCAGTAGTGGCGGTAGGCACCCGCTAGCTGCACGACTCCCGAGCTGAGCCCGCTAACATCCGCCGGCGTCGTCACGCCGCCCGGATCCGGATCGAGCGCCACGTTTGAGCCGAGCTGCCCTGCGCTGCCCGCACCCCAGCACTTTACCCCACCGGCGGTGGTGACCGCGCACGCGGTTCGGACGTTCGCTACGACTTGTTTCACGCCCGATGTGAGCCCAACGACTTGCACTGGAAGCGCCGTTGGCGGCGTGAGCCGGCTGCCCAAACCATCGCCCAACTGGGCCTGCACGTCACTGCCCCAACAGTTGACGCCGCCTGCGCTGGTCAGCCCACACGTAAACGATTCACCGGCTGTCACTGCTTTAAACCCGCTGAGGCCGGTGACCGGGATCAGGGCGCTGCTAGTCGCTGGAGTGGTGACTCCGAGCTGATAGCTCGAGTTGTCACCCCAGCACAGCACCTTGGACGCGCTGTCCACGACGCAGCCGTGACTCGTGGTGCCGCTGTAGTCGAATGCCACCGTGACATCTAGCGCTGCGGCCGTAAAGCCGTTCAACGCCACCGGCGACGAGCTGCCGTGCGACGCCGAATCAATCGCAAGCGCGTGATACGCGTTGAGCCCCCAGCAAACGACGGTATCGTCACTCTTGATTGCGCACACGTTCCAGCCGCCCGCGGCGATCTTTTTCACCCCTTGGGTTAAACCCGCAACATTCGTGGCGGTGTGTAGGAGTTCCGAATCAACGAGCGGCGTGCCATCCCCCAGTGCGCCGTAGCTGCCGTCACCCCAGCACCTCACGCCGCCTGCCTGGGTCAACGCGCAGCTAAATCCCCAGCCGCCCGCGAGCTGTTTTACGAGCACGTGCCCGTTGCCCGGGTCTGCCCCGCCACCGCCCGCCGCTGCCGCGCCGGCGGCGCCCATGCTCGCCCCCGCAGCGCCGGCCTCGATGACTGCGCCGGCTCCCGCGTCGCCCGCCGCGCCGCCGCTCGACGCTCCCGCATCGCTCGAGCGCTCCGGAGTGCTCCCCGCTTGACCCTGGCCCGCGGAAGCCTCCGCTGCCGGGTCGCCGCCGGCGCCCAAACCGTTCTCTCCCGCGGCGCCGGGGCTCGTCTCGCCCGCGCCAGCGTCACTCGCTTGTTCGTCGGTGCAGGCGGAAAAAAGCGAAAGCACGAGCAGCAGCACGGCGTTTGGATAGGCGAGCTTCACGTCCAACCCCACAGTATGTGCGTAGCCTCAGTGGTCATTGCCAACCACGGTACGGAGTCACTCGCCAAATCGCAAGTGGACTACAACTAAGCACGAACTAAGCACGCTCGTTTGCGCAAGAACGTTCATGGCCATGAAATTTGCTGGTCGTTTTTTGGGTTAGCGGGCGTGGCGCGCGCGCGCCGTCGCGTAGCTCCGGGTGGCGAGGGCTAACGGACGCTGCGCGGCGCCCGGCAAACGAAGGCGTCCGTACCGTCGCTGTTTTCAAAATGGATCGCACCACCAGAGGCGACAATGCGATTGCAATAGCCCACCTGACACGTCACCTGGGGGGGCCCGTCTTTGCAATCCACGTGGAACTCGAGCTGCTCCGCCCCGGTCGACGGCGCGTAGTCACAGTCGTAAACGCCCAAGTACGAGCGGACGGTGCTTTGCGGTTCGGGAAATTGCGCGCCGCTGCAAACAAGTTCGGGAAAGCTGCAGATGTCGCACGCGAGGATTATGGAATGTAATCCGCCAGCACCGTCGTTGGCGCCGCTGGCGCCGCCGCTCTGGCTGTCACTGGCACTGCCGCTCTCGCCGCCGCTCGCGTTCGGTGTCGGGTCGGCGTCGTGGGTGGTGCGGCCACCGCAGCCGAGCGCGGCGCACAGCGCCGTCGCTACCCCGAGCCAGCAGAGCCGCCGCATGCGCGCAGGTTAGCGCAATCCGTTCGCGCGGGTACAGCGGCGGCGCGCGAGGTGCGCTGCCGGCGCGCGAGCGCCCCCACTTCCTTGTCGCGTCGCCTCGGACTGTCGACGCAGCCGGCCGCGCGATTACGCGGGCTTTCTCGTTTGCTGGACAACAGTGTTGGCAAGAATGTGGCTTGGCTTTGCGATGCCGGCGTGCTTCGATCGAGCCATGCACAGCGAAGGCGGCGCGCCAGCGAGGTCCCCCGCGGAGGTTCTGGACGAGATTCGCGCTGACGGGCACGGCAAGGTCAAGGTCGCCGTCACGGATGTGGATGGCATCCTGCGCGGCAAGTACCTGGCCAAGGACAAATTCTTCTCGGCCGCCAAGGGCAACCTCAGCTTCTGCAACGTGGTGCTCGGTTGGGACTCGAGCGACGCCTGCTACGACGACGTGCGCTACACCGGTTGGCACACCGGCTACCCTGACGCGCTCGTGCGTTTGGATCTGTCGACTTACCGACGCGTGCCTTGGGACGGCGGGGTCGCCTTCTTCCTGGGTGAATTTGTGGAGAGCGATGGCGTCACGCCGCTTGCCATTTGCCCGCGCCAGCTGCTCAAGGCGATCCTCGCGCGCCTTTCGAGCCGGGGCCTACGCGCCGCCTGCGGGATGGAATTCGAGTGGTTCAACTTCCGCGAAACACCCCAGTCGTGGCGCGATAAAGGCTACATTCGGCCCGAGCCGATCACGCCCGGTATGTTTGGCTATTCGATTCTGCGGGCTGGGCAGAACCGCCCCTTCATGAACGCGCTCATGGATGAGCTGGCCGCTTTTCAGGTGCAAATTGAGGGGCTCCACACGGAAACAGGCCCCGGCGTGTATGAGGCCGCTCTGCAGTATGGGGAAGCGCTCGAGGCTGGTGACCGCGCCGTGCTCTTCAAGACCTCAGCCAAAGAGATCGGCCAGCGCTTCGGCATCATGCCGAGCTTCATGGCCAAGTGGAATGCGAAGCTGCCGGGCTGCTCGGGCCACATCCACCAGTCGCTGTGGAACAACGCCGGGGAGAACGCGTTCTACGACGCCGCCGATGCGCAGCAAATGAGCCGATTGTTCCGCCATTACCTCGCCGGTCAGGTGCGGCTGTTGCCGGAGTTGCTGCCTCTGTTCGCGCCCACGGTCAACAGCTACAAGCGTCTAGTCGAAGGCGCTTGGGCGCCCACGCGCGCTAACTGGGGCGTGGACAATCGCACGACCGCGTTCCGCGTGATCCCAGCCGGCGCAAAGTCAACGCGGCTCGAAACGCGCGTCTCGGGCTCAGATGTGAATCCATACTTGGCCCTGGCGGCAGCGGTCGGGAGCGGCCTGTACGGCATCGAGCATGAGCTCGAGCTTCCCGCGGGGCCAGTGAGCGGCAACGGTTACGCCGATGAGGCAGCCGTCAAGCTGCCGAGTAATCTTCATGAGGCGGCCACGCGCTTTGCCGGCTCGGCAGCAGCACGCGAGATCTTCGGCGCCGCTTTTGTCGAGCACTTCGCGGCCAGCCGCCTGTGGGAGTGGCGCCAATCTCAGTCTGCCGTAACGTCCTGGGAATTGGAACGCTACTTCGAGATCATCTAAATCACTCACCATCCGGAGTTGCCTTGTCGGTCGTTCAGTTCAACTTTCCCACGCCCATCAAGTACGGTCCCGGTGCGATTGCGCTGTTGGCTGAAACACTCCGTGAGTTCGGCGTCGCGCGGCCGCTGATCGTCACCGATCGCGGCATCGTGAGTCTGCCGCCAGTAACGGGGCCGGCGCGCGCGCTGGCCGACGCGGGCCTAGCGGTGCAGGTCTTTGGCGGCGTCTGGGGCAACCCCACGGCTTCGCAGGCTGAGGCGGGCGCGGCTGCCTATAAAGCGCACGGCGCAGACGGGATTGTGGCCATCGGCGGCGGCGCCGCGCTCGACATCGCGAAATGCGTGGCCGTGCTCGCTCAGCACCCTGGCACGCTCCTCGAGTATGACGCCTTCCTGCCCGCACCGCGCCCCATTGACCTCGCAGTGCCGCCCATTTTCACTGTACCCACCACCGCGGGCACCGGCAGCGAAGTCGGGCGTAGCGCCGTCGTTTCCGACGACGTTAGCCACCAGAAGAAGATCATTTTCTCGCCCAAGCTGCTCGCCAAGCGAGTCTTTCTCGACCCCGAGCTCAGCCTTTCCCTCCCCGCTCAGGTAACGGCGGCGACGGGGATGGACGCGCTCACTCACTGCGTCGAGAGCTACCTGCACCCGATGTTCCACCCCATGTGCGACGGCATTGCGCTGGAAGGGCTGCGCCTGATCGCGCGCTCGCTGCCGCGCGCTGTCGCGTTCGCGGAGCGCGTTGCAGCGGGGGACGCGGCTGCCTTGGCCGACCCCGCGCACCTCGAGGCGCGTGGCGAAATGCTGTGCGCCGCCATGATGGGCGCAGTCGCCTTTCAGAAGGATCTCGGCGTAGTCCACTCGTGCGCGCACTCGCTCTCCACGGTGGCTGATCTGCATCACGGGCTCGCTAACGGCATCATGATCGTGGCCGGCATGCGTTTCAATCAGCCGGTGAGCGCGGGAAAGATGGCGACCATGGCGGCCACCGTGGGCGCCCCCGCTGCAACGGCCGATGGCTTCATCGCTTGGCTCGACGCATTCCGCAGCGCGATCGGGATCCCGCGCTCGCTGCGCGAGGTCGGCGTGACCAACGCACAACTGCCCGCGCTGGTCGAAAACGCCTTGGCTGACGTGTGCCACACCTTCGGGCCACGCCAGCCCGTTACGCCTGAGGACTTCCGGCGGCTCTTCGAGGAAGCCCTGGGATGACCGCGGGCGAGCGGCCTCGCGCTCAGCCGCGCATCGGCATTTCGGCGTGCTTCTTCCACGCCGATCCAGAGCGGGCCGTGTTTAAGGGCAAAACCCTGCTGTATGCCGAGGAGTCCATGCTGGCGTGGGTCATGTCGGGTGGCGGCTTGCCGGTGATGCTGCCGCGGCCTACCGGGAGCGTGACGCTCGCAGATCTCGTGGAAAGTGTAGACGGTCTCATCCTGCAGGGTGGCTCCGACATGGCGCCTGAACACTACGGCGAAGAGCCAGCAAGGCCGGAGTGGTCTGGCGACGCGGCGCGCGATCAGTACGAGATGCAGCTCGTGCGCGCCTTTCTCGAGCGGAAAAAGCCGCTGCTCGGCGTGTGCCGGGGCGCGCAAGTGCTCAATGTCTCGCTGGGCGGCACGCTGTTCCAGGATATCGAGACGCTGCACCCTGGGCGACGCGTTCACCGCAGCTGGGAGATCTACGATCAGCATGTGCACGAGCTGCTCATCGAGCCCGGGTCGGCGTTGGAGCGCTGGTATGCGGGCGCCGCGTCACCGCCGCTGGTCAACAGCGTGCACCATCAAGGGCTCAACCGCATCGGGCGCGGGCTGATCGTCGAAGCGCGCTCCGTGCCAGACGGAGTCGTCGAGGCGGTGCGGCTCGAGGATGGTACAGGTGCGTTCGCCTACGGCGTGCAATGGCACCCTGAGTTCATTTTTGCGGCTGGCGGCAGCGGCCTACTCAGCTCACGCCCCTTGCTGGAGGCATTTTTCGCCGCCGTTCACGCGGGCTCGCCCGCACCTTCCGGAAAAAGCACATGAAGATCGTCAACCCCGCTACTGCCCAGGTGATCGCTGAAGTTCCCGAGGACACCGCCGCGACCGTCGCAGAGAAGGCAGCGGCCGCGCGCCTCGCGCAGCCCGGCTGGTGGGCAACGCCTTTCGAAGCACGCCAGCGCGCCGTCGCCGCCTGGAATGCTCTCGTGGCCCAGAACAAGGACCGTCTGGCGCGCACGCTCACTGAAGAGATGGGCAAGCCACTGCAACAGGCGCTGAACGAGCTCAACGCCCTGAAGGGCCGCGTCGACTTCTTTCTGGCCAACGCCGCGGCGGTGCTGCAAGAAGAAGTCGTGCACGCGGGCGGTCCCACTGAGGAGCGCATCGGCTGGGAGCCGCTCGGCGTGGTGGCCAACATTTCCGCCTGGAATTACCCGTATTTCGTCGGTTCGAACGTCTTCGTGCCCGCGCTGCTCACGGGCAATGCCGTTCTGTACAAGCCCTCGGAGTTGACCACGCGCACGGGGCTAGCGCTGGGCGAGCTGTGGCACCAGGCCGGCGTACCTCGTGACGTGTTCCAGGTGCTCGTGGGCGGCGGCGCCGTGGGTGAGGCGCTGCTCGCACAACCCCTCGACGGCCTGTTCTTCACGGGCAGCTACGCCACCGGCAAGAAAATCGCTCAGGCAACGGCCGGCCGCATGCTGAAAGTGCAGCTCGAGTTGGGCGGCAAGGATCCGGCCTACGTCGCCGAAGACGTCGACGTGGCGGCGGCCGCCGCATCGCTCGCCGACGGCGCCATGTACAACGCAGGGCAGAGCTGCTGCTCCGTTGAGCGTATCTACGTGCACGAGCAGATCGCGGGGCCATTCATCGAGGCTTTCCTGGAGGCGGTGCGCGGCTTCACGGTGGGCGATCCACTCGACCCAAAGACGTACATCGGCCCGCTCGCTCGGCGCGCGCAGTTGGATGTGCTCGAACGGCAAATCGGCGACGCCATCGCGAAGGGTGCCAAGGTTCTCATTGGTGGCAAGCGCGACGAGACGCGCGTCGGTTGGTTCCAGCCGACCGTCGTGACGAGCGTCACCTCTGACATGGCGCTCATGCGCGAAGAGAGCTTCGGCCCCGTCATCGGCATTCAGACCGTTGGCTCAGACGATGAAGCCGTGCGGCTCATGAACGACACGGAATACGGCCTTACCGCGGCCGTTTACACGAAGGATCGCGAACGCGCGCAGCGGCTGCTTCGCCAGGTGCGCGTCGGCACGGCTTATTGGAACTGCTGCGACCGCGTTTCCCCCGGCTTGCCCTGGACGGGTCGCGGGCACTCAGGCGTCGGCTCCACGCTGTCAACGCACGGGATTCGCGCGTTCTTGCAGCCGAAGGCGTGGCACCTGCGGCAAGCGTGAGCTCTTTGAACTACTGATCACAGCCGCGCCAGTATGGCCTCAGCCATGTTTTCCAGCGGGACTTCTGCCGCAGATAGCCCCGCTTCTTTCACCACGCGCGGCATGCCATACACGACGCAGGAAGACTCTGCCTCGGTGAGCACTTCACCGCCCGCGGCGACGATGGCGCGTGCGCCGCGGGTCCCGTCATCCCCCATGCCGGTGAGCACCACGCCCAGGACGCGCCGGCCGAAGGCAGCAGCCGCGCTCTCGAACGTGACATCGACTGACGGACGATGCAGGCTTTGCCTGGGCTCGGAATCGAGCCGCGCGCTGAAGCCCGTACCAGCTGCGTCGAACTTCAGGTGCCTTCCGGCCCGCGCTAGTATGGCCAAACCAGGGCGCATGAGCAGGCCGTCCGCCGCTTCGGCGACTTCGATCGCACACTCGTCGTTGAGGCGCTGTGCCAGCGGCCCGGTATAGCCTTCCGGAATATGCAGCACCATCGCGAGCGGGCTCGGAAAGTCAGCGGGGAGCCGCTTGAGCAGGCGAGTCAGTGCCTGCGGACCACCGGTCGAGGTGCCGAGCACCACCACACGATCAGACGCGACGCGCGGCGAAGGGAGGAGTGGGGCGGATCGGACTTGAAGGATCTGAGTCCGCGGTTGCGCGGCAGCTAAGGTCACCTTGGAAACCAGCTCGTCCGCGATGTCCAACAAGCTCGCGACGGCCAGCGCTGTTGGCTTATGGATCAGGTCGAAGATACCCGAGGAGAGCGCAGCGACACCGATGTCACTTTCGCCATCCGCCATGCTGACCACCACGACCCGCGCGCGTTGCTCTGGAGAAAGGGTGGCCAGCACACCGAGCCCGTCCAACCCGGGCATGACCAGGTCCAACGTGATCACGTCCGGCTGGAGCTGCGCGATCTTTTCGAGCGCGTCGATACCGTCACGTGCGGTACCGACGACCTCAATTTGCGGGCTCGTTTGCAGACTCTCGCGCAGCACCTTGCGCGCGAAGGCGGAATCATCGACGACTAGTACTCGAATCGGGTTCACGCTGACTGCTTTCGATAGAAAAATACCCCGCCGTGTTCCTGACAGGAAAATGGGATCGCGAAGCGCAACAACGACTCCGAGGCGCCGACCAACAGTAACCCCTCCGGCTGCAACGCCCGGCTCAAGTTCTCCGCCACTCGCTCGACCGTTCGGTCACGGAAATAGATCAACACGTTGCGACAGATCACGATCTCGAAGCGTCCGAGCGCGCTGACTTCTTGCTCGCTGACCAGGTTCACGCGCTGCCACTCTATCGCATCGGCGATGCGCGGCACCACGCGCACGCCCTCACCCTCCGCTTCGAGCCAGCGCCCCAGCACGTGCTCGGGCAGGGCCCGCAGGGAGCGCCGAACGTAGCGGCCCTCCCGGGCGTGGCTCAGCACGCGCCGGCTGATGTCACTGGCCACGATTTTCACGCGCTTCAGTAGACCGCGTTCGTCGAGCAGCATGGCGAGCGTCAGCGGTTCCTCCCCCGTGGAGCTCGCCGCGCACCAAATACGCGGCTCGATGCCGCGCGCGAGCAGGGCCGGTACGAAAACGTCCGCGATGGTTCGCAGCGCCGCGGCCTCGCGAAAAAAGTAGGTCTCGTTGACCACCAGCGCCTCGACCAAGCTGGCGAGCTCGGCATCTGCTGCCGGGTCGTAACGCAGAAAATAGTAATAATCGAGCAGGGATTCGAAGTTGCGCTCGAGCGCGCGCGGCGAAACGCGCTCGGCGAGCAGGTCGGCATCCGCCGCAGCGTAGTGCACGCCGATGCGCTCCTCCAGCAACGCGCTCAAGATGGCGAAGACCTGCGGTGACAGAGGCAAACGGGCGTCCATGTTCAAGACAGGGCCAAGTAAGCCGCGCAAATGCGGCGGACTTCCGCGTCCGGATCGTTCAGGGCGGCGGCGCCGAGGTGTGGCGCGCTGGTTGGATCCTGCATCGCGATCAGCGCAGCGGCCGATGCGCGGCGCGCGGCGTCGTGAGAGCTCTGGAAAGCCGCGCGCAAGGCCGCTCGCGCGTCCTCGCCGGCGTTGCGCGATAAGCTCGCCACGAGCGCGCTTGCGTACTCGTCGTCCGCCTCCGTGAGCGCGCGCGCGAGTGCTTCGACGCGACCGGGTGCAGGGCGCGCCAACGCCGCAATCAGCTCCTGTCTGCCCGGGTCTTTACTCAGCAAGACGAGCAACTCGCGCGTGGCTGTGGCGTCGGTTCGTGCGGCCAGGAAGCCCAGAGCGGCGACGCGCACCCCTTCGTCCTCGTCGAGCACGCGCGCGGCGATCGCGGGAGCGGTCTCATCGAAGCCTAACTCTGCCAGGGCCGACAGCGCTACCAGTCGCGTGGTGGCGATGGGTGACTCTAGGGCAAGCAGCAAGTTCGGCAGCGCTTCGGGGCGCTTGGAAATCCCGAGCGCCACCAGGCCTGCGCGATGCAGCTCTGCATCCGCCGAGCCAACCACTCGGCTTAGCACCTCGAAGGCGCGAGGGCCCCGCAGATGCGCCAAGGCATCCACCGCGGCGACGCGCACTTGACCCGAGCGATCGTCCAACAACCCGGCGATCGCCTCAGTGGCGTCATCGACGTGCAGGCGGCCGAGCGCTTGGCAGGCGTAGTATCGGACCCAAGCGTCTGAATCCGTCAACGCGAGCCGCAATCTCTCGACTGCTTCGGGCTCACCGTTGCCATGGCCCAAGGCGCGCAGCGCGGCAATGCGCGTGCGCACGCTCGGATGGGTAGCGGCATCCAGCAGGAGCGCGCGCGCGTTTGGATGGTCGAGGAAGGGCAGGCTGGCGAGCGCCGCTTCGCGCGTGGGCTCGTCTTCGCCGTGCACGGCCAGGGCGAGCGCGTCGAGCCCTTCTGCGTAGCCGAAATAGCCGATGATGCGCAGGGCCGCCCGGCGCGCGCGTGGCTCGCCGGAGGAGGCACCCGCGAGCGCCAGAGTCAGGCGCCGCGTTTCGTCGCTGCCGAGTGATTGAATTGCCCCCAACGCAGCTTGCGCCACGCGCGTGTCGTCGTCGCCCAGCAACGGGAAAATCGCAGGCGCTGCCGTGCTGTCGGAAATTCGAGCCAACCCATCGCAGGCGAGGGCGCGCACGGTAGCGTCTTCGTCCGCAAGACAGCTGATGAGCGCGTTTTTAGCCGCGCGCCGACCAGCCAAGACCGGGATCAAAATCCGTCGTTCCGCGCTGCCGGATACGCGCAGCGCTTCCAGCAGTTGCGGCTCCGCGAGCGCCCCCAGCTTCTTCAAGGACGCAGCCGCCGCTTGTGCGACGGGCGGGGTGGCAGCCAGTAGCGGGAGCAAGGCCGCCACGCTGTTCTCCTCTCCGACCCAGCCCAGGACCTGACTCACGGCCAGCTGCTCGCTCGCATCCGCGCGCTTCAAGCTGTTCGTGAGCTGTTCCCGCAGCTGAGCCAGCCGCGGCGATGTAAGCAGGAGGCTTTCCACCGCCAGGCCGGTACCGAAGCGCTGTTCGGAGTGCGCGTGAATGGCCAGCAAGGCTGCGGCGATGGCACGCACCACGCTATCTCCCGCGCGGTTCAGGTGATCCAGTAGCGTCGGGATGGCGGAAGGGTCGCCCACGCGGCCTAGCGCCCGTGCGGCCTCGGCTCCGTACAGCGGGTCCGCGACCAACCTGAGTAAGGCGGGCAACACGCGCGAGTCTCCAGCACGGCCGAGCACATCGATGGTCGGAAAGGTGCGAAAAAAGTTGCCGCTTTCCGTCAGAATCAAGAGCGAATCCAAGGCCGCGCGACCACCGATGCGGCCCAGGGCTTCGACTGCCGCCAAGGCGACGTTGTCGTTCTCGTGACTCAGTAGCTGAGTCAGAGCAGGGACGGCGTTGCGGCTCTCACGGCGGCCGAGGATCTGCACGGCGTCACACACGATGGCGTCATCGTCATCCGTCAGTAACTCCAATACTGCCCCGTCTACATGGTTTTTCGAGGCAGAAAGCGCGTCCACCAAGCCCGCGATGCGCGCTTCGTTGTCGCGTTGCTTGCGCAGCGCTTGACAGAGCAGCGGGGTCGCCGTCGCCCGTGCTTCGGCGAGGGCCGCGACGACGGCGCGCCGCACTGCCCAGCTGGGCGTAATGAGCTGCTCGATCAGCTCCGCGATACCCGCCAGCCCGAGCTCACGCAGCTCCGCTACTCTCGCGCTACGAGCCGCTTCGCCAGGCACACCGCTCGAGTGCGAGGTCATGTCGTTCCAGCGCTGCCGTTCGTGTCCGGCAATGCGTGGGCGATTGCGGCGAGCATTTCTACCTGATTTTGATTTGCGCTGCGCACTCGGCCAATCTGTGCGGAAAGAGACTCCATCTCGCGCCCGAACGTGGCGGCGCCCTTGGCTTGGGCGGATGCCGTCGACGCGGTTTCGCGCAGCCGGCCGCGCATGTCGCTGACGGCGTTCGCGATCTGCGTGCTGGCGTTGCCTTGCTCGCCGTTCGCGCGGCGAACGGCAGCAATCGAGCCGTTCTGGCGGTTGGCGGTATTTGCTAGCGCCTCTACCGCGTCGCTTTGTTCCTTTAGCGCGCGGGCGGTTTGGCGCGCAATGCGCCGCACCTCGTCCGCGCTCTTGGCGATGGACGCTGTGGCCTTGCTTTGCTCGCTCATGGCGCGCGTGACATCCGCGGCAAGTGTCGCGACTTGCCGAGTGGCGCCTTCGAGCTCTTTGCCGGCTTGCACTTGCTCGAGCAGACCCTTGGCGGTCTGTTGCGCGTCCTTGCGCGCCACGTCCACCGCTTGCGCGAGCTCTTTGGCGCCTTTGGCTTGCTCGCTGAGCCCGAGCAACGTGCGCTCGGTAGCCGTTCGGACCTCCTCGACCTGACTCGCGACGTTCTTGACGAGGCTGGCTTGCTCGGTGAGCGATGCCATGGTGGCGTCGGTTTGGGAGCGCATTTGCAGCGCGACCTTGGACAACTCCGCGGCCGCGGCCGCTTGTTCTGCCGCGCCGCTGGACACCTGTTTGGCGCTGTGCGTGAGCTGCTCGTTGGCGCGCACGACGTCGCGCAATGCGCGCGCCTGGTCCGTCGAAGCTATCGTGGTCTGCTTGGCCATCTGCCGCATCTCACCGGCGCTCTTGGCCAGTTCTTGGGTGGCCTTGGCCTGCTCGCCCGCGGCCGTCGCGATTACGCGCGATTGCTCGCGTACTTTTCCGGCCGATTCGCTGACGGACTTCACGGCGTTCACTTGCTCATCGGCGCTTTGTGACGCCTCGCGGACCGATTGGCTAAGCTCTTGCACGCCGCCCAAGATCGAGGCCAGCGCCTGCTCCGCGTCGGTCGCGAGGGACGCGCCTTCAGTTGCGACGCGCTCGCCCTCGTGAGTGGTGGAAAGCGCATCGCGCGCGGTGCTCTGCAGCGAGCGAATGATCTTGGCGATGTCCGCGCTGGCCGTAGCTGCGCGGTCGGCGAGCGCCCGAATTTCTTCAGCGACGACGGCGAAACCGCGGCCGTGCTCGCCCGCGCGCGCCGCTTCGATGCTGGCATTCAGCGACAGCAGGTTGGTCCGGTCGGCAATCAAGTTGATGGTCTGCACGAAATCCCCGATTTCGTCGACGCGCTGCCCCATCTCCTTCATTACGCTGGCAGATGAAGCAATTGAGACGCGAATCTTGGCTAGGCCGGAGATCGATTTGCCGACCGTTGCGCCGCCGTCGCGAGCCAAAGAGGTGACACGCTCGCCGATCGCGCGGGCGTTGTCGCACACGCGCGCGATGCGACCGGTCGAAGTTTCGACTTGGGCCGTGGCAGCTGCGCTCGCCTCACTGAACCGAGCGATGTCTTCGGCAGCGCGAGACACCGCCTGGGCGGAGCGCGCGAGCTCCTCAATGGTTGTGGCGTTGCTCTCTACGTTGTGCGTGTTCTTTGCGGAGGTCGCGGCGACCTCCTCGACCGATGCCGCAATCTCGGTGATGCTGGCTGCGTTTTCGGCCGTCGCGGCCTCGAGAGCCCGCGCGCCTGCGGCCGAAGCAGCGGCCGAACGTGACATTTCTTCTGCCGTTGCGGCCGCTTCGCTGACCGACGTCGCCAGGTCCTGACCGCGCGCCGCGACGTCGGTGACTCCTTTGGCGAGGCTGACCGCGCTGCTGGCCACGGAGCTGGTGCGCTGGCCTACGTCCTTGGCGTCGGTCGCCAACCGCTCGATACCTTTGGCCATTTCCTCGCAAGTTGCGCCAACTTCCGCGACCATGGAGGCGGAGGCCTCGCTGCGTGAAGTGATCCCGGTCAGCCCCGCTGCCATCTCGGTGGAGGTGGCGAGCAGCTCTTCACTCGCAGCGGCCAGATCCTCCGCGTTTGCCGTCACGCCGCGAATCGAACGCACGGACTGTTCGACCGCGGAAGCCGTGCTCTCCGTCGACTCAGCCAGCAGTTGCGTGTCTCTTTTGACCGCGTCAATCGATGCTGCGACT
The DNA here is from genome assembly GCA_040005755.1 of Pseudomonadota bacterium. Classification (GTDB taxonomy): domain Bacteria; phylum Myxococcota_A; class Polyangia; order Polyangiales; family Polyangiaceae; genus PMG-095. The sequence continues at coordinate 20,254 of JBDTYJ010000012.1, forward strand.
TGACGCAAAGCGGCCGTCGACTCCTCGATCCCGCTGAGCAGCGTTTGCGATTGCTCGTTTAGCGCCAGCTGAGTCTTGGCCATCGCGGCGGCCATGGCCCCGGTCTCTTCGACCGAGGTCGCTATCGACTCGGTTGCGGCTGTCATTTGCTCGCCGAGGGCGGCGCGCTCGTTGCCCGCCGCGGCCAAACGCAACGCGGCCTCTTCGATGGCCTTCGCCTCGTTCGCGGTTTGGCGCAAGGATTGCGCGGCCGCCTCAACTTGGGAGCGCTGGTCGGGGTTCGCCGGTGTGGTCGAGAAGTGCGTGGGGGAGTTGCTCATGGCTATGTTCACCTAGTATTTTCGGCAAATCGACGAGTAAGAGGAGGCGTGGTCCGAGCGCGTGCACCGCACTCACGAAGCCCGAGGAGCGTTCACTGACGACACTCGGCGCGGGTTGATGCTTTGCGACGTCGAGCTTCAGCACCTCACGGGCGCTATCGACGCGCAGGGCCACGACCCGATCCTGGGACTTGGTCACCACGATGCGGGTGTCGAGCGTCGCTTCAGCTGGCGGAAGGCCGAAGCGCACGCGCAGATCGATCACAGGCACCACGCCGCCGCGTACGGTGACGATTCCGGCCACGTACTCCGCGACGCCCGGCACATGCGTTGCTTTGGAGAACGTTTCCATTTGCAACACGACATCGACCGGTAGCGCGTATTCCGTATCGGCCAGGTTAAAGACTACGTGCAGCTTCATGCAACCTCCGGGGCAGTGGAGAAACGCTGAGGCTGGCGCTCAGCGCGACCAAATCCAGTACGAGCGTGGGCTGACCGTCACCCAGATCAGTAGCGCCGGAAACGCCCGGCGCGCGCACCAGGCTGTCACTCACCGTCCGAACCACTACCTCTTGTTGGCCGAGCATGCGATCCACGGCGAAAGCAATCGGCGAGCCGGCGCGGCGCACGATGATCGCTTTGCTAGCGCCGCCGGTCGTGTCGGGTAGCCCGAATATTTGCGCTAGCCGCAGCAGCGGCACCGCCACGCCACGCCGTGAGAGAATATCGACGGGCGGTGTACCGTCGTCGTTCGCCGGGACGTGCACCAATGACGTGGCGTCAATCTCGACGATTTCATCGACCACGGACACTGGCACCACGAAGCGTTGCGCCCCGCACTCGAACGAAAAAGCGTCCACGATGGAGATCGTGAGCGGTACCCGCAGGGTAAAGGTGGTGCCCACGCCGAGCTCAGTTTGAAGCTCCAGCTCGCCGCCGAGCTCGTCCACCACCACCCGCTTAACGATCTCCATCCCCATGCCGCGGCCGCTCGTCGTGGTGGCGATATCGCGCGTGGAGAGCCCTGGAATGCATAGCAACTCCAGCAGTCCGGCGGCGTCGTCGGGCTTGGGCCGCCCGGCTTTGCGAGCCACTGCGGCAGCGTCGATGCCCCGGCCATCATCGGTCACCGTGAGCTCCAAGCGGGCGTTGGAGCGCGAGCCGCAGGTGATGCGCAACAAGCCCTCTTCCGGTTTACCCCGGCGTACGCGCTCATCGGGCGACTCGATCGCATGATCTACGGCGTTACGTACCAAATGGACGATGACAGGGAACAGCCGTTCGGACACGGCTTTGTCGAGCTCTGCGTTTCCGCCTTCGAGCTCCAACCGCACCGCGCGATTCGTCGCGCGCCGCAAGCCGCGGACCAGGAGCGGAACACGCTCCAGCAATTCGGCGACGGGCACCATGCGCACGCGCACGATCGCGGCGCGCAAGTCGCGCAGTTGACGAGCGTTGTCGGCCATGATTTCCGACAGCTCACGGGTGTTGACGCCGCGCTCGCGCAGCGCGGCCACCGAACGTGCCATGCGAAACCGCGTCACGATCAGCGCGGATAGGCCCTCCATCGCGTCGTCCAAGCGGCTCACGTCAACGCGGACTACGCCGCGCCGGGTGTGAGTCTCGAGCGTGTCTTCGGGGATCAGTGCTGGGCTAGTGCCCGCGACGTCCATCACGTCGGTGCTCGGCGCCGCTGCGGGCAATGAGCGATGGAGGTCCGAAACCGCGTCGACGGGAATGCCGCAAGCCTCGGCGATGGCCTCGTGAGACGCCCGCGTGATGAGCAGCAACACGAACGCGAGCCCGCCCGGAGCGTCCGGGCCGATGGGCACTGCGCGCGGTAAAACGCGCACCAGCTCTGCAATCTTGGACACACTTTCGCGCACGGAATTGATGGTCAGCCCCAACGCCGCGAGCGCGGGCGACGGACGAAACTCCGCCTTCAAGGCGCGCTGGCCGCTGGCGACGGCGCGCAGAATTTGCTCGATTTCGAAGGGCGCGAGCTTGCTGCGCAGCGTTGGGTCCAGATCCAGCTCCAAAGCTGGGTCTGGTTTGGAGGTGGTCTCGGCGAAGCCCAACGAGTCGAGCGCGGTTAACAGCTCAGTTGAAGGCACGAGCACCGCTTCACCGCGCCCGAGCGTGGCGACGCGCTGCTCGATGGCTTGCACGCCACGCAACAGCGCGTCGATTGCCGGAAGAGGCAGCGCTGCCCCTGACCGATCATAGTCACGGAGAAAGGTCTCCATGCGATGCGCGATCGCGACGATCGGCTCCACGCCGACCATCGCAGACAGGCCTTTGATGGTGTGCAGCGATCGGAACGTTTCGCGCACGGCGCGTGGGTTCTTCTCGCCGGCGCGTTGTGCGCTCTCCACGGCCAACAGCTGTGCGCTCGCGACCGTCAGGTGCTCTTCTGCCTCGACCAGGTATGCGGCGATGAACTCTTTGAGATCGGCTGTTCCAGTCACGCGGCGGGCTCCGCGCCACCACCCGGAAGGATCGCGCGGACTTCGGCAATGATCGAATGAGGGGTGAACGGTTTGGCGAGGAAGCTCGTTGCGCCGGCTTTCAGCACCCGCTCACGCGATTCATCGTCGCCGCGTGTAGTAACGATGAGCACGGGCAGGGCGCGTAAGGTGTCTTGCCCCCGCACGAACTCCAGCACCTCGATCCCGCCAATGTCCGGCATGTTGAGATCCAGGACCATCAACTCAAAGGCTGCCAAGGAAAGGCGTTCGATGGCCTCCAAGCCGCTCGAAGCGTGCGTGAAGTTGGCGCCTGGAATGGCACGCAGGCAGGCCACGATCATGTCGCGCATGACCTTGCTATCGTCGACGACCAATATCTGGGACATTCAGCGTGCCTCGGGCCAGGCTAAGTGCGCCCGCGATCCCGGTCAAGCACGCCGCCACAGCCTGCGTACCGTGTCACGCACCACAAAGGCGCGCCCAAGACGGAGCGAGGCCGAATGCCACGGATGCTATTTGGGAACTCAGCGCCAACTAGTGTGTAGCGGAGTACCCGATTGGTTTATGTTGGCGACCCGCAAATGCCCGACCGGGCGGCGGCGTCGTCCAAGCCATGAACGTTCAAGAAACATCGCCACCTTCTTCGGAGCGCCCGTCCGCGCTGGTCTGGCTGGTAGATGATAGCCCGCTCGAGCGGGAAATGGCGCGGCGCTTGCTGGCTGAAGAGTACCGCGTCGAAGTCTTTCTCGACGGTCCGGCCATGCTCGAACAGCTCGCCAGCGGAGCGCGCCCGGATGTGCTCGTGCTCGACTGGCATATGCCGCAAATGTCCGGTCTGGAGATCTGCCGCTTTCTCCGTCAATCATACGACGAAGCCAGCTTGCCAATTTTGGTGCTCACCACGACCGGTGGCCAGGATGATCTGTTGGAGGGCTTGAACGCCGGGGCGAATGATTTCGTCAACAAGGCGTTCGAACCTGCCGAGCTGCGCGCGCGCGTTGGGGCGCTGGCTCGCGCGCGAACCCTTCACGATAGCTTGAAGCGCACGGAGCTGGCCGCGCGTCGCGCTCGCGAGGCGGCGGACGAAGCCAACCGCGCCAAGGACGTGTTTCTGGCCACCGTCTCGCACGAGCTACGCACGCCGCTGAACTCGATTCTGGGTTGGGCGCGGCTGCTGGGTGAAGCGAGCCTGGATGAGGCCACGCTGCGCCGCGGCGTAGAAACCATCCAACGCAATGCAGAGATACAGGTGCAGTTGATCGAAGACATCCTGGATACCACCCGGATGATCTCGGGCAAGTTGCACTTGGAGCTCATTTCACTCGATTTCAGCCAGGTGATTCGCTCCGCGCACGACGGCGCCAAGCCTGCTGCCGACCTCAAGTCCCTACACGTCGAGCTTGTGCTGAGTGAGGGCAGCTTTCGCATGCGCGGCGATCCAGATCGCCTGCAACAAGTCGTGGGTAACTTGCTGGCGAACGCGGTCAAGTTCACGCCTCCGGGCGGCAACATCCGCATCGAACTACAGTCTTTCCCGCGCGAGTTGAAACTCAATATCAGTGACTCGGGCAAGGGCATCGCCAGGGATTTCCTCGCGCACGTGTTCGACCGCTTCCGGCAGGAGGATGGCGCAGCCACGCGGCGTCACGCGGGGCTGGGCCTGGGCCTTGCGCTGGTGCGCCACATCGTTGCTGCACATGGGGGAACGGCCACTGCGAGCAGCCCGGGAGAGGGCCTGGGTTCCACCTTCACGCTGACGTTGCCGCGCGACGATCGACCGCGCTCGCGTACAGGTGAGAGTGACCGCCCGAGCCCCACGCCGTCGGCGCCCGTGCACAACATGCCCGTGGGGCGTCTCGCCGGCTTGGCCGTTCTGGTCGTTGAGGACGACGAAGATGCGCGCGACCTTTTGGTCACCGTGCTGGTCAAGCAAGGCGCCAAGGTCGAGCAAGCCGGAAGTTGCGGGGAGGCCTTGGAGCGCCTCGAGCACTTTCTGCCCGCTGTGCTGCTGAGCGACATTGGGTTGCCCGGTGAGGACGGCTACGATTTGATTCGCGCCGTGCGCCAGCGCGGCTTCGACGCACAAACGCTGCCCGCAATTGCGCTCACTGCCTACGCCCGTCGGGAAGATCGCCGTCTGGCGTTAGAAGCAGGCTTTCAGACGCACGTGGCGAAACCGGTCGAGCCGGCTGAGTTGGTCGCAGTTGTCGCGACCATTGCCGCGCCTCGCCTCGGCTGACCGAGAGCGCGCTGCTTCACAGGGGCTCGCAAGTCACCCCGTCTCCAATGAAGCCGAGGCCGCAGGTGCAAATATACGAGCCGGTGGTGTCGGTGCACGTGGCGTTGGGATCGCAATTGGCGGTGCCATTCATGCACTCATCGACGTTGGTGCAAACTTTACCGGTGCCCGTGAACCCGTCTTTACACGTGCAATTGTAGGAGCCGGAAGTGTTGGCGCAATTGGCATTCGGGCTACACGTGTTGCTGCCGTTCATGCATTCGTTGATATCAGTGCAGGTCATACCGCTGCCGCTGTAGCCGTCTTTGCAGGCGCAGCTAAAAGAGCCCATTGTATTGGTGCAATTGGCATTCGGACTACACTTGCTACTGCCGTTCATGCACTCGTTGACGTCGGTGCAGGTTTTGCCGTTGCCGGTGTAGCCGCCTTTGCAGGCGCAGCTGAACGACCCTGGGGTATTGGTGCAATTCGCGTTCGCCGCGCAGTTATTCGTGCCGTTCGTGCACTCGTTGACGTCGGTGCAGGTCTTGCCGTTGCCGGTGTAGCCGCCGTTACACGTGCACGTGAAGCTGCCGACCGTGTTGCTGCAGGCGGCATTCGCGTTGCAGGGATTGCTGCCGTTCGTGCACTCGTTGACGTCGGTGCAGGTTTTGCCGTTGCCGGCGTAGCCGCTCTTGCAGGTGCAGGTAAATGAGCCGAGCATGTTGGCGCAGGTAGCGTTCGGGCTACACGGATTGCTGCCATTGGTGCACTCGTTCACGTCCGCGCAGGTGGAAGGCGAGTGAGCGTTATCGCACGTGTAGCCGGTTTCGACGGCACAGGCGAAGCAGCCATCCCCCGCCTTGGTGTTGCCGTCGTCGCAACCCTCCCCGGGATTCAGCGCACCATTGCCGCAGGTCTTCGTGCAGACAGAGGGCGCGCCCGAGCAGGCATAGCCGCTCTCGACATGGCAGGCCGGGCTGCAGCCGTCGCCGGGGTTCGTGTTGCCGTCGTCGCAACCGCCGGCCTTCGCCTCGGCGCCGAGGACGTGGGCGTCGCCGCAGATGGGGGAACAGCGTGATGGCTCGCCTGGTTCGCAGACCCAGGCGGGCTCCACGCTGCAATCGGGACCACAGCCGTCGGCCGAACTGGCGTTGGCGTCGTCGCAAGCCTCCCCGGGATCGAGCCTACCGTTGCCGCACGGCGCTTCCGCGTCTGGGGGACCTGCGTCTGGCGGCAGGCCGCCGTCGGGCGTCCCGCCGGTCTCGCCGCCGTCGAGCGAGCCGCCTTGCTCAACGCCTGTGCCGCCCGCCGCAGGGGCGCCGCCGCCGCCCGAAACCGCGCCCCCTTGGCTCGCGCCGGCATGCGGCGACTGCTGAACCTCCGAGAAAAGACCCTCAGTCGGAGATGAGGCGCAGCCCACTCCGGCTGCAGCCACAGCCAAGCCTGCGAAAGTACGACCCACAAGTTGCGTCAGCGCCGACATTCAACTCCTCAACCCGCCTCGGCCCCACTGAGGGCCTATAGGTAAGGTGCGCCGATGTCGACGGAACGGTCAGATTTTTCGTACGAGCTCGCGAAAAATCCGATGCCCGCTGAACAATTGACCATTTGACGTCCCAATTCGCCACTCGGCCGCCAGTGTCCGCGGCTAGGAGGTCGTCGATTTCCTGGGCAAGCGCCGGCGTTCCAACGGCGTAACCTACGCCCCGCCCCGCAGGCTTCGGCGCCGGCCGGTTGGGGGTCGGGGGGGGCCGCGCGCAACTGCAAGGCCTCCCGGCGGGCTCGGCTGTTCAGCGTGTAGCCGAGGGGCGGCCGCGAGCGGAGCACTCCGGACCCGCGCGGACGAGCGCGTCCGCCGGGGCTCTCCGACTCACGCTCGCCTTGGCGCCGCGCGCCGACCACGCACCACAAATGGATTGCCTCGCAGGTCGGATTTCAAGCGCGCGCCCGCGACTCGGTGCTGAGTTGCGGCAGCTCGCGTTAGTGGACGGCGCGTCGCCCATCGGTGTCGTTCATTGGCCGACCCGTTTTTGCGCGACACCGATGTGGCAAGTCGTTCGCGATCGTTGGACAGCTGTGCACCGCTTCGCTAGGATTCCGGCGATGACGGATGTTACGCATTTCCCGCTACAAGCAGGGGGAACTAGCTCGCCCGCGCCCGAGCTGGGGGCAGTCGCGTTCGGCACTGTCTTTTCGGATCACATGGTTCGCGCCCGCTATAGCGAACAGCGCTGGCACGATCCGGCCGTTACCCGCTTGGAGCCGCTGACGCTACAACCACACGCCGCCTGTCTTCATTACGGTCAGACCGTTTTTGAGGGTTTGAAGGCATTTCGGCAGGTGGATGGCAGCATCGCCGTGTTCCGTCCTGAGCGGCACGCGCAGCGTTTCCGAGCCAGCACGGACCAACTGTGCATGCCCGCGGTGTCGGTCCAAATGTTCTGCGCGGCGGTCGAGGCGCTGGTGCGAGTTGACCAGGCTTGGGTCTCGGCACAGAAGAATTCTGCGCTCTACATCCGTCCAACCATGATCGCGACGGAACCCTTCCTCGGGGTCCGTCCGTCTCGGGAGTACCTGTTCTTCGTGTTCGCGTGCCCTGTGACGGGGTACTACGCGAAAGGCTTCGCGCCCGTGCGTATCTGGATCGAGAGCGAGCGCTCGCGCGCCGCCTCAGGCGGTTTGGGTTCGGCCAAGACCGGCGCCAATTACGTCGCGAGCATGCTGGCCGCGGAGAAGGCGCGCGAGCGCGGCTACGACCAGGTTCTGTGGACGGACTCCTCGTCGCACACCCGCGTGGAAGAGGTGGGCACCATGAACGTGTTCGTGCGTCTGCGCGATCGCGTCGTTACGCCCAAGCTGACCGGCACCTTGCTGGACGGCGTTACCCGGGACTGCGTCATCCAAACGCTCAAGGATTGGCGCATTCCTATCGAAGAACGTGAGCTCACCGTCGAAGAGCTGGTGGCGGCAGGGCGCAATGGGGATTTGCTGGAGGTCTTCGGCACCGGCACGGGTGCCGTCATCTCGCCGGTTTCGCACCTCGGCTGGCAGCAAGGGGAACTGGTGGTTGGCACGGGGGAGGCCGGGGAGTTGAGCAACCGGCTCTTCGATCACCTGTCCCGTGTGCAGCGCGGGGAGTCTCCCGACACGCATCATTGGCTGAAGTCCGTGGTCTGAAGGCGAACTCCGAAGCTAGGGCAGGCCGCTCGGCGCACGAAAACGACTCGTACTGCTGAACTGGCCGGCCAGGCTGCGAGCGCCTTTGTCGCTGCAGGAAAGCGGGGCCCCCCCTTCAGAAACACGCGAGCGCGCTGGTTTGCGCAAAAATTCTTGGGGCCGGAGCGCCTTCGGACGCGCCGGCCGCGTTGGCTCGCGAACCGCAAAGGGACGCCGAAGGCTTTGCCGGGGTGCGTCGTGTCGCGTGACCATCAACCAAGAATTTTGAATGGCCGCACACTGTGAGCGCGTGTGCGCCGTGGGGGTTCTAGCGGAATGACCGCAAACTTTTGCGCGGCCTGGCCGTTGAGAGGAGTGACCCCCGACTCATGTCAACGCGTCAACTTGAACGAGTGCTACCGATCTCGTTGCTCCAACCCGGCGCCAACGAGGAGAGCCCAGCACTCTCCGAAACCGCGCGCCTGAGAGAAGCGATTTTTCTTCTCGAGACGTTGATGGACACGATACCCGACCAAATCTACTTCAAAGATCGGGATAGTCGCTTTACTCGCATCAACCCCGCGCAAGCCAAGGTGCTTGGGCTCAGCTCGCCCGGCGAGGCAGTCGGCCGATCCGACTTCGACTACTTCAGTCCGGAGCACGCTGAGCCAGCGTTTCGCGATGAGCAGGAAATTCTGCGCACCGGCCTGCCGCTGGTGAACGTCGAAGAGCGAGAGACGAAATCAGACGGTAGCGTGTGCTGGGTGTCGACGACGAAGATGCCGCTGCGCGATACCGAAGGTCGCATCATCGGCACGTTCGGCGTCTCGCGCAATATCACGCAGAGCAAAACTTTCCAGGAGCAGCTGGAGCGTCAGGCGTTCCACGACCCGCTGACGCAGCTGCCCAATCGGGCGCTGTTCATGAACCGGCTGCAGCACCTGTTCAGGAGGGATGGATCCGAGTCCGTTCGCTTATTCGCCGTGTTGTACCTGGACGTCGATCGATTCAAGGGCGTCAATGACGGCTTCGGCCATCAAGCGGGCGACGAGCTATTGAAGCAGATCGCCCGCCGCCTGGAACGATGCGTGCGCGCGAGCGACACCCTAGCCCGGCTCGGCGGCGACGAATTTACCGCGCTGCTCGAGGACGTTCAGAGCGAAATGGACGCGACGCGCGTTGCGGAAAAAATCAACGAAGAGCTGGCACAGCCGTTTTTTCTCGGTGAAGTCGAGGTGTTCGCCACCGCCAGCATCGGCATTGCTTTCTCGAGCTCGCACTACAGCCAGCCTGAAGACATGCTGCGCGACGCCGACACCGCGATGTACCGCGCGAAGGCTGACGGCCGATCACGCCACCAAGTGTTCGACGTGGCGATGCATGAGCGAGCGGTATCGCGGCTGAGGGTCGAGACCGATCTCCGGCGCGTCATCGAACGCGGAGAGCTCGTCGCCTTTTACCAACCAGTGGTCGACCTGGAAACGCAATCACTGCGCGGCTTCGAGGCGCTGGTGCGCTGGCAACACCCGACTCGCGGGTTGCTGACGCCCGACGCTTTCATTCCCGTCGCCGAAGAAACGGGCATGATCTGCGCAATCGGAGACTGGATATTGAGCGAGAGTTGCCGCCAACTCAGGCTCTGGCAAACGCGCTATCCGCGTACGCCCGCCCTCAATATTAGCGTCAACGTTTCCACTCGTCAGCTGGCGGAAGCGGATGTCCCCGCGCACATGCACGGAATATTGCGACAAACTGGGCTCGATCCGGCTTCCTTGAGCCTGGAGATCACCGAGACCGCGTTGATGCAGAACGTCACCGCCAGCGCGAACGTGGTTCAGCGGCTCCACGACATGGGCTTGAAGATCTACATCGACGATTTTGGCACGGGTTACTCGTCCTTGGCGTACTTGCAGAACTTGCCCATCGACGCCCTCAAGATCGACCGCTCGTTCGTGGCTCGCTTGGACGCCGCCCCTGCGCAACTCGAAATCGTCCGGGCCATCGTCTCGCTGGCCCAAAACCTCGGCATGGGAGTCATCGCCGAAGGGGTGGAAACGCTGGCGCAGGCGGACGCACTACTCGCCTTGAATTGCACCCGCGCTCAGGGCTTTTTGTTCTCTCGCCCAATGTCAGCGGCAGCAGCCGAACAGCTGATCATTCACGGGCTCGGGCAGCGCTCGCTCAAGTAGCTCGGGGCGGGCTCTTCGCCCCGCAATTCAGTTTTTCTTGATATAAAGTCTGCACTCGGGCACGGGCGTGCCGTCGACCGCGTCGGTGCACGTGCCCGGGCTCAGCAGCTCTGGGTACGTCATGGCGCTCGTCACTTGAACGGTGAGCAGCGCGCCGCTCACGTCATATGCCCCGCGAAGGCTCGTGCCCGCGGGAAGGTACGCCCCCGAGCCCGAGTCGAAGACGAGTCGAAAGTGACGAGCGGCGTTGTCATATGTCTTGATGGTCCAGGTCGATGACCAATGCCCATCAACATCGGTGTAAACCATGGCTCCCTTGCCGACCGTGAGGGTATGAGGCACGTCCGAGGGACCCAAATACAACCACGCACCATCGAGATCGAAGGCTGCGGGCTGGGGCGCCGGGTCGCTCGCCCCGCAGCCCGTGAGCACCGCCAGCAGTAGCGCAAGCAGACCGCAGATGCGCATTCGTGCGTCACTCATGGGACGGATTATTGCGCGAGGCAGGCCTTCACCATTTCGGACCAAATCAAGTCGCCAACATGATCTCCGCCCGACTGGGTGGGGTGAAGACCGTCAGTGGTGTCACCGCTGACGAACACCGGTCTCAGGTCCACCCAGTGGCAGCGAGGCGCTGTTGACGCTTCACACGCTGTTTGCATGCCGGGCATGGTGCTGTCGAGGCACGCCTTGAGCGCAGCGTTCGAGCCCGGTGGGGCTCCGGGTTCCGGATAGCGAGTGTAGAGGACATCCTGCACGCCCGCGGCCGCCATTTTCCCGAGCAGGGTCTTGAATGTGCTTGCACACGTGGCGCACGTTGAGCCTCCCGTCAGGCAATCAATGCCTCCACCGTCCATGATCACGAACTTGACGGACGCGCCGCCCTGCGTGGCCGCGGTCCACTCCGTGGTCGCGATGTAATTCATATTCTGCCCGCTGACAGCCACGTTACGGTAAGTTTCGTTAGCAGCAAGTGAGCCGGCTTTTCTCGCGTCGTCCTCAATCCGTTTCTCGTTGTATTGCGGCGCAATCGCATAGAAGGACTCGCCCATAATCACGACCTCAGCCGGCTTGAGCTGCCCCTTCTGACATGTGCCGCTTGCCACGCCGCCAGCGCCACCGCTCGCCGCGCCCGCAGCACCGGCCGTGGCGCTTGTGCCCCCGCCGCCCAGCCCTGCTTTGCCGCCGTTGCTCGTGGACGTGCCCCCGGTGCCGCCGGTGCCCCCGGTGCCCCCGGCCGAGCTACCGCCCGCTCCTGTGGGCGCACCGCCTGCGGGTGAAGCCCCGGCGCTCCCACTGTTCGGGCCCGCGCTGCCGCCGCTGACGCCAACCGAGCCAGCCGTTGTGGCGGCGCCGCCTACCCCGACGCTGCCTGCGGTTGCAGCAGTCGCACTTCCCGCGCTGCCCCCGTCGTTGTGGGATGAGGACGAGCAGCCTGCAAAGACCGCCAGTTCAGCGACTAGCAGCGCGCCCAACCAATTATTCGGTCGTAAAACCATAGCTTCCTCCATCGAGACGAATCGGCTGCGCAGGCTGAGCCCACGGCGGATTTGTTCCTTACTCCGCGCTTCGGCCGCCTAGCAGAGGGCAAATGCGTCCCCCCTCTCGCCGACCCGCGACCCGCGCGGGTCGACTCGAAGGCCAGCAGACTGCCGGCGCCAGCTCGAGCTCGAGCTCGAGAAGAGGGGCGGTCGGGAGCCAGCATCGCACCTCACAGGCCGCGCTGTTCCCGCGCGTTCCAGCCGCGCGCTCGCGCTACTCTGCGTGCGCCTCGCTCGGTATCTCGAGCGGCGGCCGCAACTTGCTGGCATCGATTTTAACACCGCGATTCCAGCCGGTGCATTTCAGATCCGGAGTCGCGGCAGCAAGCTCCTGCGCGAAGCGGGACAGTGCATCCCCCACGCTTTCGCCGCGATACTGCATGCTCACGAGCGCCACGGGCCGCGCCTGCGCAACCGAATACAAGGACGCCGAAATATCGAGCTGGTTCGGATCACGCCCTTCCGGTGTCGAGCCGCGCTGGCCGTGACGACGCCTGCTTTGCGCCATGCCGTTTTGCACGGGCGCACCGGTGGGCGGGCCAGGATCTTCGTTCCGATGTTGCGGCACCTTGCCAGCGAACGTGAGGACGAGGATCAGGTCGCCCGACGCTGCGGGAGCCACTGTCGCGAGCAAATTGCCGGTCGGCCCTTCGTCGCGCGCGAGTTCGTCGATGGCGTTGGCCAGATCCTGATCGGAGGTGGCCAGGGTGTCGTACAGCACTGCGCACTGCGCCGGGCCGAGCGCGCGTTTCAGGTACGGGGCAACCGTGTCCCAAGTGCCCAGCGCCATGCGGCCATCCTGATACACGCCCAACACCGAGACCGTGTGATGAGCGGGTGCAAAGTCAGACGCGAGCCGCGTCGTGAATCTTGCGCCTCCGTTAGTGCAGCCAGCAATCGAGAGCAGCAGCGCGAGGCAGAGCGAGATCCGGGTCATCGGCACGCGCCCACGCTGCTGCGTTGCCTGGCAACCGTCCAGCAGTTTTTACGCTCACTTCGGCGGTTCGGGAGGCGGTACTGGATCGAACATCACTTCACACGGGAATGACCCGGTGAGCGTGCCACCGGCAGTTCGCCAGGAATCACAGGCGGTGCCGCTTAGCGT
>JBDTYJ010000013.1:0-32833 GCA_040005755.1 Pseudomonadota bacterium
CATGCGGGCCGGGTCAGGCGAGTTGAGATTGAAGCGAGGAAGCTGAAAATCCGCGGCTCGCTTGACCTGATACCGGCATCCTGTGTCGAATGGCCCATGGCGCTGGACCAGGAATGGCCGAATTTCGACGGAGTCCCGGAAGACGACTCGCTCACTCTTTCTCGTCCCCGCGGTCAGAAGCTCGCTCGCTTCCTGTGGTGGGACGGCGACATTCGTGAATCCGACGAGCTGAGCGTGCATTACTACGCGAACGCGCTGCACTACGGCACCGCCGTGTTCGAAGGCATTCGCGTGTACCCGACGGCACGCGGTGCCGTACTCGTGAGGCTGCGCGAGCACATCGAGCGCCTGCTCTCGTCCGCGCGGCTGTACGGCATGAGAGTGCCGTTCAGCGCGGACGAGCTGACGCGCGGCGCGATCGAGGTGACGCGCCGCAATGGTACTCAAAACGGGTACCTGCGGCCGCTCGCCTACTTCGCTGAAGGACCCATTGATCTGCGACCGAAGAAAGAGTGCCAAGTCCGCGCGTTCATCGCCGTGCGCGAGCTCGGCACCTTCCTGGGTGAAGATGCCTTGCGCAACGGCGTGCGCGTCATGATCTCGAGCTGGCGAAAGTTTCACCACACCATGCTGCCCACCATGGCCAAGGCCAGCGGCCACTACGCAAACAGCGTGCTTGCTGCACACGAGGCGCTGGACCACGGCTTCGACGACGCGATCCTGCTCAATCAGGACGGCACGGTGGCCAGCGCGACCGGTCAGAACGTGTTCTTCGTCAAAGGCGGCATGCTGTTCACCAACGACGAAACTTCTTCGATCGTGCCGGGCATCACTCGGGATTGCATCTTGGACCTAGCGCGCCAACACCAGGTGCCGATCACGATTCGCGCCTTCACGCGCGAGGATCTGATGCGCGCGGATGAGGTGTTTTTCACCGGCACCGCCGCGGAGGTGACCCCCGTGCGCGAGCTCGACGGCACCGTTTTCAGCACGGGCAAGAAGTCGATTGGTGCATTCTTTCAACGCGCGTACACGCGCGCTGTCACCGGCAAGGATGAATCCCGCGCGCACTGGCTCACCCCTGTTTAGCTCGCTAAACCCTTAGCGGCTGGCCACGCCGAGCTTTGGCGTCGCGCCGTTGCCCATTTCCAGCAATTCGCTGCGGTAGATGACCGTGCCGTCCGCGGCCGTAATGTCGCCCGCGACGTCACCGTTCGGAACGCGCACGGAGCGCGACACGTTGAGCTTGGCGACCTGTTCGCCAACGCGCACGTTGTACGTCTTGGTCTCACATTCGAGCTCGTTTGGCCCGACCAGACAAGTGCCGTGTGATCGGGCAATTTCGCCGTCATTAGCGTCGGCCGCGAAGCTCGTGCGATCGATCATTTTGTCGAAAAAAGCGGTTTGAACCGCGGTCTCTTGACTGCCTTGAAGCAACGCGGCGCGCACCACCGAATCCGTGCGCGGATCGAAGCGCACGCGCAACTTGGTCGTGCCGGCCTGTTCTTCGAACGTGTAGTCAATCACCCACAGCCCGTCTTCCTTAGCGGCCACTTCCTCGGTCATGGTCAGGGGAGATTTTTGGTAGCTGCCGCTGAAGCGGTGCACCGAAAAATCACCGACCTTGCGCAGCTCGCCGGGGGCCTTGTCCGCCACTTGGGGCTTTGCCACAGGGCCCGCGCCGCCGGACTTGACCATGCTACCGGTTGCCGCCGGAGCGAGCAGACCGCAGGCCGGAGTAAGCAAACCGAGACCGAGGAGCGAGAGGAGAGTGACGGCGACGCGCTTCATAGCCTACCCGTTTTCATGATTCGAATGCTCGGGCCAAGTTTTGTCGGTCGGCGCGGCGCTCAGGGCGGGATATAGTCACTCGATGGGCAAAGCCGGACAGTCCGCTGCCTTCGAGCGCGCGGAGCTGATGTCCGTCATCACGGAAGCGTGTGATGGCGCGGATCTGGCGGTGTTGGTCACGCTGCTCGACACCGACCCGCCCCAAAACCTGTTCTGGAACACAGCCGCGGAAAAGCTGCTCGGCTGCAGCGCGGCCGAGTTCCAAGCCAGCTCAGCGTGGGCTTGGATCACGCCGACAGAAGCCGCGCCTGCAGAAGCGACAAACGAAGTCCACTACGCCTCCGGCGTCGCCACGCCGCGCCCGTTCGAGACCACCATCATCAGCGCTTCCGGGCAGTCGATCGCAGTGGAGGTGCGGCACACTCGCGTGCAATTGAAGGGCCGCTGGCTCAGCGTGGCCTTCCTTTTCGATATCAGCACCGAGCGCAAAGCCATTCCAGCTCGCATGATCGAGGCGGATCGCCTGGCGGCGTTGGGGGTGCTGTCCGCCGGCATCGCTCACGAAATCAACAATCCGCTCGCGTACTTGATGCTCAACCTGGAATACTTGTCACGCGAGCTGCCGACGCTACCCCAAGATCCTCACAAGCTCGGCGCCCTGATGGTGCGCGTCAAAGATGCGTGCCACGGCGCGGAGCGCGTCGCGAGCATCGTTCGTGATTTGAGAACCTTCGTGCGCGCCGATGAAGTGGCGAGCGGTCCGGCGGATGTGCGGGCGGCGCTGGAATCCGCGTTGAACATCGCGAGCAACGAGATCAAGCAGAAGGCGACGCTGATCCGTGATTACGAGACCATTCCCCTGGTTGATGCGAGCCCTCACCGCATCGAACAGGTGCTGCTCAATTTGTTGCTCAACGCGCTGCAGTCGCTGCCCGCCGCGGCTACCGAGCGACACGAAATCCGCGCCCGGTTACGCACGAGCAACGGGCAAGTAGCGATCACCATCGAGGACACCGGCACTGGTATTCCCGAAGCATTGCTGGGGAAAATCTTCGATCCGTTCTTCACGACCAAGCCTGCGGGCGTCGGGACCGGGCTCGGCTTGCCGATCTGCCGCAGCATCGTGCGTGGGCTGGGCGGAGAAATCAGTGTTTGCAGCACGCTCGGCCGAGGCTCGGCGTTCACGGTCACGTTGGCCGCCTCGACCGCAAACCAGCTAGCTCTGGAACCAAGTCATACCCGGGAGGCGCCATCGCCCGCGCCACGGCGTGGGCGAATCTTGATCGTGGACGACGAAATCCCGGTCGCTCGCACGTTGAAGGCGCTGTTCCAGAATGAGCATGACATGACTTTAGCGTCCAGCGGCGCGCAGGCGCTCGAAGCCATCGCGGCACAGGTTGAGCCGGGCTTCGACGTCATCCTGTGTGATCTAATGATGCCTGGCATGAGCGGGATGGATCTATTCGAGCAGATCAAGCGCGCGCATCCAGGCGTTGAACGAAGCATGGTATTCATGACCGGCGGCGTCGCGCTGGATCACGCCCGTGATTTCCTAGCCACTAGCTCGAATCTGACTTTCGAGAAGCCATTCGACTTCGACCAGCTACGCCAGGCGCTGCGGCGTCTGGTCGCCATCGCGCAACGTACGAGCGGCTGAACCAACAGCGGTCCCGCGCTCGAGGATTTGGGCGCTATTCAGGCAGCGCCTCGGGATCGTCGACCAAGACCGGAACGTCGAGCTTGGCGCGGCGCATGACCTCATTTACCAGGGACGGGAAGCGAATCGCGGCGTAGGTGGCGGCGGTCGAAGCGCCGATCGCCGTCGCCCAGCCGATCGGTCCCAGGGGACGACAGCCGAACAAGTGACTGACGCCTGGGGTCTGCACGATGCCCGCGAGGAGCGCCGCAGAAGTCACGCTCGTGATCACGACTGGCCGACTGAAACGACCTGAGATGAGCGTTTGTCCGAGCTGTGAGCCGACCAGCGCCAAGAGACCGATGGTGTTGGCGTTCGCGCGTGTGCCAGTGAAGCGCCCAATGACCCACGCCGTGCTGGCACCGAGCGTGGTCACAATGGCGCGCGACGCGATGTCTCGATTGAGCGCTTTGCCGAGCGATGCCTCGGGCCCTTCCTGTGCGAGTGACGCCATGGCGGCGACGGAGGGCGGACGCAGCGCGATCGCCATCGCTGGAGCCACATCAGTCAGTAGGTTCACGAGCAGCAGTTGGCGAGCGTTCAGCGGCGGCCGACCATCCACGAGGCCAGCCCCCAGAGTGAAGCCAATTTCTCCTAGATTTCCACCAATCAGGATCGACACCGCGTCTCGCACGGAGGCCCACATGGCGCGACCTTCCACCACCGCCAGCACCAGCGTTTCGATGCGCTCGTCCGTGAGCACGATGTCGGCCGCCGCACGCGCCGCCGAAGTGCTGCCTTCGCCGATGGCGATGCCCACGTTGGAGAGACGAATTGCCGGCGCGTCGTTGGCGCCGTCGCCGACCATCGCTACGACACGGCCGGCGCGTTGCAACGCGCGCACCACGCGCACCTTTTGGGCGGGCGTTACTCGGGCGAACACGCCAACGCCGCTGATGCGACGGTCCAACTCGTCGTCACTCAGGTCGGTCAGTTCTGAGCCACTCAGCACCGAGCGACCGCGCAAGAGGTCGACGTCACGCGCGACGGCCTCCGCGGTGCTTGGGTGATCCCCGGTGAGCATCACGACTTCAACGCCCGCCGCGCGAAGGTCCGAGACGGCTTGCGCCGAAGTGGGCCGTACCGGATCGCTGAAGGCAATGAAGCCTCGAAATGTGGATCCCTCGAGCTTGCTGAGATCCAGCGCGCCTTCGCTCGCGGTCTGGCGTTCGGATACGGCCAGCACGCGCAACCCACTGCGCCCAAATTCGCGGGCTTTTGCCAGTAATTCGCCGCGCAGGGCGCGGTCGAGCGAAACCCGCTCCGCGCCTCGCTGCCAAAATTCCGCATGCAGCAGCACCGCCTCTGGCGAGCCCTTCACTGCGAGGAGCACACTCCCCGGGATGGTGTAGGTTACCGCTTGGTAAGCGCGGCCTGCTTCGAAAGCGAGCTCGGCTCCGCGGACCCAACCTGCACGTTGGTCATCGGCGTCGACCAAGCCTCGCGCACCTGCTCGACTCAACGCCGCGTCCATCGGGTCTTGCGCGAACGGCCCAGCGCGCAGATCTGGAGCCGCACGCAGCGCGGCGGCCAGCACGCCCTTGGCGATGTCCGAGAGGGCTGCTACGGGCGCCGTGTCTTCACCGTCGGACACGAAGCTGAGCTCGACACGCCCTCCGGTCAACGTGCCTGTCTTGTCGATGCACAGTACGTCTACGCGGCCGAGTGCCTCGATGCTGCGCGCGTTGCGCACGAGCGCGCCTTGCTTGGACAGCCGATCCGCCGCGGCGAGCTGCGCGGCTGTAGCCAGCAGCGGTAGCCCTTCCGGTACTGAAGCCACAGCCAAGCTGACTCCCGTGCCCACCAGATCTTCCAGCTTGCGCCCGCGCACGAGGCCCGCGCCGATCACCCCGACGCCGGCCGCCAAGGCGACCGGGCCCGTCAAATTGATGAGGGATTTCATGCGCCGTTCGACGCCACCACGGCTCGGATCGCGCTTGGAGGCGCCGGAACCGCGGCGCGCCTCGGTTTCATCCCCAGTGGCAACGACCACAGCCGTGGCTCGGCCGGCCGCCAGCGCAGTGCCCTCGAACAACATCGAGCTGCGCTCTGCAACGTGCGGCTCGAACGACGCCGCGACGTTCTTCCGCACGGGCAGCGACTCACCCGTGAGGCTCGAGGCATCGACCTCGAGCGACTCCGCCTCAATGATGCGACAATCCGCCGGCACCACGTCGCCGGCTTCGAGCGCGATCACGTCGCCGCGCACGAGCTCACTCGCGTCGACGGAAGTCAAATCACTACCGCGGCGAACCAGCGCTCGCCGTCGCGCCGTGCGTGCCAGCTCGCGAATCCGCCGCTCGGTGCGAAACCGCTGCACGCCGCCGATCACCGAGTTGACTACGACCACGCCGCCGACCATGGCTGCGTCGCCAAACGAGCCGACGGCGGCAGACAAGCCCGCGCCAGCGGCGAGCAAGGGCGCCAGCGGATTGAATAGCTCGTCGGTAATGTTTTCGGCGAGCTCCGCCAGCGCCGAGCGCTGCTCGGGGTCGCGGCGCCGCCGGCGTTGCGCGTCCCTGCGTTGTAGCCCTGCTCGCGAGGTTCCAAGCTTGTTCAGCACGCCTTCGGCTTCCAGCGCGTGCCACGGCGTGCGGTCGCGCGGCGCGGGCAAAGCGCGGCGCGCAAGCTTCATCGAACCGCGCACGCCGTTCAGCATGGATATCACCGACGCCGCGTTGACGACCGCGATCACGCGCCGCCCGGTGAGTGGCAAAACGCCGCCCGCAGAGACCAGCGCGCCGAGGGTGGCGGCGCCCAGCGCAATGTTCACGCTCTGCTTCGAAACCTGCCGCGCAACCACGCAAGCGTGGATCAAGAAGCGCACATCGGACAGATCATCACGGCAAATGATGTGCGCGCCCCAGGGCGTCGCTTCACCTTCCCGCATCAGACCGATCGCGCAGTCGGCAGCGGCCATTCCGGCGGAGGCGCCGGTCACGACAGCGCACACCGTGCGCCCCTCGCGCTGCAAACGGCGAATGCCTCGCTCGAAGCCATCCCCCTCGGGGATCGTGTCGTCTGCGGCAATACCTTGCAGCACCGCCTCGTTGTTGGACGCGATAACGACGCGCATCTGCGCTTCGTGTGCGGCCGCGATCAGCTCGTCGATACCGGTCTGGGGGATCAGATCCACCTCAGCGGCCGCGATCAAAGCGCCGCCCTGCATCAAGCCAAAAACCAAGCCGCCACGCGCGCCGAGGCCGGGCGTGTGCTGAGCCAAATCAGGCGGCACGGCAACATCCAGCACACCTAGCGGGGCTAGCGTGTACTCACCCTTGCGCTTGATGTCGATCGGTCGCTCGACGTCCAAGAGTTGCTGAATCACGCGCCTGGCCTCGCCTTCTTCACCCTCACCGGTGACCACCAGATTGCGGATCTCGAAGCGATCGCGCGCGACCAAATCTGCCTGCAGCACCAAACAGTCGATGCGATCGAGCTTGCGCAACGCTTCCGGATCGACCACCAGCGTTTGACGCTTGGCCAGCGCGCGACCGAGGTCAGCGGCAAACGCATCGCGACCCAGGCGCGCGGGCGTCGGCAGACCGCCGAACAGAGCGGCGACTGCGCGTTGCACGCTGCGCGTAGTCAGGAAGCTGACCGCGAACCCGCCCAGCGAGACAATCCACGCTCGGTCGGCGTATTCCTCGATCGGGCCGCGGGGCAGCGCGCGCGGGCGTGCCTCACGCTGCGCGTCTTCCAAGCGATGTGCAGCTTGTGCTTGGCACAGCTCGGCCTCACGCTGCTGCCACACGCGGCGGCGCGCCTCCGCTTCAGCCAGCCGCGAAAGCTGGTGAATGGCCTCTACGAACGCGCTGCTCGGCCGCTGCGCTGCGCCGTAGGCCAAAGCAGCCGCAACGTGCATGGTCAAATCTGCGCGGAGCGGTCCGAGCCGCTCTTCGGCCACACGGCGCAGGCGATCCGTGGATTGCACCACCGCCACGAGCGCCGCGACCGTGCCGCCCACGCGCGATGCGGGAATCGGCGTGAAGCGTAGGCCCACGCCGATCACGACACCCATGGCGTCTGCCAACATGCCGAGCTTGAGCCTTTGGACAGTTTCTTCGTCCGCCGGGTGCTCCCAAACCTCATCGCGAAACGGCGCCTCGGCAAAGCCCGACATGCGCTCGGCCTGAGCCACGACCTCGATCAGCTCGGGCAGCGCGTAAGCGCCTTCTTCGAAGCACACGACGACGCGGCGCGAGTGCGGGTTACACTCCACCCATTGCACGCGGGGCAACGCCCGGAAGCCAAGCTCCGTTTGACGTGCGAACGTGAGCAGTTCACTCGGCGATAGCTCTCGGAATTCGATATGCGCGCGAGTGTTCCCCAACCAGGAGCGGCGCGAGCGCCCCGAAAAGAGTGTGCGGAGGGAGCCCAGAAACCCGGAAACAGCCATCGAATCAGCTCCCCGCAAAGCGATCGGTTGCGGAAATCAATTCGTGCACCGTGCCCGCCTCATACGCAGAATGCCCCGAATCTGGCACAACGCGAAAATCCGCCTCGGGCAATGCGCGGGAAAGCTCCCACGCGCTCTTCAACGGACACACGACGTCATAGCGACCTTGAACGATCACGGTCGGAATGGTGCGCAGGCGCGTGACGTCATCCAGCAACTGATTTTCGTGCGCCAAAAACCCGCGATTCATGAAGTAGTGACACTCGATACGCGCGAACGCGAGGCTGAACTCATCACCCGCGCAGCTACGAATGTATTCCTCGTCTTGCAGCAGGTTGCTGGTGCTGGCCTCCCAAACGCTCCAGGCGCGGGCGGCCTCTTGACGCACGAAGGCGTTCTCTGAGGTGAGCCTTCGATGGTAGGCGGCAATCAGATCGCCACGCTCGGCAAGGGGAATTACCGCCAGGTACTTCTGCCAGGCGTCGGGAAAGAGCAGGCTAGTGCCGTGCTGGTAAAACCACTCCAGCTCCCAACGGCGCAGCAAGAAAATGCCGCGCAGCACCAACTCCGTCACTCGTGACGGATGCGTTTCGGCATAAGCCAGCCCAAGGGAGCTGCCCCAAGAGCCACCGAACACGAGCCAGCTCTCGATGCCCAAGTGCACGCGCAACGCCTCGATGTCGGCGACCAAATGCCAGGTAGTGTTGTCGACCAAGGAGGCGTGCGGCTTGCTCTTGCCGCAGCCGCGCTGGTCAAACAGCACGATGCGATATTTTTCAGGATCGAAGAAGCGCCGTTGCTTTGGGCTGGTGCCACCACCGGGGCCGCCATGCAGAAACACTGCCGGCTTGCCGCGCGGGTTGCCCGACTCCTCGAAGTAGATCGAGTGCTCGGGGGATACTTCCAGGTAGCCCGCCCGATAGGGCTGAATTTCTGGATAAAAGGTGCGCCGCGTCGTCATGCAAATTTTCGTTTGAGGCCGGAGCCGTCGGTCGCGGGAGAGAATCCCCAGCGAGCGAGAGGCAGGGTACGAGACCAAAGCGCCCGTCACAAGTGCGGCGAGTGGCCACACATGATACGGGGGCGGCCGTGACCGAACCGACTGATACCGCCCAGGATCTGACGCCTCTCATCCAAGCCGCGCGACGCGGGCTGCGGCGCGACGTGCAAGCGTTGCTCGACCAACTGGCGCAAGGTGAGCTGTTCATCCCGCTGGCTCGGAACATCGACGGAACCAAGGATGGCGTGCGGTTGGATATCGACGATGGCGAGGTGAAGCTCGTGCCGCACATGCTCCTGGATGAAGAGGGCAATCACTTCGCGGCCCTGTTCAGCCACCCGGAGCTCATGGCACCCATGGAGCAGCAGCTCGGCTGGAAGACCGATGATGGCGCGCTGAAGTTTTGCACCGTGCCCGCGCTGTTCGCGCTGGATATGGCGCTGGAGGTCGTCGACGACGAGCACGTGCTCGGCCTAGTGCTCAATCCAGGCACCCAGTACGAGCTAGCGCTGCGCCGCGAGGAACTGGCGAGCCTGACCAACGGCAAAGCGATCCCGCTCGTTGGTTATGTCGCCGCGCTTGCTCCGGATGAATCCGAACAGACGTTGATCGCAGAAGGCGGGGAGGCCGCGTCGCCTGCGCTGACCGCCGCAATCGAGGGCTGTCTTGCCGAACTGCCGCAGGTCGGCGGCTACGCGCTTCTGCGCACGTTCAACGCAGAGCGGGACCTCGAACCACACCCGACGCTCCGCCTCGTGACCAGTGCGGATGACAGCGAGCTACAGAGCATCGCCAACAAAATGATCGAGGCCATCGGCAAACACTTGCCGCCGCCAGGCTACATCGACATCGTGTTCGACAAAGCGGATGACAACGTCTGATTTGAACCCGGCTTTGACCGCGCCGAACCCCGAAGCGGCGATGACGCGGCCCGATCTAGTCGTCGCCGGGCAGAAACGCCTGAGCTGGTTGGAGCGCACCATCATCGGCTTCGTGCGACGCACGTTCGAGCCGGGCTTGCTCAGTCGCTTCGTCACTTATTGCCAACGCACCGTCGGCTGCGGCTGGATCCACTTTGCTACCAAGCAGCTGCGCCACGTGCACGGCTTCCAGCGCCTGCCCGCGCTCGACCCGGCGCAGAGCTACATCCTCGTCGCCAATCATCGCAGCTTCTTCGATCTGTATGTCGTCTTCGGGGATTTGGTGCACCGCGGGCTCGAGCACCGCATCGTGTTCCCGGTTCGCTCGAATTTCTTCTATGATAACCCTCTTGGGTTATTGGTGAACGGGTTCATGAGCTTCTTCGCCATGTATCCGCCGTTGTTTCGTGACCGAAAGAAGGCCTTGATGAACCCGCTAGCGTTGGAAGAGCTCGCGTTCCTCTTGCGTCGCGGGGGCATGTTTGCGGGCATTCACCCGGAAGGCACGCGCAAGCGAGACGACGACCCGTACACGTTCTTGCCCGCGCAGCGCGGCGTCGGCAAAGTGATTCAAGACGCCCGCGTGCCGGTAATTCCGGTTTTCATCAACGGCCTGGTCAATGACCTGCCCAAGCAAGTGCTGGGCAATTTCGACGGCACTGGCCAAGATATCTTCGTCGTCTTCGGCGCGCCGGTCGAGTTTGGAGATCTGCTGGACCAAGGCAAGAGCCCGAAAGTGCACCAGGCTATCTCAGACCGGGTAATGCAGGCAGTCGCCGCGCTCGGGCAAGAAGAGCGCGCGCTGCGCACTGGCCGGGCGCTGCTCGAAGCGTCAATCGTCGTCGAAAAATAGCGGGTCGCGCTGGGCGAGGAAGCGGTCAATCGCGGCTGCGGCGCCGGGTGGCAGGTCGAGGAAGCGAATCCCGAGACCAGGCGACGTGTCGCTCTGCTCGTTGTACAGGCGCAGCCAACGCACCTCACCGGTAATGTTGAAGCTCTCGTCACTGTCGGGCATGCGCAGGCTGAGCTCGATCTTCGAGCCGACCTTTTGCAGCTCGTGCGTAGCGATGAACAAGCCACCGGCAGAGATGTTCTCCGCGAGCCCGGCGTACAAGTTGTGCTCGCTCTGCACGTTCACTTCGAGGTCCACCGAGTAGCGATCGTGCTCGCGGCGCACTGCGCCGGGCGCCAGGCTGTCCTTGCGTTGGCTAGGACCGCTGCTCGTCTTGGTTCCCGGTCGAGTCGAGGTTTGCTGAGTTTGCTTCATGAAGGAGACCCAATGGCTTGCCCCACAGGTCTCTCAACGGCGTCGTCCGGCAAAGCTTAAGCGGCCCGCGTTCTGGCTCGCCCCGCGATTTCAAAGCCAAGGATTTACAGCGGATTTTGGCCGCTCACCGGCCAATTGACCCGCGACGCGGACGAGCACGTGAACGACGCACAAAGTGCACAAGAAAAACAAACCGTAACTCAGCGGCACCCGAGCCGCGGCCAGCACCGGGCTCTGAGCGCCGAACGCCCAGAAATACGTGCCCAGCAGGAACAGCGCGCAAGCGGGCAAAAGGATGCGAAAGCCCCAGCTCGAAAGCTCAGCAATGCGCACCTGCCCCGTCGCAAAGCGCAGCACCAAGACCGCAACCATGACCAAGATGGCTTTGGCCTGAAACACGAGCGCGGCCAACACCTGAAGCCATGCGCCCGCAGCTGGATCCGCAGCCGCGAAGCCTGGCAGGCGTGGCCCGCCGAGGAACACCAAGGAGATCACGCCGCTAGTCAGGATCAGGTGGCTCCATTCCGGCAGCGTGGTGCGACGCTCGCGTTTGGCTTCGGAGGCGGAGTCGCAGAGCGCCGCTCGCAGTGCGCTCGGCGCGCGTGAGATCACGGGCACCATGCCGAGGAGCAAGAGCGCGAACACACACAGCGAAATGGGGCTAGTAAACGCGAACCACTGCCAGGGCCAGCCGCCTTGCGCCGCCAAAATGTCGTCCGAGCGCAGGCTGCCCGAGAACCAAACGGCGCACACCATCGCCACCAGCACTGGCGTCTGAAACACCAGCGTCAGGAGCACGTGGCGCAGGCCGCGCAGGAGTGAGAAGCGCCGCCCGGGCTCACGCCCTCCCAGTACGAGCGCCGCGGCGCAAAGGGCCGTCAAAGAGCCCAAGAACAGCACCGGTAGGTCGAGCTCGCGCGCCCAAATCGTGCGATTCATGGCCAAGAGCGTGAGCCAAGCGCTATCGGCGATGAACACGAAGTAGGGCAACGGCGAGCTCGGCAGCTCCGCGAGGGCGACCCGCGCCAAGCCATGCGGTGTGAGCTCACCGCGTGCGCGCGCCAGCGCCGTGGGGCGAGCGCGATCGCGAATGCGGGCCGCCAACCGCCCTTCGAACCAGGCCAGGGCGCGGCCGAGCGGTGAAGCCAGCAAGAGCAGCACAGCGACGGCAAAGGCGAGCAGCGTCGCCGCGGGCACGAGCTCGGAGGGTGAGCCCGGCTGGAACCCTGCCACGTCCATGGCGAACGTGGCGGGCGTGGTCGCATCGCCGCGGCGCACGGACAAATGCGAAAGCCGCGCACGGGGTGGCGGGATCAGATCAGACAGCGCGCTGAGCCGCACGCCATCCAGCTCCAGCAGGGCATCACCGGGCATCAACCCCGCGCGCGCGGCACGGCCATCAGGATCGAGCGTGTCCACGAGCAGAACGTCGCGCTCCTCCGAGTGCACCACTGCCATGCCCGCGAATTCCGCAAAGCGCATTGCCTCCGCCTCGTGCGCGGCCTGCGCGCTCTTAGAAATTGAGGCCGGATTCACGTCCAAAATTACGCCCTCGAGCGTGCCGCGCACGGGCGGCGCGCCGCTTTCCCGGGCCGCAAAGGCAGCCGTGGTCGCGCCGCGGAAGGTCGCGTGCATGGCATCGCCGGCTCCGCAAAACTCGCGTGCCAGGTCTGCGTTCAGCGTCAACGAGATCGAGTGCGGCTCGCTGGCCGCGGCGGGGGCAACAAGGGTCACGTCGCGCAGCGGCGTCTGCCCGGCCCGAAATATGTCGCCGTGAAAGCTCAGTTTGGCCGCACGCCCTTCCGGGAAACCCGAACCGGTGAGTGTCAGCCTATCGCCGACCTCGAGCGATCGCGGATTCAGGTCGGTCACGTCGAGTAGGTTGGGGGACGCATCCCGCGGCTCGCATGCCGCACACGCGCCGAACGCCAAGAGCACGAGGCCACGGACGAACACGGCACGAGGATCGAAGCGACGCACCTCGTGGGTCTTACGTGAGCGCGCAACGCCGGACCAACTAAGCGGAACGTTCGCCGAAATTTTGGGTCTATCGGGCGCGCTGTGCTTTGGTGGCCCCCGACTCGAACCGCTCCAGCTTGGCGAGGGCAATATGGCGAAATTCCCGATACTTTTGACGCGCATCAAGGAACTGCAGCTCGAAATCCTGCGCGTGGCGCCGTACCGCGACATCAGCTTGGTGCCCAACCCGGGCGCCTCCGCGGTGGCCATTGCGGCGGTCGAGAAGCGCATCTCGCACCCGCTCCCCCCTTCGTACCGGGAGTTCCTGGCGCTGCATGATGGCTGGCCGCGCTTCTTCGAGGGCGCAACGCTGCTCGGCACCGCGAACCTCGGCAAACGCATGTATGAAGACATGGCCCGCGCCGCGTTCGAGGCCGCTGAAACGCCCGTTCCCTGGCTTGCGCCCCCGTCCAAGGCCGAACGCAAACCGGTCGTCCCTTTCGGCATCGATCTGCAGGGCACCACGCTGTTCGCGTTCAATCCCAGCGTGACGCGCGCCGACGGCGAGTGTGAGGTCGTGGCCTGGGTGAACGAAATCGGAGTTCGCCGCGACTCCTTCTCCAACTTCCTCGAATTCGTCATCGAAATGTGCGAATCCGAGCTCGACTCGTACCGCGCGCCCAGCCAAGTGCTGCGCTCAGCGTAGGCCCACCTCACGCACGGCGTGCCCACACGGCGTCAAATGCGCCTTGACGCGCGCTGCGGAGGGAACAGGAGCCGAAGATGAAGGCATTGGGTTGGGTGGTGGGCGCGTTCCTTGCGGTGCCGGTGCTGGGCGCCTGCGGCTCGAATCACGGGGATCCTGAGCAGAGCCAGGGTTTGAGCGCCGCCGAGGCAAAGAGCATCCGGACGGCGGTTGCGGCTTCGTTGGGCAAGGGGCTGGCCACGACGTACAGCCTCGCGATCTGGCGCGATGGGCACGCCGTTTTCAGCGAAGCTTTCGGGGAGAGCGCGAGTGGCGTCCGGGCGACGACCCAAACGCAATTCCAAATCGGTTCAGATACCAAGAAGATCACGGCGCTCGCGTTGATGGAGGCCGTTGATGGCGGAAAGCTTTCGCTGGACCAGACAGTGAAGGAGTTACTCCCAGATCTCGAGCTGGCGCAGGCCCCGGGCTTTCTTGGCACGGTAACGGTGCGTGATCTGTTGAAGCACACCAGCGGTCTGTTCGACTACACCCCTTGGGTCGAGGCTGCGGATGACCGTGACCTTGCAGACACCGCTCTCGGGCGGTTTGCAGACAACGAGTACACCTTCATGCCGGCGGGTGTCGCGTATCGCTATTCCAATCCAGATTACTCCTTAGCCGGGCTCATCCTCGAGAAGCTCGAGGGCAACCCCTGGGCTCAGGTCGTGAACCAAAGCGTGCTCACCCCGCTCGGCATGCAGCACACCTACGCACGCCGCGACGACATGCTCGAGCACGAGAATGACGTCGCTGTCGGCTACGGCAATCGCGCACCGGTCGACGCCTTCGCGACGGCGGACGCACCAGAGCCGGAGGTGGGCCCGATAGCACCGGCAGATGAGGTGGACAACGCGTTCCTGCGCCCCGCCGGGCTCGTCTGGTCAACGCCCACCGATCAGGTGGCCTTGTTAGGATTCTTCATCGATGGGGCCACCGAACTGCTTTCCGACGACTCGCGTCGCGAAATGACGTCCGCGCAAGCACCCATCTACAATCACCTCGAGGTCGGCGGATACGGCTACGGCTTGATCCATCAGGACGGCTATCGCGCGGCCGACGGCAGCTACTTTCCGACGCCGCTCGTTTGGCACGACGGCGGCACACAGGCAATGACGTCGCTGTCCCTCATGCTTCCCGAGCAGCGCGTCGCGGTTTCAGTGCTCGCCAATGGCGCCGAAGAAAATCTTGGGCCCGTCGCCGACGCCGCGTTGCGAGCGGCGGCTGGCGCGCGGCTCCCTGAGCCGATTGCGCAGCCAAACCTGCTCGGCACACCAAGTACTGATTTGGCGAGCTACGCCGGGACCTACGCAGACCCAAACCTCGGTGAAGTAATCATCCGCTGGACTGGTGCTGAGCTTGATCTGGAAACCCCAATCTTGACCGAAGCCGGCGTGACCGCGGCGCGGCTCACGCCAGTCGGGAACGACCTGTTCAGTCTCAGCATCGGCACGACTCTGTTCGACATTTCGTTTTACGACGGCGAAGATGGCACGCCGCACAAGTACGGCGTGAATCGCGAGTTCGTGCTCACTCGCGAGTGACCACGCGGGGCTGATTGGGCTGCTCCTCACCGCGGAGCGGCGCAGCGCGGGCCGGCGTGCTGCGCGCGACGGGTCCGCGAAGGGCTGCGCCGGCGTGGCTGAACAACGGCACCGAAACCCCTTTAACCGGTTTGAATCATTGCGCATTTTCGTTGGTGCACGGAGCACAGCGAAATCAGCCTAAAGTTGCATAGTAAATGCATGTTATGATGCGGGCGTTCGTCCCATGCAGCTCACCCTCTTCTCGGACTACTCACTGCGTATCCTCCTGTACTTGTCCGCGCATCGCGGCCGGCGTGTTGCAGTGCGCGAGATCAGCGCGGCCTACGGCATCTCGCAGAATCATCTGGTCAAGGTGGTGCAGCGCCTGATCGAAGAAGGCTTGGTCGAGAGCGTCCGCGGTCGCGGCGGCGGCTTGAACCTTGCGCGTGACCCGCGCGACATCAACATCGCCGCCGTCGTACGCTTGACGGAACCACACCTGAACCTCGTCGAGTGTTTCGAGGCCAAGACTAACACATGCCCGATCGACGCCGCCTGCGGCTTGAAGAAAGTGCTGGCGCGCGCGCAAGACGCGTTCTTCACGGAGCTGGGACAACACTCGCTCGCGGACTTCGCCCCGCGAGCGCCGGCGTTAATCAAGCTCTGGCAACGGAAGTCGAACGGAGTTCCAGCGTGAGCCATCGAACCGCTCACCGCCTGCCGCTGCTGAAGCTGACGCGGCCGCTGTTCGCGCTGACGCTTGCTTGCGTTGCTGCGCTGGCGTCCGCCTGTAGCGCGCCGGCGGGCTCCGACCCGAGTGCCGATCCTGCGCTGCCTTCCGCTGGCGCTAGCGCAGTAGGCGGGGCCGCGAGCGCAGCCGGGGCGGGCGGCGCCGGCACCCCCGCACTGAATCCTCTCGGCAGAGCCAGGTGTCGCGCGCCAGTCGGCGTGAGCGCGTCCCCCCAAAATACCGAAGAGGCTGTGCAACTCTTGAACTCGCTGCCCAAACCGACAGGCAGCGCTTGCTTCATCGAGAGCCTCGACCGCCCGCTCGCCATCTACGCGACGGACAGCATGTTCAGCGCGCAGCCGGCGTTTTCCAGGATCAGCCCGCGCGTCTTCATCAAGCTCGGGGCGCTGTGGGTTTCGGCGGTGATGGACGGCGACAGCAGTTATTTGCTCGAGTTTGGTACGCAGGTAGCAGACGCGCCGCCACGCTCGATCAAGGGTGAGCTGCTGTTGCCCATCAATGCTGCGATCCCGACCAGCGCGCCTTACGATCGCGTGCGCGAAGAAAACGAGGGGACCGTATGCGGCCTGTGCCACGCCGCAGAGACACGCGCCGACAACATCGCCTTTGCCGTGGCTTTCTCATCGGCGTCGTTGCGGCCCCGGCCCGACTCACAGGTCAGCGTCGATGATTTGCGTTCGGAAGCCGCGCGCTGCGATTGGCAGCTCGAACCGCACCGCTGCGAAATGCTGGCCGCCGTTTTTGGCGGCGGCTCCGTCGTGGACGCTCAGTTCCCCGACGGAATGCCGACATTTTTCTAGCGCTGCCGGTTACTTGCACACGAACGTTGTCACGGTCGTGGCAGCGAGCGAAGCCGAGAAGGCACTACCCGTTACGGTGACCGCGGTCCGCGCCGCGAGGTTGGCCGCCGATATCGACGGCCGCCCAAGCCGCCGCGTCTTTGGCCAGCCAATGGCCGTAGTCATAACCGTCGCCGGAGGTGCACGTGCTCGCGCAGGTGGTGCTTGTCCCGAAGCACCCGCAGTGCAGCGCGATCAGCTTGACCCCCGCATCCTTGAGCTTGGGGCCCAACACCTTGACGAAAGCGACCCCTCTCATTCGCTGTATACAGCGCTGAATTCCAATCTCATCATTCTCCAACAAAACACCCTCCAAGCCGGACGCGGTGTCGCCTGGGGGCGGCCCAAGAACCTCATTCCTCGGCCGACGCTCGTCTGGTATTGAGGCGTTCTGTCTCGAGCCGGAACGCCATGACAACGGAAGCGTGGAGAAGCGGAAAAACACAGGCTGAACCCGAAGAGATCGGATTTGAAGCCGCTCAGCTCGAGCGCCTCGAAGCGATTTTCGAGGCGCTACTTGGCGCGGGGAAAGTTCAGGCGGCTAGCTACTGCATCTCGCGCCACGGGCGAGTATTTGCGAATCGCAGCATCGGTTCCCGGCGCTACGATGGCAAACAGCCGATGGAGTCCGGCACATTCCGCCGCATTGCATCGATCACCAAGGTAATCACCAGTCTCGGGATCATGAAGCTGGTGGAAACCGGCCGCCTGATCATGGAACTGCCAATCGGCCACTACCTGAAGGAGTTCGACACTGCCACGCACGCCAAGATCCGTTTGAGTCACTTGTTGACGCATTCATCCGGGCTGCCCGCCGATCCGGGCTCGAACGGTGAGGCGAATCCCGATCATCTTGGTTTCTGGGAGGCCGCGCGCGGCGGGGACTGGCTTTCGTGGCTCGTGGCCCAACCGCTGGCTCATGAGCCCGGTGCTCGTTGGTGCTACGGGAGCGTTGGCTTCATGTTGCTGGGTGAAATCATCACGCGGGCGGCGGGAGAGCCATTCCATGTCTGGCTCACGCGCGAGATCCTCGAGCCCGCCGGGCTTCATGATACGTTTTTCGATCCGTGCGCGCGAGACAACAACCAGTTCTGCATAGTGAGCGCCGAGGAGGAAAGCCGCCTGGCCTTTGCGAGAGAGCACGGGCTGCACGCAATGGCGGCGATGGGCGGAGCGTACTCCACGTGTCCTGATCTCGTACGCCTCGGGCAACTCTTTCTCGAACGCGGAAGCCTGGCGGGCAAGCGCATCGTCGGGGCAACCACTGTTGAGGCCATGCGGCGCATTCATCTGACCGCGCCAGCGCCGCATTGGGGCGATCACTTTCCGGATTGGCAGTATGGCCTCGGCATTGAGCCCGCGCGTCACCCGCTCATCCAACCTGGCGCCGTTTGGGGTCACGAAGGGGCGGGCCGTTGCGCGTGGCTGTTCGCGCCCGAGCACCAGTTGACGGCGGCGTGGACACTGCCCACGACCTTGGACTTTGACCCGCACTTCTGTTGGACACCACGGGCCGTGATCTGGGCGGGAATCAGTTGAGGCCTCGAGCCAGGCTCGAGGCGCTGGCTGCGATCGCGCAGGTAACCTGGAAGGAGTGGGCCGCGTTCCGCTCGCACATGGCAGTGTCGTTGCTCACTGGTCCGCTGCGCTTCGTCGTCATGTCCTGGATTTGGACCGCAACCACGCGCTCCAGTAACGCGACCCAAGGGCTGGCGCGTGCCGATTTGATCGCATATTCGGCGTTCGCATTGCTAGCGGGCTACGCGGTATTCGACTTTGCCGATTGGAACTTGCAGATGTTGGTTCGAACCGGCCGCTACACGAACCACCTCTTGCAACCGCTGCCCCATCCGCTGTTTGCCTTCGGGCAAAAGCTTGGGCACCGCGCGTTGGCAATTCTGCTCGAAGCGGTCCCGGTGTGGGGCTTGGTTTCCTGGTGGCTGGGCCACCTGCTCGTCCCACAACACGTCGCTTGGTTTGCTCTGTCCTTGGCGCTGGGCTTCGTGCTCATGTTCCTGGTCAACTACGCGTCGGGGCTCGTCGGCTTCTGGTTGGTGCGCGCGGAAGGCGTCCGCCGTTGTACAGCGCTCGCGCGCGACACCCTGGCGGGCGCGTGGCTGCCGCTTTCGTTTTTTCCGGCGAGTTTCCTGCCGCTCTTGTTCCTTCTGCCCTATCCGTGGATCCTCTACGTTCCAGTCCGCATCGCGCTCGGTAGCGTAGAAATTCTGGGAAATGTGCTGACGGCACCGCAGGCGGTGGCTGCGCAGTTCGCCGTCACCCTCACTTGGACGGTCATCCTCACTGGTTCACAGCGCCTGGCGAACCGACGCTTTCTAGCGGCTGGCGGATGAGAAGCCTCGCGAGCCTTCTTCTGCACGGCATCCGGCTCGGACTGGCGACGCGCATGGCGGACCGCTTCGATTTCTTCGCCAGCCTACTGGTCATGCTGGGGCTGGAGTTACTCCCCTGCCTCATCACGGTTCTCCTGTACGGCAACGGTCTGGCATTCCCCGGCTGGCAGCTTCGGGAGGTAATCTTGATTCAAGCCGTGTTCCTGATGGCCAAAGGCATCGCCTCTCCGCTCTTTGGGGGAATGGTCTGGAACACGTCGGAAATGATTCGAGAGGGGACGTTCGAGCTGTTGCTGCTCAAGCCGCGACACCCGCTTCTATTGGCGGTGGTCAAGTCCTTCGACCCGGAGGATCTCGGCAAGCTATTCGGCGGTCTCGCGCTCAGCGCCTGGTGCTTGCGCGGCACGGGTGTGCCACGCCCCGCGCAGCTTGCGGAGTTCGGTCTGTTGTTCTTTGTTTCACTCGTCTTGTTCGGCGCAAGCTTGTTGACCATGGCCTCGGTGGTCATGGTCTGGGTGGGCAACGCGCGGATTTTCGAGCTCTTCGATCGCATCGCCGAGCTCGGGCAATACCCGCCGGTTATCTTGCCAAAGCGCGTGCGTGCTCTGGCTTTGGCCCCCGTTCCTGTGCTGGCCTTCGCGGTGCTGCCGGCTTCTGCGTTGTTGGGTCGCGCCACGGACGGCTGGCTTTGGGCGGCGCTCTCCACGTTCGCCCTGCTGGCGCTCTCGCTCACGCTTTGGAACTATTTACTGCGCCGCTTCTCGAGCGCGGGAGGCTGAACAATGTCCCGCGCGCTCGAGGTTCGACACCTTTCCAAGACCTACCAAGTGTTCCGCCGCGGCTCGAGCCTGGGTGAGGCGTTGCTGAGCGTGTTTCGCCGCAAGTTTACGGCGGTGGAAGCAGTGCAAGACGTGAGCCTCGAGCTCGAGGAGGGTGAGCTCGTCGCGTTCCTGGGCCCGAACGGCGCCGGAAAATCGACCACGCTGAAGATGCTCTCGGGCATCTTGCACCCGACTTCGGGGGACGTGCTCGCGCTCGGTCGCTTCACGCCTTGGAAGCACCGCACTGAGTACGTGCGGCATGTGGGCGCCGTGTTCGGTCAGAAATCACAACTGGTTTGGGATGTGCCGCCGCAGGACGCTTTCCGCATGAATCGAGCCATCCACGACATACCCCGTCCGGTATACCGCGAACGGCTCGCGCGCTTGGTCGCGCTCTTGGACATCGAGCGCGTCATGATGCAACCGACGCGTACGTTGTCGCTAGGCGAGCGCATGCGCTGCGAATTCGCGCTCGCACTCTTGCACGCGCCCTCGCTACTGTTCCTGGACGAACCCACGATTGGCCTCGATATCGAGGCCAAAGACACAATTCGCGCGTTGATCCGCGAGCTCAACCAGGCGGGTACTACCGTGATCCTCACCACTCACGATCTGCAAGACGTGGAGCAGCTCGCGCGGCGCGTGATCGTCATCGACAAGGGCAGCATCGCTCTCGACGGCTCCCTGGATGAACTTCGGCTCCGTTTTGGTGATCGCAAACGCGTCCGCGTGCGGAGCACGAATTTCCCGACGACCGTGGAGATTCCCGGGGTAGAGGTGGTGCGCTTCCAAGGCGGCTATGCCGAGCTCGAGCTCGACCTTGCCCGATGCTCCATGCACAGTTTCTTGGAGCAGCTTTCGCGGATGTGCCGCGTGGACGACCTCACCATTCACGATCCCCCGCTGGAGGACGCGGTTCGACGGCTGTATGGCGCGGCCTCACCTCAAGCCACACGCTAGCGTTGGACGCTCGCCCGGTTTCCAGTGCGCTAGGCTCGCCCGGTCGCACAAGGCGTGATCGATCCCGGTCGGGCGTGCGATTATTGGAGTAAGTGGCAGGCAGCCGCTGCCGTGAAGGAACTGCACAATGCGCACTGCTTGCTGGATCACGCTTTTTACTGTTCTGAACGCGGCGGCGTGCGGCTCGCGGGTCGTGGTGGGGGAGCTGGGGAGCGGCAATGCCGCGGGGGGCGCCTCGCAAGGAAGCGGCGGCTCGGCGGGGGGGGCGGCCCCGGGCGGGGGTGTCGCAGAGACGGCGGGGACGGCCGGCCAAGCGTGTGCCGGCACGTTGAACGCGGCCGCTGCTACGGTGGTGGCTGCGTGCCCGGACGCTGCGCCAGACATCGGATCGCCGTGCGACGCTCAGACCGAAAACAGCGTCTGCGTTTGGCAAATTCCCGACTCAACCGGCGGCGCTTCGCGGGCCTATCGGGCGCTCGGCTGCTATGCCGGGCTGCAGGGCAAACTTTGGTTAGGCGGCGATGAGCAGCAGTCGGGCCCGCTGGATTCCATCGACAGCAGCTGCCCGAAACACGCGCCGGCCCTCGGGGCGGCGTGCCCGAGCGTTGGCAACCGCGTCGAGACTTGCATCTATCCTGCCGACTACTGCGAGTGTTCGTCGATTGCGCCTGGTAAGTGGCTGTGCACCGACCAGCATGGCGGCAAGCTTTCGCCGCCCACGCAAGACGAGCGTATTTGTGTGCCTGCTGAGCTGGACGAAACGCAGCGGGTGAAGGACATGGGGCCCAAGCTGACGGCGCTCTGGTGCCAGTGGCTAGCGCAGCTCACCGGCAAAATGGTCGCGCTCAGCGGCAAGGACTCGCCTGGTGTTGCGGACTCGTACGGGTACCAAACACTGTCCACGCCAGAGTTCAACGTGTGCCTGGCGAGTCTACCGCCGGAGCTGTGCGCCCAGAACTTGGATTCTCGAGGCAGTGAGTGCACCGCAACGGTGGGCCAGCTCGACGATTGCGTGCAAACCATTCTTGCGCTGCCCAATGGCGGTTGGGTCGGCCATGGCTGCGCGCCGTTGCTCGCCAACCCCACGTGCGCGGGAGTAACCGTGCAGCCTTTTAGCGGCCCGACTGACATGCATCTGAGCGACCCGGCCAGCCCAGCTAGCTGCGTGGTGCCGCTCCAGTGAGCCTGTAGCGTGCGGCCCGCGCCGCGCGCCGCGCGCCGGCACGCGCGACAGTGGCGCAAAATTGGCGCTCCGGCGCGTGTTTCCGGTGCTGCGCACGCGCGCGCTTGCGCGTCCCAGGTGTGCCTTTAAGGGCTAATGTTGGAGTTCAGAAATATTTTCTGGGTTGCTGTCGATCCAGCTTGTTGTCGTTCGCCTTTCAGCTGAACCCGCACAGGCGGCGCAAAGCCGCGAAGGAAACACCATGAAGTACCTGCTGATGATTTACGAGAGCGAGAAGCGCTGGGAAAAAGGCTACGATCCCACGGAGCTCGCGGAATACGGCGCGTTCAGCAAGGAATTTGGGCCTGCTATTTTGGGCGGCAACGCGCTGAAGCCCACCACGACCGCAACCACGGTGCGGGTGCGCGAAGGCAAACGCCTGACCACAGACGGCCCGTTCGCCGAAACCAAGGAGCAGCTGAGCGGCTTCTACTTGGTCGAAGCGGCCAACCTGGACGAAGCAATCAATCTCGCGGGCAAGATCCCGGCGGCGCGCTTCGGATGTGTCGAGGTGCGACCGATCATGACCTTCTCGTGATCGATCTCGATCGCCTGTGCCGTGCAGAGTGGGGTCACCTCCTCTCGTCGTTGATCCGAGCGTTCGGCGATTTCGATCTCGCCGAAGAAGCGCTGCAGGAGGCCTTTGCAGCCGCCGTGGTCGATTGGGCGGAAGCGCCGCCCAATAATCCGCAAGCTTGGCTCTACGGCAGCGCACGGCACCGCGCGATCGATCGCATTCGTCATCGCGAGCGCGCCGCGGCGTTGCTCGCCGAGCTTGCGCCCTTCGACGAGCGCCACACGCAAACTACGAGCGATGATGACAGCGTGCCCGACGAGCGGCTGCGCTTGATTTTCACCTGCTGCCATCCGGCCCTCGCGGCAGAAGCGCAAGTCGCGCTCGCCTTACGCACTCTCGGAGGCCTCAGCACCGAGGAAATTGCGCGTGCTTTCTTGGTGCCGCACGCCACCATGGCGCAGCGCTTGGTGCGCGCCAAAGCGAAGATCCGAGAAGCCTCGATTCCCTACGCGGTTCCGGACGCCGCGGACCTGCCGGAGCGGCTGAGCGCGGTGATGTCCGTACTGTATTTGATCTTCAACGAAGGCTACGCATCAGCACACGGGAAGGACCTGATTCGCCTGGGGCTATGCAGCGAGGCAATCGACTTAACCCGCATGCTGCGCGACCTACTGCTGTCGGGTTTGAACGTCGAGTCTCCCGAGGTGAACTCGCTGCTCGCTTTGATGCTGCTACACGATGCTCGTCGTCACGGGCGCGTCGACGCGAGCGGCGAGGTCGTGCTGCTCGAAGCGCAAGACCGCACGCTGTGGGACCGCGCCAAAATCGCCGAGGGCAGCGCGCTGTTGGAGCGGGCCTTGGCGTGCGCCCGCCCGGGCACGTATGCCCTGGAGGCCGCCATCGCTGCCGTGCACGCCGAGTCCAACAGCGCCGGAGCCACCGATTGGCGGCAAATTGCCGGGCTATACGAACGGTTGCTCGCGCTCCACCCATCGCCTGTGGTGGCGCTGAACCGCGCAGCCGCGATCGCCATGAGTGAGGGTCCTGAAGCGGCTTTGCCCCTGATCGACGCGCTGGCTGAGCCGCTCGCGCACTACCACCCGTGGCATGCGGCACGCGCCGACCTACTGCGCCGCATGGGCCGCACCAGCGAGGCGACCCAAAGTTACGAACGCGCTCGCCAGCTCACTCAAAACGAGTCAGAAGCGCGCTTCTTCCGCGCGCGGATCGAGGAGCTGCGAACGGGACGGGCGTGCTGAGCGCGGGCACACCGCCGCGTGCTCGCGGGGGGGGCGCCTGGTGCGAACCCCGCGCAGGCGCCGCTGTAGGCGAAGCTCACACCACCGTGCCACAGCAAAAACTCGGAGCACCCGCGCGC
The DNA here is from genome assembly GCA_040005755.1 of Pseudomonadota bacterium. Classification (GTDB taxonomy): domain Bacteria; phylum Myxococcota_A; class Polyangia; order Polyangiales; family Polyangiaceae; genus PMG-095. Next base: position 24,143 of record JBDTYJ010000013.1, read on the forward strand.
CCGATACTGACGGGAAAACCGAGACAGACTTTGACCGACATGACGCCATGCGGCATGCTTTCTGCTGCACACGATGACCACTGGTGAAACATCCGATAGTTCGGCTCCGTCGTCGCCCCGCAGGACGATCAAGCGGTACTCGAACCGCAAGCTGTACGATACCAAGGGGTCGAGCTACGTCACCCTGCTCCAGATCGCGGAAATGATCCGCGAGGGGGAGGACGTGCAGATCATCGACAACGCGACCAAGGAAGACAAGACCGACGTCACGCTGGCGCTGATCATCTCCGAAGAGCTGCGCACGAAGCCGCGCGGCATTCCGCTGTCTACGTTGAAGGCACTGATCCGGAACAAGGGCGAGCGCATCCTGACCCAGCTCCGGGAAGGGCCCATCGGCAAGCTGATGCCCACGAAGGAAGGGGAGGAACCGGTAACGGGCCCCACCTCCTCAATCCCACCGCCTCGGGAGGAGGACGAGATGTCGCAGAGCAAAGAGGGTAAGGGCTTTCGCGCTACACTGGAACAGTGGCAAGCCACCATCGACGAGCGAATTCGCACGGTTTTGCCGAATTTTGCCGCATTTCGTGACCTGGAGCAGGAAGTAAAGCGGCTTTCAGAGCGGCTGGAACGCCTGGAGCAAAATACCCCAAACCTCGCTGAGAAGCGGGAATAACCCCATTCTGGCGCGGGTTGCCTAGCTGAAACCATGAGCCGCAAAGCCAGCATCTCGGCCCGCGAATTCGAGACCGAAGCGATTGCGCAACTCAGCGCCCTGCTCGGTGTCGCTGCGCGCCTGACCCGCAACACGGCGGACGCACAGGACCTGGTGCAAGACACCTTGCTGAAAGCCATGCGCGCGCGTGACCAGTTCGAAACTGGCACCAACATGCGCGCGTGGCTGCTGCGCATCCTGACGAACACGTTCATCAACCGCTACCGTCGCGGCGGGCTGGAGCGCAGCGTGTTGGACGGCCCGGATGCCGATCCGCTGGCTGACGGCTGGATCAGCGCCTCGACCATGGAGTCCATGCGCGATCCAGAGTCGCAGGCTCTGCGGCCCATGCTTGAAAAAGAGATCAAGCGCATCTTGGATGAGCTACCGGAAGAGTTTCGCTTGGCGGTGGTTTTGTCCGACGTGGAAGAGCTTTCATACAAGGAAATCGCCGACATCATGGGCTGTCCCATCGGCACCGTGATGTCCCGTTTGCATCGTGGCCGGCGCTTACTCAAGGGCCGGTTATATGAGCACGCACGCGCCATGGGCATCGTCGGCCCGGAAGCGGTCGTGGGTGACACGTCCGAAAAACAAGAACCCGTGATTGATCTGGCTACCTTTCGCGAAAAGCGAGTCTCGCGCTCATGACCACCTCATCAGCCGCCATGTACAGCAGCTCTTGCCGTCAAATCGCGCCGTTGCTCGAAGCCTTCGGGGATGAAGAGCTCGCCACGGATAAGTTGCTCGAAGTCGAGCAGCACTTGGTGGATTGCGCAACGTGCACTGAGCGCGTACGCCTGAACCAAGCGCTGCACGTGAGCCTGCGTACTTCCGTGCGTAGCGCCGCGCCGATTACCTCGTCGTTCGAAGAGCGCATTGCCGCGGCGTTGCGCGCCGAAGGGCACCGTGAAGAGCAGGTCGAAGGCGCCATCGAACATGAGGCGCTGCACTCACGCATGCTCTCCTGGCGCACCGTGGTGCCAGTTGCCGCGGCGGCTGCGCTGACGCTGGTGTGGGCTGCGTCTACCAGCAAACAACAAGTTCAGAACAGCAACGGCGCGTCGTACGCGCAAGCCAACACCGCTGATCAGTTGTTGGAAGAGCTGGTCGATCATCACATGAATGCACGCCTGCCGCAGGTCACCGAGCCCGCAATGCTCACGCAATTCGAGCCTGAAGTAGGCGTGCCGCTCAGCTTGCCGAGCCTCAAGGATTACGGCGCTCGTTTCGTGGGCGGCAGCGTCGTGCCGGTCAGCAATCAGCACGCGGCTTCGCTGCGTTACATGATGGGCGGGCATCACGTGACCTTGTATGTGTACAACTCCACGCGCGTGCCGATCGAAACGCGCCTGAAGCAGCGCACCGTGCGCAACGAGCACGTGTATGTCGGTGACCGCCGCGGCGTGTCCATCGCCGCGACCGAGCATCGCGGTATCGGCTACGCAATCGCCACGGATTTGAACGACGACGAGAGCGCCGAGCTCGTCGCCGCCGTGTACTGAGCCGTAACGCCAGCGCGCCGTTAGTGCGCGAGCGCGCTGCCGTGCTTGCGCGGATCCGCCGCGGCCGTCACGCCGTTGGCGTCAACTGCGATCACCTGCACCGCGCTGTTATTCTCGGGCATCACCCGCACGCGCTCACCGCGCCAGGCGAGGTCGGCCAAGAGCGGCTTGTCCGCGCCCGGATCGAGCTCGAGTGTGGGCCCGGCAGTGGGCACCGCAAACCGGGGCAACTGCACGAGCGCCGCCGGCGAAAGCCCAAACACTAGCCGCGCAAGCAGCACCTGAGTGACGTTGGTCGCGATCAGCGATCCCCCCGAGCCGCCGATCGCGAACAGCACCTTGCCGTCTTTAACGACCAGCGTGGGCGTCATGCTGGAAACCGGTCGCGCGCCTGCGCGCGGGCGATTCGGACTTTGCGGCAGACCGAACGGAATCACGTCTTTCTGGCGATTGAAGTCGGTGAGCTCGTCGTTGGCCACGATGCCACTCTGAGCCCCGCTGAATTTGGCGCCGAACGCGGTGTTCACCGTAGTGGTGATGGAAGCGACGTTGCCCTCGGCATCCACGACGAGCAAATGATGGGTGCCGTGCTCATCGCTTTCGAAATGCGGCAGCGCATGCGTGCGCTCGCTCGCGATCAGCGCTTTGCGCGCCGCGAGGCGTTTAGGATCGAGCAGCGCCGCAAGATCCACGTGCTCGAAATCTGGATCGCCGAGAAACCGCAGCCGATCGGCGAGTGCACCGCGCATGCTTTCAGCCAAGGTGTGCTCGTACGCCCCGGTGTTCAAGCGCAAGCGTTCGAGCTCCGTCTTCGAAAACGTGGCCAGCGTTTCCGCAAGCATGAGCCCGCCTGCCGAAGGCGGCGGCATCGTATAAATGTCATACCCCTCCCAGCTCACGTGCAACGCGGCACGCTCAACCGGGCGATAGCCTTTCAAATCGTCCAGGCTGAGCGCGCCCCCCTTTGCCTTGACGGCCGCGACGAAGTCGGCGCCCAAGTCCCCTTCATAAAAAGGGATTTTGCCAGACGCAGCTAGGCGCATGAGGGTGCGGCCAAGCGTCGGATTCCTGACCCCTTGGCCCACCGCCGCAGCTCGCTTGCCCGGGAAAAACACGCTGGCAATGCCCGCATCGGTCGCGGCGACCTGATTCGCGTACGCTTCATTGTAACCCTCCAGGGTGCTCGGCGCTGCGCCGAGCAACACGTGGCCGAGGTGTGGGCTCACCGCAAATCCGGTTTCCGCGAGCCGCGCTGCGGGCAGCACGACGTCACGCCACTTTCGCTTGCCGAAGCTGTGTTGCAACTGGGCGAGCCCGGCCAGCTCACCCGGCACCCCCGTCGCGCGCCCGCGTTCGGCTGCCTTGAAGGGTCGGTTCTCGAAGGCAGCAGCGTCTATCGCGGCAGGCGCCGTCTCGCGAAAGTCCAAGACGTACGGCTCGCGCGTTGCGGCACGCCACAACATCGCGAAGCCGCCGCCGCCCAGACCGCTCGAGCTCGGCGCGGTCACTCCAGCCACCAACGCGGCGCACACCACGGCGTCCACCGCGTTGCCACCAGCGGCCAATTGCGCCAGCGCCGCGCGCGACGAAAGCGAATTTTCTGTCGCAACCGCGACGCGCGCGGCCCTGCTTTGCGCATGGCCGCCTGGTGCGCCGAGCGCGAGCGCAAGCGCGCACAAGCCGCCAAATACTGGGGCCGAGAACGGCGAAGCGAAAGCCCAGGACGACCCGTCGGCGGCACTCTTCTCCTCAGAGCGAGGTTTGCGGCTCATCTCGCTGCACTTTAGCAAATTCGGACCGGCGCAGGTGTGGCGCGTCGTTTGCTCTGCTGCCCATTGCATGTGAGATTTGCCCACCGTGCGCTTTCTATTCGTAATGGACCCGGCCGAAATCATGACGGCCGACAAAGACACCACGTTTGCTTTCATTCGCGGCGCCATGGCGCGCGGCCATGAGTGCCTGCACAGCCTGCCAAGAGAAGTCTCGAATGAAGGTCGCGACGTCTTCGCACGCGCGCGGTCAGTGACGGTAAGCAATACCGCCCCGCACGTGGCGCTGGGCAGTGACGAACGCTTGGAGCTATCCCAGTTGGACGCGGTCTTCATCCGCAAGGATCCCCCGTTCGATGCCGCCTACCTGTACCTCACGCAACAGCTAGACATGGTCAAAGACCGCGTGCTGGTCATGAATGACCCGCGCGGCATTCGCGACGCGAACGAAAAGCTGTTCGCCTTCCAATTCGCGGAGTTCATGCCGCGCTCGCTGGTCAGCGCAGAGCGCGCGCAAATCATCGAGTTCGTGAACTTGGTGGGCGGCACGGCCGTGCTCAAGCCTCTGGACGGCGCGGGCGGCTCCGGCGTCGTGGTGCTCAGCGCCGGGGATCGCAACGTGCGCTCGCTGGTCGACATCATGACCATGGAGGGCAAGCGTCTAGCAATGGTGCAACAGTACCAGCCCGAGGTTCGTCAGGGGGACAAGCGCGTGCTCTTGCTCGACGGCGAGCCGCTCGGCGCCATCCTGCGCGTCCCCCGCGAAGACGACGTGCGCGCCAACATTCACGCGGGCGGTCGCGTGCAGGCGTGCGATCTTACGCCGCGCGAAACCGAGCTCGTGCGCGCGGTTGGTCCCAAGCTGCGCGAATACGGGCTGTGGTTCGTCGGCCTCGACCTGATCGGTGAAAAGTTGATCGAGGTGAACGTGACCAGCCCCACCGGCATTCAGGAGCTCGGTCGCCACCAAGGCAACCACCCGGAACAGAACGTGATCGCCTGGGTGGAAACGCGCGCGTTTTCCGCCCACTCCAAACTCGAACGAAGCAAGGTTTTAAGCCCAACCTAGTGTTTCGATTTTTTTGTGGGCTGCCCCGCGCCCATCACGTCAAAGCACGGCGGCCGTGCTCGCTCCGCTGCGCGCGTCCGGGGCCCCAAGCGTCAGCTCCGCTGCCGCGGAGCCCCCACCCCTCGCCGTTTTCCCCGCAGCGCTCTCAGCGAGGATCGGAAAATTTGTCCAAATCCAGCCCCTCGCGCTAGCCGAAGGGCATGGCTAGGAAGTGCGAGCTCTGTGCAAAGCTCAAAACGCGCTCACCCGTGGCGGAACAAAGCCCGAGGCCTGCCAAACTGAAGCGCGTCTTGGTCGAGGACCGCGTGCTTGCGTTATGCGACGTGCACGCCGCAAAGGTGCGCTCGCTTGCGCCCGTGAGCGTCACTGAGCTCCGACAATCCTTCACCGAACGGCGGGGCAAGCGCTCGCTGCTCGAACGCCGCGCAGCGGCGGACCGCCGAGCATTCCCCGCGCGCCCCGAAGGCCGTCGTGCGTCCAGCGGCCGACGCGCGACTGACTCGAACGAATGAGGTAGCCCGCTCCCTCGGCCGTGGACGCGGCGCGCCTCGGGCGCTATGACGCGGCGCAAGATGTGGATTTACCGCGTGGCTCGGCTCACCGCTGGATTGTTCTTCGCTGCGCAAGTCGTAGGCTGCGCAGGGCCCTCGAGCGCCTCATCGGCAAAGCAACCGCCCCAGCAAAGCCTACCCGTCGGCCCGGTGCAGCTTGCCACGACCAGCGCTGAGAGCGGCCCGCAGCCGAGCTCGGACGCGCTGCCGGTTGCAGAAGACGATGCCGTTTGGGGCTCCGCGAACGCCCCGGTCACGCTGCTCGAGTTCTCGGACCTGCAATGTCCCTTCTGCGCGCGCGTGCATCCGACAGTGAAGCAGCTGGAAGCCAAGTATGGCCCCGAAAAGCTGCGCCTCGTGTTCAAGCACAACCCGCTACCGTTTCACCAAAATGCGCTTCCCGCGGCCAAGGTCGCGCACGCCGTGCTTCGTCAAGGCGGATCGCGTGCCTTCTTCGGATTCTTGGATTTGGCTTTCGCCGAACAAACACGGCTCGGCGAGCAAGCGCTCAGCGATTGGGTCTCGCGCGTCGGGCTGGATCCAGCGCTCGTGCTGAAGCGCGCGGAGCTTGCCGATACGACGGACAAAATCCAACGTGACATCGCTCTTGCGGGCAAAGTTGGTGCGAACGGCACGCCCGCATTCCGCATCAACGGTGTCACGATCAGCGGCGCCGTGCCGCTGGAAGACTTCACGAGCGTGATCGACGCGGAGCTGGTCGCTGCCGCCGAGCTCACGCAGCGGGGTACAGCGCCGAGCGCCGTTTACGCCGTCCGCGTCGCTGCGAACTTCAAGCGCCCGGCGCCCGAAAGTAACGACGACGAGCCGGAGCAGGACCTGAGCATCTGGAAGATGCCGATCAAAGGCGCGCCCGCGCGCGGCGCCAAAGATGCGCTGGTCACCATCGTCGAGTTCTTCGACTATCAGTGCCCGTATTGCCGTCGCGTCGAAACGACGATGACCGCTCTGCTCGCGCGTTACCCGAAAGACTTACGCATCGTGCTGCGCCAAAATCCGTTGCCGTTTCACGCGCGCGCCGTGCCGGCCGCCAATTTGGCACTGGAAGCGCGCACTGAAAAGGGCGATGCCGGCTTCCTCGCCGCAAACGACGCGCTCTTCGACGAGCAGCACACTTCTTTGGACGACGCCGTGCTGATGCAAATCGGCAAGGACTTGAAGCTGGACGAAAAGCGGGTTCGCGCCGCGCTCAGCAACAACACGCACGCCAAAGAAATCGAAGCAGACGCGGATCTTGCCAGCGACTTCAAGGCTTCCGGTACCCCTTACTTCTTCATCAACGGGCAGCGCCTATCCGGCGCGCAACCGCTCGAAAACTTCGTCACCGTGATCGACTCCCAGCTCAAGGTGGCGCAAGCGCTGGTCGCCGCACGAACGCCACGCGCAGCGGTGTACGACGAGATCATGAAGCACGCGAAGGACGCCGACGCGCCCGAACAAAAAACCGTGCCCGCGGCGACAGCCGACAACCCGGCGCGCGGCCCCGTGAACGCTCCGATCGTGATCCACGAATTCGCAGACTTCCAATGTCCGTTCTGCGGTCGCGTCGAAAAAACCTTGGCCAATTTGGACAAGGCTTTCCCCGGGAAGCTGCGCTGGGTTTGGCATGATTATCCGTTGCCTTTTCATCAGCGCGCACTACCGGCGGCGCTGCTTGCGCGCGAGGCACGCGCTGAAAAGGGCGACTCTGGCTTCTGGCAGATGCACGATCGCCTGTTCAACAATCAAGGCGTGGATGGCGCATTGAGCCAGGAAAGCTTGGCCAAATACGCGACTGAGCTCAAGCTCGACACGGTCCGCGTTACGGCGGCCGAAAGCGACGGCCGCTTCGATGCGGTGCTCGCGCGTGACAAAGCCATCGCTCAGAGCGCGAACATCAACGGTACGCCGGCGTTCGTGATCAACGGCTTCTACCTTTCCGGTGCGCAGCCGCTCAGCGCCTTCGAGCGCGTGGTCCGCTATGCGCTCGCTCACCCCGCCGCGAAGCCCTGACCGGCCGAGGCCGGTCAGTTCCCATTACTGATCGATGAACGCGCGGGTGGCCGGCTCGCGCGCTACGACCACTATTTCTCGGCCTTTTTCGCCGGGTCGAGCTTGCCAAGCAACTCGGGCAGCGGGTTCGCGCCTTGCCCGAGGCGGGCCACGCTGTCCAAGTGGTGCACCAAGAAGTTGCGGTTGTCGGTGATCGAAAGGTTCTGCATCTCCAGCGCGCCGATGCGATCGGCGGGCGAGAACGCAGGATCCGCCACGCGCTCCATGCTGAGCTTCTCCGGCGCGTACGCCATGTACTCGGCCTGGGTCTCCAGGATCGAATAGTCATCGCCGCGGCGCAGCTCCAACGTCACGCTGCCGGACACGCTGGGCGCGATCCAGCGCGTGAGGCCGTCCTTCAGCATCATCGCTTCCGGATCGAACCACTTACCCTCGTACAGCACGCGGCCCAGGCGGCGCCCGAGCGTGAAGTACAAGTCGAGCGTGTTTTCGTTGTGCACCGCCGACAGCAAGCGCTCATACACGATGTGCAAGAGCGCCATGCCCGGCGCCTCGTAAATACCGCGGCTCTTGGCGTCGATCACGCGGTTCTCGATCTGATCGCTCATGCCTAGGCCGTGGCGGCCGCCGACGCGATTGGCCTCCAGCATCAAATCAATCAAGGCGCTGTAGCGGGTGCCGTTGATGCTCACCGGAAAGCCGTTTTCGAACGCAACCGTCACGGTTTCCGGGGCTACCTGAGTGTCCGCCTTCCAGTGCGCGACGCCCATGATCGGCTGCACGATGTGCATGCCACGGTTCAGGTGCTCGAGATCCTTAGCCTCGTGCGTGGCGCCGAGCACGTTGGCGTCGGTGCTGTACGCCTTTTCCGTGCTCATGGTGTACGGGCGGCCGATCTTCTTCAGGTACTCGCTCATCTCAGTGCGGCCGCCGAAGGCGTCCACGAATTTCTGATCGAGCCACGGTTTGTAAATCTTGAGGTTCGGGTTGGTGAGGATCCCATACCGATAGAAGCGCTGGATGTCGTTGCCCTTGTGCGTGCTGCCGTCGCCGAACACGTGCACGTCGTCCTCGC
>JBDTYJ010000014.1:0-32681 GCA_040005755.1 Pseudomonadota bacterium
CGGTACATAGATTACCAGGGGGGAGCTGTCTCAAGTCACGTTGGCACAGGGGGAAACCATCGGTGCAGTTTCCGCTCGCACAGTCCGTGCCGGCCTGGCAGGTAAGACCGTCGGCCAAGAGTATCTCCGCGCCGCCGTTGCTCGCGCCCGCGCCGCCGTTGCTCGCGTCGCCCGCTGCGGTCGACATTCCCGCTTCACCAGCCAGGCCCCCAACGCCCGTGTCCGGCGTGCCGCCGGAACCGCTCAGCGTTCCCGCTGCGCCTGGCGCGCTCACTGCCCCGCTACTGCCGCCAGCTGCGTCGCTCGGGTTGCTATCCGCTCCGGCATGGCCGGTTCCGAAATTGCGTGTCGGAGACGAGCAGTTCGTCGCCCAAGAGAGCGCCAACAAGAGCGGCAGGCAACGGAGCCCGCGTAGAATTCCCCAGGTGTTCATGGGACGGACCGTCGTCAAGCACGGCACGGGCGTCAATTAGTTTGCGCTCGGTCTCATACCACGGGAAACACGAGCGGAAATTTCGCGAAAGTCGAAGGCATCAGGGTTCAGCGGACGCGCACCTTAAGAGAACGATGAGGTTACCTACAGCGTGTCGATCTGAGCTGCTGACAAACTGCCCCGGCCTTGGGTTTTCGCTCGCGACTTCTGCGCGTTTGCTCTAAGTTTAATTGCCTGGCAGATAGCTGCGGTGCCAATGGGGAAGAACTGACGAATGCCGCGCTCACTGCGCCTCACGCTGGCTCCTTTGCTCTCGGACGCGGAAGGCGGGCGACAGCTGTTTGACGGCGCGCTCGTTGGATTCGAACTGATGGGCGCCGGGCTTTCTAAGGCGAGCATTGGTTCGCCGAGCGACGCCAAGATCTCCCTGCAGATGACATTCCTCGATCGCTCTCGCGCTCCTCAGGATACCGAGGAGCGCGCTCTCGCAACCGTGAGCGGCTCGATCGTCTTTCGCGATGCGGTCAGCGCAGTGTTCACCGCCGACGCGACCGGCTGGGTGCCTGATCCCGCGGCTGACGACCAGGCTCCTGAGGGAGCGACTAGTGAGCGCGCGCTGCGGTTCGAGCTCGATACGCCCGACGGAGACGACGAAGCGTCGAGTCAGGACTTGGTCGTGAAGCTGGATCCGTCTCGTTTTCAGTATCTCGAGGTGCGAGCAAAGCTGGAGATTGGCGGTAGTACCGAGGCTGACTTCGATGTGAACGGCGTGCTGGACGTCGTGATCACCGCCAACAATCCGCCGCCGCTAGGCGTGACAATCGGTATCCATCCGCCGCTCTTCGACGCGATCCCACCCAGCGCGAAGCTGGTGCTCACCCCATCGGCAGGTGACCCCATCACCTTCGCGCTCAACAGCGGCATCGATCGCGGCGATGCCCTGCTGTCTTTCCTGATCCCCAGTCCACAGCCCGGCGTGTTGTACACCGCCGAAATGCAGATCCGCCCTTCCGAGCCTCGAACGCTGCTATTCGAGGGTTTCGAGCTCAACCAGCTCGTTGCGCAGAGCAACGGTGCCCCGGCCGATCCGCTCTCGAAGCTCGGCGCGGATGCGTTGGTATTCGAGTCGAGGTCTGGGTCAGCGGATGACGAAGAAGCCGTTCAGGGCGGGCCGGATGAGCCGTCGGATCAACAATTGGCGTCCTTCGACGCGCAAGCTGGAACAGTGGCGGTGGTCTGAGCGATGGCGCAAACAACCCCTTTGCAAGTGGACCTGACCGATCTCACTGGCGGCGCTTTCAGCGCCGACAAGCTCACTTTCGAGACCGCGACAGGTCCAGTCGCGCTGAGAGCGGCGCCGTTCATGTTCGACCTCACCGCAGCCGGCGAAGCATCCCTCACAGTCGAAAAGAAGGGTCAGCCCACGTTTCGCTTCGAGCTCAACGTGGTCGACAGCGGCAAGGACTTCACCGTCAGCGTCAACAAGAGGAAGATGATCGACGCCCCGCGCATGCTGACCCTGCTCAAGCTGGGTACCGTCGGTAAGGGCCCCGGACCGGGACGCAACCAACTCACGGTTAGAATTGGCGCGGCTCGGGAGTTTCTTTTGGTAACCGGGTTCGACTATCCATCGAGTCACGGCCCCGGAGGGATGCAGTTTCATCTCCTGGCGACGAAGCGCATGCACAACTTGCGCGTCGCGAAGAGCATTGACGATTCCACCGTCATCACCTGGTTTGACTCGAAGAGCGGGCTTCGCACGCGCTGGGTCATGGGGCGCGGAGCCGAGGTGACGAATTCTCCACCTGGAATGTGGAAGTCCGGCTGGTCTCTCTTGAGCAGCGACGGCACCGCCCCGACGACCTTGGACCCGAACGACGCGGGTTACCCAGGGCCCGGTGTGAACGGAATGCTCGAGGTCTACCAGTACATCGCTTCGATAGGTAAGGACCGACCGGGAACGCTCGAGGAGCTCAGCATCTTGAGCCACTCTTGGTTCGGCGGGCCGATTCTATTCGACACGGGCGAAAGCGTAGCGTTCGACACAGGGGCGCGGCGTGCGGAGCGCGATCCGAATGATCGCGACGGACGCTTTTGGAAGGATTTTTCCGCGGTAAATATGCCGTTCAAGGCAAATTTCGTGGCCGCGTTCTCTGGCTCACCCTTCATCCGAATTTGGGGTTGTCTGGCGACCAAACTTTCACTCGATGCCATCACGCGCGCGGCGAAGGCCAAGAGCGACACGGCCACTCTCGGCATCAAGCCAGAAAACCGCACGCTTTGGTTCGACGGGACCACTGTCTTCCCCGACAACCGACCCGGCATCATTCAGTACATCAAGCTGTCGCTCATGAAATCGAACTACATGGCCTTTCTAGCGACGGTGACCGGTCATCCTGTCGAGGGAGGCGCGCCGGGAATGGGGGCCCTCTTCACGCCGCTCGACGCGACAGGCGTTGCAATGTTCGTGGCGCGAAAGTCGGTTCAGAGCAAAGACAAAGCAGGCAATCCCGTGACCATCGGCGGCTTTAACCGCGAGATGACGTTTCTAGAAAAGAACCTCAATTCGGTTTTTTCGACCGACGGCTACCTCCAATACGCCCCATGAGGCTCTGCGTCGCGGCACTCCTTCTGGCAGAGCTCGTTAGCTGTGCACACAGCGAGCAGCCAACGCGTGGCGCGAGTCAGCCCGGCGCATCGGCGGCGGCGCGGCCTGCAGTGGCAATGCCGCAAACGAGCGCCGCGGCACCCGTGGTCGACGCCGCATCGCGACCAAGCTCTTCCAGTGCGCAGTTGTCGCCGGCTACGAGCGGCGGATTAGCAGAGCTGAGCGTCTCCAATCGCGACGGCTTGCGTGGCCTAGTTGCGGCGCTGAAAGACGTGGAGCGGGTCGAGCTGGTGCGTTGGGATCAACGCGCCAAGGCCGAGCCCCTCGCCGCCGCTGATCAGACCCGACTCTTGCAACTGATCGGGGGAGGGCAGCTGACTGAGACACACACGGTGGCTCATCCGCCTTGGCCCGCCGCTTTCGTATTCCACACGCGGAGCCACGGCACGTACGCCGCAACCGTGGTCGGTCGCTCCAGCCTCCGCCTGGACGCAGGGCGTGCCGACGGTCACTTCGAGGGCGCGGCCGCGCGCTGGAACGGTTCGCCCCCGCCTGACCTCGCGCTCAACAGCGAAGAGGACTGGCTGTGGGCCTACTTCGAGTCTCACCTCGGCCCGACCCGCGAAAAGGAGTACCTCATGCCGAAAGCGCCGGACTACCTCGAACTCCCTAAGAAGCCGTAGGTCCTGTGCGGTGCGGGTGCTTCATGGAAGAGCGCCGCCCCCCCCCTACCATTGTTGCTTGTATGTGAAGCCGGTCGCGCTGCCCCTGTACTCGAACGAAAGCTGAGCTCCCAAGGTGTCCTCGGTCCCGTGGACCAGGAGGTCGTCGTAGCCGTCCCCATTGGTATCTCCGATCCGCGCGAACCAATCCAAACCGTCCTGGGGCCCGAGCCCGGGAGTCGTGAGCCGACCGAGAAAGAACGGTGCTCCGGCCGCAGTGAAGCCGTATTGCAGGAATGAATGCGCGGGCGAGTCAGGCTGCACCGGTAGAATCACCAAGACCCCGCGCGCGCCCGGGCCCGTCAGGGGAACAAACTCCCACACTCCAACTCGCCAAAGGCCGGTCCATCCCGCTGATGCATGCGCAGCTCCCGGCCAAGCCTGCCCCGTTATGCTGGGCGGCGAAGCCGTAGCTCGCCAAAATAGGTCTGATCTTCCCTTCGTTGCGAACCCGACTACCGTTGACCTCCCGCCCACGATCAGGCCAGCAGCCGGCGTGCCATTCAGATCCCCCGGTAGGGTCAACGACGAGGTCGGGACGGGTGAAAACGAAGACTTGCCCGAAAAAAACTCCATGTACCCGTGACCGGCCGTTGCGTGATTTACCGCCCAGAGATCCGGTAGCCCGTCCGCGTCGAAGTCGCCGCCTAGGGGCAGCCAATCATTGTTGAACACCAGGAACGGTCGTTCCTGCACACCGTCTCGACCGCCGAGATAAACCGTACACTCGCGAACGGTGCATTCTACGGTGTCCGCGTAGCCATCGTGGTTGAGATCGCCGATCGGGCTCAAATCGCGGTTGAGCCTGCGCGCGGCCAGCCAGGTCGATGAAAGGCCAGCTTGACCCCGGAACAGAATGGGCACCGGCACCTGGCTGCGCTGGTCTTGGTGAAGAATGGGCGTGGCGGTGGTGACAGCATCGCCGCAGCCATCGCCATCCACGTCCCCGATGCTCACGAGTTGACCCCAATCCGGCACCTCTTGGTCGGACACCGGCTTCAACTCGTTGACCGCTGCGGGGCCCAACCCGCAACGAAGACGCGTGGGGGGACCGCCTCCCAAGATGACCTGACCTTTCAACAAGATGTCGGCTCGTCCGTCGCAATTGATGTCCGCGCCGTCGAGCAGATTGCCCTGTGCGTCCTGGACTGAGTGAACGCGGAAACTCCATACGATGTCAGAGTGCCGTGCCGGGCCGCTCACGCGCCAGAACCACACGCCATCTGAAAGGTCCGCGCTGGTTGCGACGAGCAACTGCGGATCGCTCGACACCGCCGAGCCGTCGAGGCGTTCGAAACCTTTGTCAAAGCTGCGCGTGCGCGAAAGCTCAACGTGACTCGCTGCACCGAGCCAGCGAAACCCGACCTGCGTTGATAGAACAACGCTCCCGGACTGCGGCCAGAGCTGACGCAACTCGTGCAGTGGACTTGGCGCATCCGCGACGTTCGATGATGCGACGGATGCCACGACTTTGGGTGCGGGTGCGAGCTTCTCCGGGTTCTTCGGACGGCAGGAGGCGCTGGTCACGACGCAGACGATTGCCGACCCGCCTAGAGCGGCCCGGCGCAGCGCGCTCGAGATCATTTGAAACCAGAGCATTGCAATGAGTGTTCAAGAACATACGGCTGGGAAGGCATTGTGCAAGATGTTGAGTTCGTCGCCGACGAACTTTCGGCGCGTGTCGCGCGGGCCTGCAAATCGGGTGGGCCACGAAGGGCGCAAACTCGTAGGGGGACCGAGACGGAATCGCACAAACAGTAACCGGCGTTGCATCACTGTATCAACCCGGCCACGCCCGCCAACGAATTGTTGGCGGTGTGATTGGCGAAACACTCCCCGTCGGAAGCCTGAGCTACCTTACCATCGTTGTTTGTACGTGAAACCGGTCGCGGAGCCCCTGTACTCGAACCAGAGGCCGTCGCCCATGGCGTCGAAGCCATGTACCAACAAGTCGTCATAGCCGTCCCCATTGCTATCTCCGACACGCGCGAACCCGTCCACGCCTTCAGTGCCACCGAGCCCGGATATAGTGCTGCGCCCCAGAAAAAACGGCGTTCCGGCCGACGAAAAGCCGTAGAGCAGAAATGAACGCGTGGGATCGTACTCCGCCGGCTCCGTCATTGGGATGACTACGAGGACCCCGCGCGCCCCTGGGCCAGCGAAGGGAACGAGCTCCCAGGCGGAAACTCGCTGTCGAGGTGACCAAGTCGATGAGGCGCGTGCCACCTCAGGCCAGCGCTGCGACGTCGCGCCAGTGGACAAGGAGGCGACTTGCCAAAACGAGTCCGGATGCCCCTCTCCCGCGAATCCGAGTATCGACGACTTACCGTTCAAGATCAGCCCGCTAGCAGGCTGCCCATTCAGATCCGATGGGATGACGAACGACGCGGATGGGACTGGCGTGGCAGACGTAAACGATGACTTACCCGAGAAGAACGACAGGCCGCTTTGACCGGGCGTCAAACGATTTGTCGCCCAGAGATCGAGCGACCCGTCGGCGTCGAAGTCGCCGCCAAGCAGTGATTGATAGTCTTTGAGCGTCAAGAACGGCTTTTCTTGCACGCCACCGGTGCCACCGAGATAGACCTTGCAGTCACTGTCGATGCATTCCGAAGTGTCGGCGTAGCCGTCCCCGTTAAGATCGCCTATCGGCGTCAAGTTATGCGTCAGCTTGCTGGCGGCCTGCCACGTCGTCGATAGCCCCGGGCGGCCACGGAAAAGAAAAGGCACAGGCACAGGAGTGTTTACGGACATATTGTGCGTCCTGCGGGTCGCCGTGATCAGCGCATCATCGCACCCGTCTCCATCCACGTCGCCGATGCCGACGAATTGACCCCAGTCCGGCGTCGGCAGGTATGGCTCGGGTAGCAGCTCGTTGACCGCGAGGGGGCCCAAGTCGGCATTGAGCACGATCGGCGGATTGCCACTCAAGACGACCTGACCTTTTAACAGAACATCTGCTCGTCCGTCGCAATTCACATCCGTTCCATCGAGCAAGCTGCCGGCATCCCTCACGCCTTTCACGCTACGAACGCGAACGTTCCACACAGCGTCGGAGGCTCTTGCCGGACCGCTCACGCGCCAGAACCACACCCCCTCTGAAAGATCAGCGCTGGTTGCGACGAGCAACTGCGGATCGCTCGACACCGCCGAGCCGTCGAGGCGTTCAAAACCGCTGTCAAAGCCGCGTGTGCGCGAAAGCTCAACGTGACTCGCTGCACCGAGCCAGCGAAACCCGACCCGCGTTGATAGAACAACGCTCCCAGACTGCGGCCAGAGCTGACGCAACTCGTGCAGTGGACTCGGTGGATCCGCGACGTTCGATGATGCGACGAAAGCAACGACTTTGGGCGCGGGTGCGAGCTTCTCTGGATTCTTCGGACGGCAGGAGGCACTGGTCACGAGGCAGACGATTGCCCAACAGCCGACCGCCGCCTTGTCGCCCGGGCTCGAGATCACTTGAAACCAGAGCATTGCAATGCGTGCTCGAGGAATATGGCTGGGAAGGCGTTATGTAATATGTCGAAGGTCGTCGGCGGAGAAGGCTGGCCAGCTTTCGCGGGCCTTGTGCTTAATATATAATTGGGATCCGGCACTGTGCCGGCATGCTCTTGGTTGACCGTCTGCCAAAATGTCTGGGGCATGAATGCGAAGGTCGTGTTGGCCGTACCTCGCTCAACAGCGCCTCCCACGTTCGGGCCCAATATCGGCCCTCCAATCGGCGCCGCGACTGAATTCATCGCGGCGGACTGAGTATAGATTCGCAACCGGCGATCGGGATCCTGGTTCAGCCAAGCTCCAAGATTGTTCAGCAGCGTTTGGTAGCCCGGCGCGTCATTGGAATTGTCGGACGGTGCGACGACATCAAGGCAGTAGATCTCTTTGAGTTCAGGAAAAGCACCCTTCAATGAAGATGGGACGATCTTGCTGAGGGGTACGCCAGCGACACTGAAACATGAAAGCGCGCAGCGCCCGAGTGCCGGACTGGGCACCCGGATATTGCCGACCGTTCTCTGCGCGAAGAAAACGACTTCCAGGCAGTAGCGACGCAGCCGCTCCGCGTCCTGTATGCCCGCGAAGTACCCAGAGGCCGGGGGAAGTGGAAAGACCAGGACGCACTGCTTGTTTGCGAGCACATGCTGATGGATGAGGCGTCGGTTGAACCCTATGAGGAATCCGTTCACGACCCCTTCGAAGGACTTGTCGGGCGCTACCTTTGGGTCGTTGTTCGGCGAAGAGAAAGGGTACGTTCCATTTTTTGCCCCCGTGGTGGGGCAAAAGAAGATGCTCAAAGGCACGGGTTGCGTCAGGTCGACCGTGCTCGGGACGAAGATGGCAACTAGCTGGGGGATGGAAGCGTCTGGTCCCAAGGCGAAGAAGAGCTGACCTTGCGCGGGAGTAGGCGCGGCCAAGAGTGGAGCGACCACTGCATTGAAACGTGAGAAGCCCGAGCCCCCAGCCGCCAGGACCCGTGTGCCTTGGAACGCCAACAGATTCATGAACTGAGTGGTAATGGGGGTGTTCTTTGCCGCAGCGCGTGGACCATCCCCGTCGCGAAAAATGGTCAGCCAAGCCATGTACTGAAAGGTTGAAGCACCGGCAACGTCTGCAACCTTCGAGGCAAAAACGGATCCGAAGTCGCGGGCGCCATCAAAGCCGAGCTGCAATGGGTTGTCGGTTACTACCAACGGTTGAAGCACTGGTTGGTGATGAGGGCGCGAAACGCGCACCGTAAACTTTTGGTCGACGGAGACTTCAACCCCCTTGGTTTGCTCGGCGCTGGTCAGTGACCGAAACGAATTCCCGCCGTCGAACGAGACCTCGCGAGTCGCGTCTCCAACGAGCTGCTGCAAGACGTTGTAGGCTTGAACCAAGACAAAATGGGTAGGCATGTTTCCCGTCGTCAGAGTGCAAAAGCATCGGCCGGCGCAGCGAGCTGGTTGAAGACAACGATGCTTCCAAGAGGGTAGGTAACTACTACCTGGTATAGTTCGCTCGGATCGCGTGGGATAACAAAGCGCAACGCGGTACCCACTGACTGCCCAGTTCCGATGATTGCCTGCAGCACGGTCGTGCCATCAGAGTCTTGGATGGCGATGCTGTCGCTGGCCGTCCACGGCAGGTCGCTCGCCATCTCAAGATCAAAAGTAAAAGAGGACGCCAGCCCCGATGCACGAATCGGCAGCGCTGCCCGCTCATAGAACCCCGGCAAATACAAATCGCTCGTTTCCGGATCGCCTGCCGCATGCGTGATGTCCGGCTCTTCTCCCTTCTCGAAGAACAAGATCTCGACGCGGCGATTGGCTTGGCTGCGGAAGTTGTCGACGCCGAGCTCGTCGATCGGGAAATATTCGCTGAACCCCAAAAATTCGTGTTGTGGGTCGGCGAACACGAGCTTATCGCGCAGCGCTTGCAAGCCGGGCGCGTCCTCGCCGAGCTGCTGCTGCAGCACGAATTCGTAGCAGTCGAAGAAGGCGCCCCAGGTGAGCAGGCCGACCGAGCCGTCCGGCTTCAGATCTGCAGATCCCGGCGCAATAGTCGAGCGTTGCGCGTTGTAGTCTTTTTGGAATTGGAGCACCGCTCCGCTCGCAGGATTGTCGTCGATGGTGCCGGGGTCGCAGTTGAAGCCGGCCAACGCGCCCGCCACCCAAGACAGGATCTGCTTGATGTCCGAGATAGTGTGCCGCCCTTGGGCGAGCTTCTTGAAGTTTTCGCGCGAACTATCCCCGCCCTTCAGCAGCGCGAGCGTTACCTGCGCGCGCTCTTCACTGAGCGGCTGGTTGAAAGCGGGGTCAGCGGTTGTGTCGGTGTGACCGGCGATGAGCAACGTGCGTCCCGGGTGCTCGTCGTTGAAGCGGAGCGCCGTCGCGATCACACCCGCCGATGTAAACGCTTGATGCGACCCGCTCTGGTCCGGGTTCTCACCCTCGGGTAATACGACGGCGCTGTTCGTGCGGAAGTGCGCGTCCGCCATCTCGATGAAGGTGACCTTGGGCCCGTTCAAGTCGTCAGCACGGAGCTCGACTGTCTCGTCGACGCGGTTGCGCCACTGCGGATATTGCGTGCCTTCCGGACCCGAATTGTCACCTGGCGGGGCGGGGACGATGCCAAATTCCGGGTCGAAGAAGAAGAGCTCGACGCGGCGGTCGATTGCGTCCGGCTTGTCGTTTGCGGGGGCGGTATCGAGATTGTCTCCCGAGTCGTCGAGCGGGAAGTTTTCGCCGCAGCCGTGGGCGACCGCCTCGATCTTGACGCCGCTGTCTTCGAGCGAGGCGCCGTCGAGCGACATGTATTCTTGGATCAGCTGCGTGCGCGTCTGGGTACCGGCCTTGCCGTCGACCGTCAGGTGGCGTGCGCGTTGATACCAGCTCACCGCGTCCTGGCCTTTGGGCTTGGTATCGAAATCGTGCATCGAGATGATCATCAAGTGATCTTCGACCTTGCCCCAACGCTGCTTCGAATCAACGCGCGAATCGTAGAAATTGAGCCAAGTCTGGAAGTCGTCTTCCAGGAAAGCGATCGTCGCTTTCGCGCGATCGAGCGAGAGTTTGTCGTTGTAGGCGGCGCCACCCGCCGTGTCCGCGTGGCCCACGACGAGGAGCTTGCCAGGGCTGTTGTTTGCGTAAATTTGGCGCAGCTTTTGGACGGCTGGCAGCGCCGTGGGAAGCAAGAATGTTTTGTTGGTGTTGAAGAACATCTGCAAACGGGCGAGGACGATGCGCGGCACGGCACCCAACAAGCGGATCTGCGGTGCGCTCATTGGCTCTCCACCACCAGCGCTGTTTCATACGTGTCGGTCACCTGATCTTCACCTTCGAAGAGCTGGACCGTCAAAGTTAGTGTGTAATCGCCGGGGAATACGTCTTCGTGGAACAGCCGCCCATTTTGATCCGTCGTGCCCGAAAACTGCATGGGACCATCAATGGTGTAGTCACGGTTGGCGTGAGGAACGCGGCCGCTCTTGTCCCACAGCTCTACGGACAGCGTGCCGAGGCTCGGTTTGATGACAACGGTGTTGGGCACACCGCCTTTGATGGTCGTTGTGTCGAGGTCTCGACCGTCAAACAGCTGCTCCGTCGTGTTCAAACCGCCCGACGCTTTGCCGCTTCGCGGTTTCGCCCAGCGCGGCTCCAGGATTTTCTCGAGCGCGGCCGCGTCGAGCACAGTTACGGTGCCAGTGCCAGCGGTGCTCTCTTCTAGCAGGGCAACGCCCGCGGCGTTGGTGGTCACGCTTTCCACGCGATCGCCGGCCGCCATTTGCACTTCGAGCCCAGAGATTGCTTGCCCAATCTCATCGACAAACCGCACCTCGAAGGACGTTTGGAGCGGCGGTTCACGGCGCGGAATGAGCTCGGCGGGGGGGTGCGCGTCGAGCCGCGGGCGCCGGACGGCGAGCTCTTCCTCGGGCACGTTGGCGATCGCGGGTTCCTGCGCTACGACGAGGCGGCCGGCATCCAGCTGCTCTTCCAGAAACTCGCGCAAGCGCTGAAAAAACTGCTGCGTCTCGAGTCTTGCATCGGGACGCCTCAGGCGAACCGGTCCGGTGCCAAGCAGCGCGTGCGCCAGTCGCTGGGCGGCGACTTGCAAATCTGGGTCACCCCAGCCAAGACCGAACCGCAGCTCTTGCGCCAGTCGCAGCCCGTCTTCCCGCTGGGCATCGGCAACCGGAGTCGCGCGAAGACGGTCGACACGAACCAGAAAGGTTCGAAACGCCGTCTCTATCAGGATTTCGTCGTCGCCCAGCACTCGCCCTGCGGGGCATCCTACTCAGAATTCATCTGGATGACGAGCACGCGCTGAGGCCTGGACAGCACGTGGCGCTACAAGTGGCGTTGCTGGGGAAATCCGCGTCACGGAGCATCCCAGGTCGTTGGGGGTCCAGATGACTAAAAATCAATCAGCAGGGCGCCACCGCGCACTCCGAGCAAAGACGGAGCGACGCTGACATGAGCGCCTTTGCTGGTCGGTTCTCCTCGTTTGTCGGCCAAAGAAGGTAAGTGCTGAGGGTGGCGACACCCAGCGCGCCTGCGGCGATCCATGACACGTTGCTGGCAGCGGTAGCGCTCGCATGCTTGTCGTTGGTCTGCCGCAGCTGGTCGCACGTAGCAGCAGGCCGCATCGGGTTGCTGGCTGCGCACTCGGCGTTCATGGTGGGGAGCGTCGGCGAAGCTCCGACGCTGACTTGCCTCTGGAGTTTGTCTGAATCGCCTTTCAATGAAGAGGCGCGCAGCGTGAAGAAGACGCCCAGGCCCGCCGCAACCGCGGTCGCGGCAGCCCCGCCACCGAGGACCCAGTTCCGCTGCGAGTCGTGGCCGCTCGAGCCGCTGTCTGAAGTCTGCGGACGCCGTATGACAGACGCAACGTAGGACGGTCTAACGGGTTCGCTGTTGCTCGCTGGCGGCTGTGGGAGGAGGTCCAGGCGGACCTCTCTTGCTTCCCCGGCCGTCGCCGTAAACGCGCGCTGCGAAATCAGATAGCCGCTCTTTTCAGCCTCGAGCTGGTGTGGGCCGGAATCGAGCAAGATCTCGTCCGCAAGTGCTTCCGGCGCGAGCGGTTGACCATCGAGACGCACCGTGGCTTGGGCGACGCTGACCGACACCCGCACCGTGCTCAGGTGCGTGCGGCATTCCTTCAAGCTTGCTTCCACGTCTGCGCGCTTGTCGGCGTGCTCGACGGGTAGGTTCGCTAGCGCGTACTGGAGGTGCTCTGCAGCTTCGCGGTAGCGCCCGAGCCGAAGCTCGACCTGTGCCAGGTTTGCGGCGATGGCATAGTGGTGCTTGATCTCCCAGGCTTTCAGGAACGCGGCGCGCGCTGCTTCCCAGTGCTGCCTGGAATATTCGGCGCTACCCTGTCGAAGGAGCTCCTTTGCTGCTTGCGTCGAATCAGATTCCGGCGCGCCAAGGGCGCGTGAGCTGAGCGCAAGTACAAAACCAACGGGAACTAGTAAGTGTTTCATGCGCGCGCGGTGCCGGAACTCTCGCTATCGTCACAGTATCTCAAGGATATTCTGAGCCTTGCCATTGATGCCATCATTCGTCCCGGGAACCCCGCCGAGACCCGTGGCGCCCGCAGTGCCGGTCGTGAGGGTGGTTGCGGAGTCGGGCAGGGGCGCGGTCGTGCCCACATAGGCGATGCCCACGGAGATGCCGCCTGCGGCTCCGCCGCCTGCGCCGCCATTGCCGCCTGTGCCCCCGGTACCGCCCGAGCACCCGCCAGTCACGTCGGGAAACCCGCCGTTGCCTCCGACGCTTTGCTCCGGCTGCCCCGCAATCCCATTTCCCCCCTTGCCAGCGTTGACGGCAACGAGTTGGTTGGCAGTGAAGGTGACAGTTGAGTTGAAGACGAGCAGCGCGATGGACGAGCCGCCGGCTTTGCCTCCGGTCCCGCCCGCCCCACCGCACCCACCGGCGCCGCCGCCGCCGCTACTCTTGCCGGTACCCCCGCCGCCGCCCTGGCCGGGCGTGCCCGGCGTACCGTCGGTCCCGGGGATGCCGCTCCAACCCGTGGGGGTGATGGTGCCGAGTTTCGTCGCGCCGGGGGCGGGGGGGTGTGCAGTGGCGTTGGTGCCGTCGCCGCCGCTCCCCGACGGGAACGCACCGCAGGCAGCACCACGTTTGGATGCTGCAGCCGGCACAGCACGCGCGCCTCCAGCTGCGCGCGGCGCGCGAGATCTCGCCCGGGATCCGCGGGCTGCGGGATCACTTTGATGGCGACGTGGCGGTCGAGAAAAGCGTCATAGCCGTGATCGACCCAAGCGTGCCCGCCTTTCCCGAGCAACCCCTTCACCTCGAATTTTAGAAAGTGGTCGCCCGGCCTAAGCGGGCCGTCATCGACGACGGAATGTGCGGCAGCCCTCATTGTGGTCTCGTTCTCACGTACGCCCTACGAGCGCTCCCCCTGGCGGTCGTGCTGAGACACTGCTGAAGCAGAGTGTTTGCGGCACGGCTCGGCTTCCGAAGTTTTCTCGCTCATGATGACGTCCTTGACACTTACGCGGGCGGCATCCATCCCGATGCTCAGCCTACCGGCCATCGAAATCGTCGGCAAGCGGCCACCGACTACGAGCGGATTGTCCTTGCAGTCACGGAAGGAACCATCGCCTCACCGCAATGTCCCGAAAGCCGCGCCTTGGTCGTTGCGCGCGTTGAGGGGCAGACGGACAGACGTTCGGTCCCTGCCGAGTCGCTGTCGCGCTACGACAACCGCGATCGAGCGCTGGACCGGCAGCGTGTGCACGGATCACGCTGGTTCGAAGAGGGCGATCGTCCACGACCTGATTGACATACCCAGGGCACCAAAGAGGTAGGTGAAGAACATCCAAAAGCCGAGCGGCAGCATGAGCGCCAGGAGCAGCCAAACGAGCCAGCGCCGTGAGGGACCCGCCGAGGAACGAGAGCGCGCCTCCTGGTAAGACGCTCCGATCGCCAGCGGCAGACAGACCAGCGCGGAAAAGCCGAGACCGACGAGAGCTTCGAGCGAGTCGCGAGTTCCTGGAAGGTCCGGGGCGCGACTCGAATGCAGGTAGCCAATCGCGAGCGAGCCGAGCAGCAGGAGGATCGGCGTAGCAGCCCACGCCCGCCAGAGCCAGGTCAGCACGCGGCGATGATTGAGCATTAGCCAATATGAGTCCCAGCCGGGCGTTTTCGCAATGGGCGCTGCGAGCGAGACCGGCAGACCGTGCTTGACGGAGGGCCCTTTCCGGGGAGTATCCTAGGTGCGGACAGTTTGGGAACTTGGGAGGGCGAAGCCTTGTCGTTTAAAACGCGCACGTATTCTGTCGCCACGGCCAGCTGGATCGACAAGCGCACGAAGCTGCCGGAAGTCGACGAGCACCCGCCACCGTTTCGCGCGGACCGCACGTTCATCACGGGTCGTAGGGGGTTTCGATTCAGCCACCTGCTTGAAGTGTTCGTCAACATCGACGACAAGAGCCGGTTGATCACCGGCCACGGCTTTACTCCGGCAAGCGGGATTTACCGCGGCCCTTCCTACGGTGGTCTACCCTCGGAGTACTACGAGCCCATTCGCTCGGTGCGTATTGGGCAGGAACCGATCGTTTTCAATCAGATCATCGGCGCGCGCACGCAGAGCCCCGAACAAATTGGCGGCATGTTTGGTCCGGTTGGGCGCGCGGTGGCTCACGCGGTCAAGAGCTTCCCGCCGATCTGGACGGAGCTGGAACTGCGCGTCTACGCCAACGGGCGCGTCGAGAGTTCGCTGCGTCATCACAGCCTATTTCCGAGCGTTACGTTCTACAAGCAACAGGGGGAGGGCGGCAGTTACACGACATACTCGACCTACGACGCGCGCTCTCAGCTCACCCGTTGGCAGACTGCAGGCTGGGGAAAAGTGGTGCCTGCCTCAGGCGTCGCGTTGGCTGGAAACCCATACAACCTTTACGGGTCGGTTGAGGAAGACATCATCGATTCCTCGATGCCCGCAGGCCCCTGGGAGTGAAGAGAGCTCTGTTTCCGCGCCGCCACTCGCCCGCTTTCAGCTGGGTGGACTGGCGGAGTCGCAAGCGCTCCGTTCGATCAGGCAGGGCTCGCCGATTTCAGGCAACTTGGTGCACTGGTAGCCCGGCGTTGCGCCCACGGGGTAGCAAGTAGCACTGGCGGCACACAGGTTGTTCACGAGCGTGGCGGCATGTAGCCGCAAGGCGAGCTTCACAAGCTCGCGTCTCGTTGGGGCAATAGCTATCTCCTGCGAGGGTGGAATGAGGGGCGCTCCAAGGCCAGCCGCGCACCTCTCTGCACTCCCTGTTCCCGCCGCGGAGCGGCCGTCCCGTACCGCCGAAGGCTACGCCGCCACGCGAGCGCCGCGTGACCATCAAAACCCCTCGCGGTTGGTTTCAGCAGACGCG
Source organism: Pseudomonadota bacterium (assembly GCA_040005755.1). Lineage (GTDB taxonomy): Bacteria > Myxococcota_A > Polyangia > Polyangiales > Polyangiaceae > PMG-095. The sequence goes on from JBDTYJ010000014.1 coordinate 15,627, forward strand.
TGGCTCAAAGATCGGCGAGGTAGCCGTAGACGAAGATTTCGGTCGCAACGAGCTCTAGATCGAACAGATCGGAGGCCAGATAGCGCCCGTGTGGGACGACGAAACCGCTATGCAGTGTGACGTTGCCGCCGATTGAACCGTTCGGCGAGAAGAGTGCCGTCGTGATGAAGAGGATGTCCTGTGTGAATCCGTTCGGCAGCACATGGAGGTAGCCGAGCATCAGGCGCGTGAGGTTGCCGGCCGCTTGGGGGCTTCGTGAAATTCGAGTAGTAGCCCACATCCGTGACGATGAGGCAGCGACCTTTGGGAACCACGTAACCGTACGGCTCGACGCATTCGCCCGTGGGCGCGGAGCCGTCGGCGTGGATGCGTCGGAAGCCGCGCAGCAGCGCATTTTTCCGAGTCGACGGGATTGCCCAGCCTCAGCGTCACCAAGTCAGCCGGCGACGGACAGCAGGCGCCGTTGCCCGTCTTGGCACGCATGCCGGAGTTGCGCTGTACCTGCGCGCCCTTCTGCGTCAGTAGCCCCTTGTCTTTCGACTTTTCCATTCCTCAATTAGGACACCCAGGCTCATCCGAAGTCGCTTAGTCATCTTGTTCGATGCCGGCGCTGCGCCAGAACTAGTGCTTCGCTCGAGGATCGCTGGCTCCCGGAGCAGGCGCGCTTCTTCCCGCGCCAATCGTATAGCCGACCAAATGTCCGGCGGCTTCCGCCGAGTTTTCGTCTGCAACGTGGGGTGGAACTACGATTGTTCCCCAGGGGGCAGCGTCGAAACCTCCCGAGCAACCCACGTGCCATCGTGTGCCTACGCGAGCACTTCCTGCTCCAATAACGCCGCCGTGCCATACGAAAAAGCAGATTGTGGCACCGATGTTTGGGGCGGGGGTTGCGCCCAAGTTGGACCAGGCATGGCAAACTGTCAGCTCCTTGCGCCCAATCGCTCAGTGTGAAGTGCCAATGAGTGCCGTTGGCCTGGGCTGCGCGAGCCCGGAACGACGTTAGGTAAGGCTGCTAACAGCTGGGACCAGTTCCAGCTTCGCAGCACTCGTCTAGCCACGCGCGATCGTCGTGCCAAAAATCGGCGCCGTCGGGCTTCGCGCCGCAAGCAAAGCGAGTGCATTGCGACGAAAGATAGCTACCCTCGCAAACCATGAACAGATTATCGGAGCGCGTGCTCCTGGGTGGCTTCCTGAATGGGCTGATGGTGCTGGCGAGCGCAAGCTGTTCGTCCACGCCGAGCCCGGCCGACGGCGGCAGTGGCGCGGGTAGCGGGAACAACACCGCGACAGGCGGCAACAATACCGCGACTGGTGGCGGCACTGCGACTGGCGGTTCGTCGACCGGCTTCGGCGGCTCACCATCGGGCGGCGCGGGTGGTTCCGGAGTCGGCGTGGGTGGTGGTGTCGCGCAGGGTGGCGCTGCCGGTCACGCGGGGGGAGGCGGAGTTGCCGGAGGCGCTGCGGGCGGCGCACACGCTGGGGCCGGTGGCGGAGCTGCGATGACATGCTCGAGCGACGCTAACCTGACCAAAGCGGACGGCTGTTTCGTCGGCTGCGATCCGGCGCTGACGACCGACAACCCCCAGGGAATTCAGGGCGCGTTTTACACCTACGGGGATGGCGCCTCTGCCAGCGGCGGCGCGCCGAAATCTTGCAAGCCGCTTGTGGATCCGCCGTGCAGTGACAAGGGCATCTGCCTGAGCGGCGCCACCCTTGCTGACATGGACTTCACAAACGGGTGGGGCTGCGGAATGGGGCTAGCGCTGAATGCGGCCGGTGACGTGAAATCCGCGTACACGGGGCCTGCCGGGTGCTTCACCTATACACTCACCGGCAACAGCGGCGGCAATGAAATGCGCGTCGGCTTCACGCAGACCGCAGAAGCCGGCACTGCGCCATACGTCAGCATTCCGGCCTTCACCGGCGGGGCTACCGGCACCGTGTGCATAAAGGATGCAACGTGCCACGGCGATAAGAACTGCACCCCGGTGAGCGCGACCGCACCGAAGGCGTTCGACATTCAGTTCGGAGTCGTCGGCGCGAATCACGCCGGCACGTACGACGTCTGTTTGACTTCGCTCACCCCAGTCACTTCGGGCAACACCACGCTCACTGCGCGCTGCGGCATGCCCAACATGCCGAACGCGGATGTGGAATCCGTGGGCAAGTACGACCTGCACAACAACATCAATAATGATCCGAACGGCACGCAGTGCGTGACGCCGACGCAGAGCGGAAGCGCCGTCGGCTTCACTATTGCATCTTCGAATGTGCGAGATCCCAACACCGCGCCTGCGGCCTACCCCTCCCTCGTGGACGGTTGGCATTACGGTGAAGTGTCGAATGACCCCGCGCTGCCGAAGGCAATGAGCGCGCTGATGAGCGCCAACTCTTCGGTAACGTTCACGGGTAGCGCCAGCAAATACAACGCAGCGTATGACATTTGGGTGCTGCCCACATTGCCGAGCGCCAGCGTAAAAGACCCTTCGGGTGGCCTTGAAGTCATGATCTGGCTCGACCATACCAACCCGCCCGTTCCCGCCGCGCCCTCGACAGGCGCAACTTTCATGAGCGGCTACCAGGTTTACAGCGGCACTGTCAGTACCTGGAACTACGTCGCTTACGTGGGCAGCGGGAAGACCTTCAACGGGGATCTCAAGCCCTTCATCCAGGACGCGATCACTCGTAAGGGCACGCAACAGTCAGCTGCAGCTGGCGGGCCTTGGCTCGCGGGCATTGAGTTTGGCTTCGAGTTGTATGGCTCTGGAAACGGATTGGCCGTTACATCATTCACGTCCGACGTGAAGTAGTCCACTGGCAGGACGCAAGCAACGCCCGGCCGCAGACCCTGCGCGCCGGGCGTTCCTATTCGTGGTGCTTGCTTGCTGTTTGAAGCGCGCGCGGCTCTTTGCTCGCGGACTACTTTGCCATCTTCCAAATGGAAAAGCCGAGCGTGGAGGTTTGAGCGTTCGTCGTCCAATACAACGCGCCTGCGTCCTGAGCGAAGTAGTTTGCACCGGCTTGCCCTCGCACGAGGATAGTGGGAGCCGTGCAACCAGTCCGAGGGCAACGGACGATGGCGTCGCTAGGGATCGCGGCATCATTGCCCACGGTTCCATAGAAACTGGTTGAATCGAGGACGCCGTTGGGGATGTATCCCAATACGAAGACCGGCGGTGCCCCCGAGATGACGCCGTTCGGCAAAGGGATAGCCAGGGCATTGTAAGCACCAGAGGTCAGGTAGTCGCTGACGAGCGCGAGCGAATCATCTGCGAGAAGGCCCATTATCTGACTGCTGTTGGCGGCGGTAACCAGACCGATGCCGCTTGCGTTCACCACATCGGTGGTGATCGCGTAGAGCGAAAACGACCCGGCGGTGCTGTCAGTACCCCCGTAAAAGAAACGACGAGTGCTGCCACTTGCGAACATTGAATTGGTGAGTAATGCCCAATTGGCGCCGTTGTTTGGGAACGTAAGGGAAGTGATCTGACGTGCATTCGCTCCGGCCGCGGACGCTCGGAAAATCGTTTGGCCGGCGCTTGTCGCAGACGGCTCGACCCACACGAGCTCGTTGTTTGCAACGTCGCATCCAGGGCCCGTCGAAAAGTAGCCTTTTGTAGCAGTGACGAGCGGCGTGGCCGTCGCCCCACAATTCGAGAGCGTACAAGACTCGATCTGCTCCGGTTGTGCGCCGGTGGTCCAGAACAACTTCCCGTTCATGATGCAGGACACCGTGCCGCTGACCTTGACTTCGGTCGGCGTGGCCGCCATCGTCGCGCTGGTTTGCCAGACGTTGCTGGGCGAGCCTTGTCCGACTTGCGCGAAAACGTACACCTGGCCACCGGATACGATTGTGGCGCGCGCGTAATCGACCGTGCTCGGCACCGTTCCGAGCAGCAGCGGCTGACACATGCCCGCTGCACACGTGCCGCCTAAGCAGGAATGACCGCACGTTCCGCAGTTTGCGGCGTCCGTGTTCGTGTCGGCTGCACCAGTGCACGCGCCATAGGTATTCGTTTTGCCATCAGTGCAAACCTGTGTTCCAACATTGCACGTGCCGCAATGCTGCGTCGTTACACCGACGATGCATTGGCAGCCCTCGTTGGCCGCGCCGCTGCAGTTATCGTTATTGCCGGGCACACAGGTGTCGGCGGGCGAAGGAACGACACTGCAGGCACCCCAAGTACCGGTCGCGCCGCATGTCTCGATGGCGCCCGCGGTCGCACATTTCCCGACCAAACCAGCTTGGGCGCAGGTTCGCGTGTCACCTTGCACGCACCCGCAGTCTTCATTTGGTGTGCCGTTGCACGTCTCGTCGTCCGTGCTCGTCGTGCAACCATCCTTGGCCGCCGGCAAGATGCTGCAACTGCCCCACACTCCTGCTTCCGTGCAGGCCTGTGTGCCCGTGGCGCACTTGCCGAGCGCGCCCGCATCCTTGCACGAACGCGACTGGCCGGCAGCACATGGGCAGCCTTCGTTTGCAATGCCGTTGCAGTCGTCGTCGTTTTTGGCCGCGCACGTGTCTTTCGCGGCAGGTTGCACGCTGCACGCTCCCCACGTGCCCTCAGCGCTGCATGTCTCGATGCCCGCAGCGCACGTCCCGAGCGCGCCATCTTTACTGCAGGGGCGCGTTTCACTTGGTTGACACTCGCCAGCCGCCGCCCCCGCTGCCCCAGTCGCCTCGCCCGCGCTTGCTCCTGTCGAGCCACCTTCGCCGCCTTCGCCGCCTTCGCCGCCTTCGCCGCCTTCGCCGCCTTCGCCACCGACTGGGCTCCTGGCTCCGGCACCCGCAGTGTGTGTCCCGGCTGCGCCGGCGTTCGCGGCCGGGCCTGCGCCGGCCTCATCCGCGCCGCTCGTGCCGGCGCCGTGGCCGAAGTTTCGGCCTGGAGACGAACAGCTGAAAGCCGCGCCAAGTACGCCCGCAAGCAGGGTCGCCCGCCCGATGAATCGCCGCATCGAAGCTTCGTAGCGGGGCTTCGTCTGCCCCGCAAGGCAATCACCTCCAAGCGGCACAGGCGTGTCGTAAATGTACGTCGAGCGGAGAAAGGCTAACGCGCCGGGTTCGTTTGCTAGCGGCGCGATATGGCATACAGCGCGCGCCCCACCCAATCGTGCCGCTTGGGGCGCTCTGCAGTTGGGTCGGTCTCTGCGGCGAGCACGCGCAAGGCGCGCACCTCGAGGCGCGCGGCCGCGAGCGCGCTTGGGTCAGCGTCGGCCTCCGCGCTGGCGACGATGCGACGAAACGTGAACAGCGCGGCGCTGAAGGCGTGCGCTTCCACATAGTGCTCGGCAAGCTCTTGCAGCGCTTCACGGTTGGCTTCTACTGCGACGGCCGCTTCCAGATCGCGTAGCGCGAGCTCGCCGCGACCGGCGGCGCGATACAAATGCGAACGCTGAAGTAATGCTCTGCCTCGCGTGTCTCCGAGCCGCACGGCGGCCGAGTACACGAGCTCCGCTTCGCGCGGATCGCCCATGCGCGCGCGCAGTGAACCGAGGCGCAGGTAAGCCTCGCCGAGCGTGGAATCAATGGCGAGGCTTTCGGTGTACTCACTCAGCGCCTGCGCGATCTCGCCGCGGCGTTCGAGCTCTGCGGCGCGCGCAAAATGACTGAGCGCTAAGCGCCGTGACCAGCTCTGCGTGGTTGCCGGTTGCGTGAGCTGCGTTGCCGGCGCGCGCGGCTCGAGTCCGGGAGAAGCGCCGTCCACAGCAGGAACAGACGAACTAGCGCGTGCAGCGTTGACGGGCTCTGCGCTGACGGAGTGCCCCGCAGAAGCGCTGCTTGCTGGCGCGTCCGGGAAACGCGCCGCCGGCTCGGCGGGCGCGCGGGTTGCAGCGGCGCACAGCAGCACGGCGCTCAACGCTGTGGTCGAAAAGACGCGAAGGGCGCGTCCGCGTGACCACGTTGGATGGCCCGATTCAGCCAAATTCAGCCGTTGCGGCCGCGGCACGCCTGTTGCTGACTCAGCCCTGAAACTCATGACCATCCCCACGCCGCTGCGCTCCCGAGTGCTGTTCTGGTCCCTGTTGCTCGGCGGCCTGTTCGTCTTTGGAGCGGCGTGCATGGAGGGCGCGCGGCCGCGCGTGAAATCCGGCAACGGTGCGCTCGCGCCCGGCGCGTTAGGCGGGAACAAGGCTTCGGAGGGCGCATTTCGCGTCGTGTTCGCAGGGCCGGAGGGGGAGGCGAATGAGGTCAGCGAGCTGAGTTTGGTGTTTAGTCGTCCGCTTCGCAAGTTGGAGCTTGCGGGCAGCCCGACGCCTGCGCTCGCTATATCGCCCTCGATTGCCGGGCGCTGGTTGTGGGTGGGCACACACGCTTTGCGCTTCGTTCCGGAAAGCCCGCACTTGCCCGGTGCCACCGAGTACACGGTGAGCGCGCCCGCCGAGCTGCGTGCGCTCGATGGCTCCTCGCTCGGCACCGCATACACGTTTAAGTTCTCGACCCCGCGCTTGAAGTTGGTGGACAGTGAGCCAGGCTCGGGGGCGCGCGGCTTGCAGCCGAACGCGACGTTCACACTGCATTTCAATCAGGGCGTGGACCCAGAAAAATTTCGCGCGCTGAGCAAGCTCACCGCGGTGGTTGCGGGGAAGACGGAGGTGCTGGGGTTTGCCAGCGTTCGCCCCAACCCTTCCGAACCAAAGCGGCTCGAGCTGCGACCGGCTCGGCCATTGCCGATCCACGCGCAGATCACGCTCGACGTATCCGGAGCGTTGACGGGGCTCGAAGGCCCGCTGCCAATGGCCTCGGCGCTTCAAATTCCGGTCGAGACGTACGGTCCGCTGGCCGTGCAGAGCGTGAATTGCGATCGAGAAACGCCTCATGAACAATGTATGCCGGGCGCTGCGTGGTCGCTCGAGCTCAGCAATCCCGTGCCGCTGAAGGACTTGAAGCGCGCGCTGTCCATCACGCCGCCGGTGGCGATTCGGTATGAGAATTGGACCGACGAAACCACGCCCGTCACGTACTTGAGCATCGCGGCGCCGTTTCAAGCCGGCCAAAAGTACACGCTACGTGTGAATGGGGATCTGAAGGACGTGCACGGGCAGACGTTGGGCCGTGCCTACGCACAAGCGTTGGCCGTTGATGACTATTTTCCCGCGGTCGAGATCGGCGTGCAGGGACAAACGCTTGATGCGCGCGTCGCATCGACGATCGTGGTCGGTTCAGTCAACGTGAAACACTTTGCGCTCAGCACGGCGGCATTGACGCCTGAGAACGCACTCGCGCTGGGCCGCGTAAACAACCCCGACGAACGTTGGAAGTTGTTCAAAAGCCTGCCGCAGGCGCGCGCGCAGAGCGTGCTGCCGAAGGCGGGTACCAACCACATCAACCAGGAAAATCTGAGTCTGAGCGGCGTTCTCGGGGATCCCGCACGAGGCGCACTGGCGATCGGCGTGGAGTACGAACATCACCCGAAGGACTACCGTTCGCTCGAGCAGTTCAAGATCCTTAAGGTGACGGATTTGGCGATCACGGCAAAGCTGTCACCCGACGGGTCATTGGCCTGGGTGACGCGCATCTCCACCGGGCAACCGGTGGCGGGTGCGAAAGTGAGCATCCTCGGGCTCGCGGAGCAGACACAAGAATACCAGACTGACGCGCAGGGCATTGCGCTGATGCCCGACTACAAGCCGAACCTCGACGAAGCGGAGGGTGACGCCGACGCGTTGTTGGTGGCGCGGGCCGGCACGGATTGGACGTTCGAAAAAGCGCGCGACTTTCTGTCGCCCTGGCGGCTGTCGGTGCCGTTCGACGGTTCGGGCAAGCGCCACACTTACGGTTTGCTGTTTACCGAGCGCGGCATTTACCGTCCGGGTGACGACGTGCAGGTGAAGGGAATTTTGCGTAGCGAGCTGCAGAGTGGCAATGCGACGCCAGCCGGTGACGAAATCAGCATCGAGCTGTACTCACCAGACTCGGAGAAAGTGTCGGCGCAGACGCTGAAGTTGACCAAATTCGGCACGTTCGCCACGCACTTCAAGGTGCCGGAAAGTGCTCACCTGGGCGCGTGGCAGCTACGCGCGACTGCTTCCGACGACGTGGTGTACGAGTCATTCGATGTGTCCGAGTATCGGCCGGCGGAGTTCAAGGTGGGCGTCGAGAGTGGCAAGCCGAGCTATGTGCGGGGCGACACCGCACAGTGGACCGGGCACGCCGATTACTTGTTCGGCGCGCCGATGGCAGCGGCCTCGGTGCGTTACACGGTGTCGCGCGCGCCGAGCGGGTTTGAAGTGCCGAACTCTGCCGGTTTCTCGACGAGCGCCGCTGCGTTCCACGCAGACCTCGAAGAGGCGGCGCTGAACTCGGGTGAGTTGCTGACGCAGCATGCGAAGCTCGATGCGCGAGGTAGCGTCACCTTTTCACACCAGCTTGCGTTGCCCGGGCAACGCGGGCCCGAGCTGTTGACCGCCGAAGCGGACGTGACCGACATCTCCCGGCAGAGCATCGCTTCCAGCACTTCGGCCATCGTGCACCCGGCGGAGTTCTATCTGGGGCTGAAAGAGCCAGAAGATTACTTTGCGCCCGCGCCTGGGAAACTCGTGACCAGTGTGCTTGCGCTCTCACCAAAAGGCGAAAAGCTAAGCGGTAAGTCGGTCAAAGTGGAGCTCATCTCGCGGCGTTGGACGTACGCTCGCCAGGGCCAGGCCGGCAATGATTCGCGGCTGGTAAGTAAGGTGGTGGATCGCGTGGTGTCTTCGTGCACGGTTAGCACCGGCGCGTTGCCAGCGCCGTGCTCGCTCGACTTGACCGAAGCTGGATATCACGTGCTGCACGCCGTAGCGAAAGATAGCCGCGGTAACGTGGCCGAGTCCGCGCTCGGCATGTACGGGATTGGCGAGGCGGGCACCGGCTTTGCCGACAGCGACAAACTGAACGTGGAGCTAAAGAGCAATAAGCCGTCCTATCAGATCGGTGAAACGGCGCGCGTGCTCGTAAAATCTCCATTTCCGGACGCAGAGGCGCTGGTGACTGTGGAGCGTGCCGGGATCTATCGCTCGGAGCGCCGCCACCTGCATGGCCCAACACCCACCATTGACCTCAAAATAACCGAGGATTTGCGGCCCAACGCCTTCGTGTCGGTGCACTTGGTGCGCCCGAGCTCCGTGAAGGAAAAAGCAGCGCTCGGTGCACCGTACCGCGTCGGCTACACCGAGCTGAGAATCGACCCCGAGGCGCGCCGGCTGGCGGTGGCCGTGCGCGCGGACAAAACGGACTTCGCCCCCGGCGGCGAGATCAACGTGGACGTGGACGTGAAGGATCACGCTGGCAAGCCGCAAGCCACGGAAGTCACCTTGTACGCGGTCGACGAAGGCGTGCTCTCGCTGATCGGCTACAAGGTCCCGGACCCGATCCCCGTGTTTACGAAACCGCGGCCGCTGGGCGTGGCCACACTCGAATCACGCGAGGGCATGGCGCACCTCGGCTTGGAAGCCTTGGATGGCGCGCTGGGCGACGAGAAGGGCAGGGATGGCGGTGGCGGCGGAGACATGAGCCCAGCGCGCCGTGATTTTCGGCAAACCGCGTACTTCAACCCCGCGCTGTTGACCGACGCGAACGGCAAAGCGCACGTGCACTTCAAGCTCCCGGAGAGCTTGACCACGTATCGCATCATGGCGGTTGCGGTCAGCGACGGCGATCACTACGGCTTCGGGGCTGCCTCCGTGACGACGAGCAAGCACCTGATGGCGCGCCCGGAATTGCCGCGCTTCCTCCGCGCAGGTGACGCGATGGAGGCCGGCGTGGTGGTCTCGGCCAAGAACTTCGACCCAGGTCAGGTCACTGTTCAGGTGCATGCGAAAGGCATCACACTTACGGGTGAAGGGACGCGCAGCCTGAGCTTGACGCGCGATCAATCACTCGAAGTGCGTTTTCCGTTCCGTGCCGAGGCGGCAGGAACGGCCCAATTGCGCTTCGATGTCAGCGCTGGGGGCGAGAAAGACGCGCTGGAGGTCGAGCGCAAAATTACGGCCCCGGCGACGCTGGAAGCCGTGGCTTTATACGGCAAATCCCAGGATTCGGTGGTCGAGGCGCTGGGCGATCTGTCCACGATTCGGTCGGACGTTGGGCAGCTGGACATCAGTGTTTCCTCGACCGCGTTGGTCGGGCTCGGCGCGGGTGTCTCGCAGCTGGTGGAGTATCCTTATGGGTGTACCGAGCAGCTGTCGAGCATGCTGATCCCGCTCGTGCCGCTGCGTGATTTGGCCAAGGATTTCAACATCCCCCTGCCATTGAATTTGGATAAAGTGGTGCCGCACACGATCGCCGAGATCATTTCACGGCAGCGCAATGATGGCGGTTTCGGGCTCTGGCCTTCATCAACCGAGAGCTACCCGTGGGTCGGCGCGTACGCGCTGTTCGTGCTGAGCCAGGCCAGTCAGCACGGGGCGGCGGTGCCGAAAGCCGTGTTCGACCGCGGGCGCGATTACTTACGCCGTTACCTCGCCGACACGCCCGAGGACACGTACCGGCTGCCCACAGTGGCCTTCGTGCTGGACGTGCTGGCCGATATGGGCGCGCCGGACGTGGGCTATCAGCAGAAGCTGTACGAACGCAGGAAAGAGCTGCCTTTGTTCGCCAAAGCGCTGCTCCTGCACGCGCTGGGCGTGAGCAAGACGCAGCAAAAGCTGGCTCAAGGGCTGCTGCCGGATCTGGAGAACGCGTTACGCATCGAGAATGACGCGGCCTTCGTGGGCGAAAACACGGGCGACGAGTATGCGGTGTTGATGGACTCGCAGGCGCGCACGGCCGCGCTTGTGTTGCGTGCGCTCTTGACCGTTAAGCCGGATCATCCGTTGGCGGCTGAGCTCGCGCGCGGGCTGCTGCGTCAGCGGGTAAACGGTACCTGGCGCACCACACAGGAAACGAGCTACGCGCTCTTGGCGTTGGATGCTTACCGCAAGGCGCAAGAAAAAGTCGTGCCGGACTTTCAGGTCCGCGCGCTACTCGGACATACGGCGGTGCTGACCGCCGACCTGCACGGGCGCAGCTTGAGCAGTCAGCAAGGGCGCGTGGAGATCGCCAAGCTTGCGGGCCTTTCGGGTGCTTCACTGACCTTCGAAAAGCGCGGCCCCGGGACGATGTTTTATCAAGCGCGCTTGCGCTACGCGCGCCGAACTCTGCCGACAGATACGCTGGATCAAGGCTTTTTCGTGCAGAAGGCCCTGCGTCCGGTCACCCCCGAAGGCCTGCCGCAGGCGCTGGCCAGCATTGCAGACACTTCCGCGGCGCGCTTTGCGGGCGGTGATCTGGTGCTGGCGGATCTGGTGATTGTGACGCCCAGCCCGCGTGATTTCGTGGTCGTGGATGACCCGCTGCCCGCCGGCTTTGAAGCCGTAGACAGCCACCTCGCGACCAGCTCGACCACGCTCGACGAGGCGGGAGCGTCGCCGTGCGACGGTTGCGCGGAGGGCGAGGCGCGTGACGAGCTCGCCGCGGGCCACACGTTCTTCGAAGACTACTCGCAGCGCGAGTTGCGGGATGATCGCGTGTTGTTCTTCGTCGATCACATGGCCGCCGGCATGTACCACTACCGGTATTTGGCGCGCGCCACCACGCTGGGCAAATTCGTACTGCCTTCGACGCGGGTGGAAGAAATGTATACGCCCGAAACCTTCGGGCGTAACGGGGCTGCGTTAGTGAGCGTGCAATGAAGCGCTGGCAGCGCTCAATTTTGGCGCTGATCGCGCTCACCCTCGCGCCGCCGCTCTGGCTGCTCGTGTGCGCCGCGCGCGAGCCATTGCCGAGTGCTCTGCGCGATTCAGGAGCTGGGCTCAGCACACAGGTGTTGGATCGCGCGGGTCTGGTGATTCGCGAGGTGCGGTCGAAGGACGGCAAGCTGTCGTCGCGCGTAACTTTGAGAGAGCTTCCCTCGGACGTAGTCAAGGCTTTGCTCGCGGCAGAAGACGCGCGCTTTTATCAACACCCCGGGCTGGACGTGCTGGCAATGGTGCGCGCGTTCGGACAAGCCGTATGGCAGCGCAAGTTGGTCTCGGGCGCGAGTACGCTGACCCAACAACTCGCGCGCACGGTGGTACCGAGGCCGCGATCGTTCTTTGGCAAATGGCGGGAGCTTGCGCTCGCCCTTCGCATCGAAGCGAGCTTGAGCAAGGCGCAGATTCTCGAGGAGTACCTGAACCGCGTAGAATTTGGGCCGAATTTGCGCGGGATTGACGCTGCCAGTCGCTACTATCTGGACAAACCCGCGCGCGCGTTGGACCTGGCCGAGGCGGCGGCATTGGTTTCTATCCCGCGTGGGCCAACCTTGTACGATCCAGCTCGCGGCACGCGCGCCGTAGTGCGTCGGCGAGATCGAGTGCTGGAGCGCATGTTGGCGCGCGCTTTGACGAATGCTGAGGCCGCGCACACTGCGGAGCTGGAACCATTGCGCCTCAGCCGTGGCTTGCTGCAAGGTGGCAGCGAGCACTTGGTGCAGGGCTTGATGTCGGGCGCGCTCGCGCCCGAGCTGCGCGGCGAGCGTGTGCAACGGCTGAGCACGACCATCGATTCTGGCTTGCAGCGTGAGGTCTCCGAGCTGTCGCGCCGCGCGGCGCGCTATGTGGCGGAATTCGGCGCGAGCTCGGTATCGGTCGTGGTGGTCGACAACCAAAGCGGGGACGTGCTCGCGTACGTGGGCGCTCCGGACTATTTTTCGACCAAGGCGCTCGGTCAGAACGACGGTGCGCGCGCTCTGCGCCAGCCAGGGTCGGCGCTCAAGCCATTTGTGTATGCCGCGGCCATGTCTATTTTGGGCATGACGGCCGCGACGCGCCTGCCTGATCTGGAGCTGGACCTACCGACGTCCGACGGTCTTTACTCGCCGAAAAACTACGACGGCCGGTTTCACGGGCCAGTGTTACTGCGTGACGCGCTCGCCAATTCACTGAACGTGCCGGCCGTGTATACAGCGTCGCGCGTTGGCCCCGAGCAGGTCCTTTCGCTGTTGCACCGCGTGGGCTTCAATTCACTTCAAGATAGCGCCGAGCACTATGGCGCAGCGCTCGCTCTGGGCGACGGGGAAGTGAGGTTGAGCGAGTTGGCGCAGGCCTATGCCATGCTGGCGCGTGGCGGCCTTTTTCTGCCGCTCTCCTTCTACCGTGAGGCCACGCTGGCCAGTGGCGCGCACCTTTCGCGAACGCTGCCCGCGGCAGTGCCCGTGATTGAGCCGCGCATCGCGGCAGTCCTAAACGATATTTTATCCGACGACCTGGCGCGCTCGCCCGAGTTTGGCATCGGCGGTCCGCTGGCTTTTCCGTTTCCGGTCGCTGCGAAAACTGGCACTTCCAAAGGCTTTCGCGACAATTGGACGGTTGGTTTCACGCACGAAATCACGGTCGCGGTGTGGGCGGGGAACTTCGACGGCACGCCGATGACGGGCTCCACCGGGGTGACGGGAGCCGGGCCACTATTTCATGAAGTGATGTTAGCCGCGATGCGCGGGCGCACTCCCACCTCGCTCGTGGATCATAGCGGGCTGGCCCGCGCGGAGGTGTGCGAGCTGAGCGGCGACCTAGCCTCCGAGTCTTGTCCGCACCACAGACGTGAATGGTTCGTCCCCGGACGCGAGCCACGCGCCAAGTGCGACATGCATGAAGTCGTTGCGCTCGATCCCGTTAGTTCATTGCGCGCTGGCCCCGGTTGTTCGCATACCGAGTTGCGCGTGTTCGAACGCTATCCGCGGGAGTATCAGAATTTTGCGCACCAGGCGCAGCGTCCGCTCGCGCCAGAGGCTTTCTCAGCGCGCTGCCCCGGTGTGGCAGCGGCGCGCTCGCCTAGGAGCATGCCGCAGCTGATTTTCCCGAGCCCCCAAGCGCGTTTCGTGATCGATCCCGGCGCCCGCGCCGAGCAGGAGATCGTGCTGGAGGCGCGCGCTGCAAGCGACAAACTCATGTTCTTCGTGGATGAACGCCGCATCGCGACTTTGAGGGCGCCGTTTCGGCTGCCCTGGCGGCTCGAGCCGGGCAGCCACCGCGCGCGCGTGACAACGGCTGAGGGGGTGCACAGCGAAGCCGTGATCTTCGACGTACGTTGACCGGGCCGCTCGGAAGGGCCTTCAGCGGTTCAAGCCCAGGCGTGCACGCGCTTCGGCGTACTGTTCGCTCACACCGAAGGTCGCGAGATCTCGCGCTTCGGGATTGCGCACGATCCATTTCACGCGTTCGGCGCCCTCGCGCGGCGCACCGCCGGCTTGCCCGCTAGCTAGGGCGACACCGCGCAATGAAGCGACGAGCGAGCCCGCCGAGAGCAGCGCCGTGCGATTGCCCCACTGATGCAACGCGGTGCCGAGCAGGCTTGCGCGGTTGCCGATGGCTCCGATTACCTCCAGAGCCAAGACCGGGACGTCGTCGTCGAGATTGGCGCGCATGACCGACGCGATGCGCTTCTGCGCGTCCGCGAGCTTCTTCGCGTCGACCCCTTGTGGGATCCAGTTGGGGGCGAAAATATTCAAAAAACCAGCCAAAACCGGCCACAATTCGACGGGCGCCGTACGCGACAATGCGGCCGCGTTGCCCTGCAAAATTTTGAGGCAGCGGATCAACAGAAAGTAGCGCGCCGCGTCGTCTTCGCTATCGAGGAGCGCTTGTCCGAATACGAGTTGCGGCGGATTCGTACTTACCGGCATGCACACCGGGCCGAGCGCCGCCGAGGCGAAGACTTCGATGCCACGAATGCCGAACGCGGCTGCGACCTGCTGCACGTAGCTGGTGAATGCCGCGGAAGCGACCGGTAGCGGCGCTGCGCGCAGCGCGCGCAAATCGACCGGGTAGGCCGCGTCCAGGACGTCGCCGGTTTTCTTGAGCAGCGCACGCAACGGAGGGCTGACCAAGTCGGGGGCCAGCAGCTCATCCAGACGCGGGTCGCCCGCAAGCGGCCCTGCGGCGGGCACGGGTACCTCCTCTCCGTGCAACGCGGCCAACGTGGCATGCGCGACGAGGGCGGTGTCTCCGACCTGCCTGAGCTCCGCGACGGTGGCCAAGACTTCGAAGAAGGCTGGCTCGAAGCGACCGGTGCCGAGCGCGCGGCGCGCATCCGTGGCGGCTCGATCGAGAAGGACTTGCATGGCCCGCGTTTCGCCGCCGCGCTGTTGGAACTCAGCCACAGCGCGTAGTACGGCGCTGTCGTATGGAAAGTCCTTGCGCAACCTATCGAACGTTTGCTCGGCACGTTTGCGCTCGCCGACAATTTGTTCCTCGACGATCGCGAGCGCCAGCGTGCGGTCGCGCTTTTCTTCTGGCGTTTTCGCGCGTGCCAGCAGATCCGCTTGCAGCGACAGCGCCGTCGCTTTGTCCCCCAAGCGACCGTACACGTGCACCAGACGCGCCACCGTTTCGTCGTCCTCGGGGTCGCGCTTCAGGACTTCCTTGTAAGCCAGCTCCGCGCGCTCAGCATTGGGGAGTGCGGTGTCGTAGAGCTCGCCCAGACGGCGATAGATGTGCGCCTGGCGCTGAGGGTCGCTCATTCGTCGCGCCAAACGAATCAACGCTTGCTCGCCCGACGACCAATCGCCCTCCTCCAAACACAGGCTGGCAAACGCTTCGAGTGCCTCTGCGTGATCAGGGTTCGCGTCGAGCGCCGCGGCGAGCGCAGCTTTCGCGGCGTCCTTCTCGCCCACTTCAGCCAGGGCCCGGCCACGCGTGACCTCGATCGCGACGCGCTCTTCCGGATCGGTGGTGTGCTCGAGCCGACGCTGCAGCAACTCCGCTAGCTTTTGGCGCTCGTTGGCTGCGACATACAAGGATTGCAGGCGCACCACGGCGTCTTCGTGACCGATATCGAGTGCGACGGCACATTCCAATGCGGCGCGCCCGCGTTCGGTATCACCGGCTCTGTCCAGCCAGAGCACAGCCGCTTGGTGCCAGGCGCTGACTTGGTGCGCCGGTACGTGGCTCGCTTGCGCGGCGCGCTCGAGAGCTTGGGCGGCGGCGGCGTACTCCTCGGACGCCTCGAGCACCTCGGACAGCGTGGTGAGCGCCAGTAGGTGGTCGGGGACTTGCTCTAGCGCAGCGTAGAGCAGCCGCTTGGTGTCCTGTGGCCGTTCCAGCCGGGCAGCAGCTTCCGCGGCACGCAAGGCCAGCGTGCCTTTGTCGAGCGGGTTGTCGCACAGCTCGAAAAGACGCTGGTCGACCCGCAGCCCAAGCTCGCTGTCTTCCGCCGCGCGCGCGTGCGCGCTGAGTGAGCGCAATGCCCACAGCTCGTTCGGGGCGTGCGCTACCGCGATATCCGCGAGCTCGCGCGTTTCCGCCCAGGCGCCTCGGCGAACGCGCAAGCGCGCAGCAAGGCGCGCGTGCCCGTTGGCCTCGACCGCGTCCAAGACACGGGCCAAGCTGACGACAATTGGTTCCAGCTCAGCCAGGCGATCGCCCGTGAGGTAGGCGTGCTCCAGGCGACGCAAAGTGGGCAAATGTTGCGGCGATTGTTCCAAGATCGCAGTCTGCCAAAGCAACGCACTGGAGTTGTCGCCACGCGCTTGGTCGAGCTGGCTCAAGCGCTCGTAAAGCTGGCGCTGCTGCAGCGGATTGTCGCTGCTTCGCGCGCGTTCCAAGAGCGATTCTGACAAGCGCGCGGCGGCCGGCCCCCACGCAGCCAAACGCTCAGCCATGACCTGCGCGAGCTCGCCCGCATCATTGTCCGCGGCGAGGAAGGCGTTGTGCGTTGCGGCTCCGTAGTCCAAAGCGCGCGCGTGTTCCAGAGCCGCTTCCGCAAACAGGCGGCCGCGCACGGGCCCTTCACTACTCTCAGCCAACCTTTCGCGCCAGAGCGCGCGCGCGGTATCCTCGGTGGTTACCATCCGCTCGGACAGTTCGCGCAGGGCGAGATCGCAGGGGCGAGCCTTTTGTGCCTCTTCCAGCAGCTGCTCAGCCGAGGAGAGATCTGTTTCAGCAACGAGCAGTGCCTCCCGCACCAGATCGAGCGAGCGCTCGATTGGGTCATCGGCCGCATCGCGGCGCGCGCGCAGCGCGGTCAGCAACGCTTGACCGTCGCCTCGCCGGCGCGCTGCCATTTCTGCCAAACGATAGCTGAGCGGAAGCTCTGGATCCGCGAGGCGGGCGCGCTCGACG